>NZ_PSUB01000008.1:0-129721 GCF_002931595.1 Rathayibacter sp. AY2B9
CCACTCCCCCAGCAGCTCCCGCTCCCGCTCCTCCCCCAGCCCGGCGCCGCGTCCCGGCACGTGCGCGGCCGCCGCGTCCCGCAGCGTCTCGGCGAGCCCGCGGCGCCCGAAGCCCGCGGCTTCGGCCCGTGCCGTCGAGCGGGCGTTCATGCCGCGCCAATCCGGGTCCGCGATCCACAGCGGGAGCGAGCCGGGGCCCGCCCACTGGCCGACGCCGCGCTCGAGCAGCCACTGCTCCGGCACGGCGACCGGCTCGGCGGACGACCCGCTCCGCGCCCAGGCCAGGTGCTCGCCGAACGGCACGGGGGTCCCGCAGACGTTCATCACGCCCTCCACCCGCGCCTCGGCGGACGCCACCAGCCAGGCGGCGAGGTCCCGCACGTCGACCACGGACGTGGGCAGCTCGGGCGCATCCGGCACCAGCACGGGCCCGGACCGCGCGCTGAAGCGCCAGGGCCAGTAGGAGGAGCGGCTCGTCGGGTCGCCGGGGCCGCCGATCAGGCCGGCGCGCGCGATCAGGGACGGCGCGGATCCGGCCAGCACGGCCTGCTCGCAGGCGGCCTTCGCGGCGCCGTACGAGGCGGGGTCGTCGGAGGGAGGGAGCAGCTCGGCGTCCTCGTCCGCTCCGACGACCGCGTTCTCGGCGTAGACGCTCGTGGTCGAGACGAGGACGTAGGCGCCGCAGCGCAGGTCGCGGACGGATCGGCGGACGTGCTGCGGGGTCGAGGAGACGTCGATCACCGCGTCCCACGACGCCGCAGCCACGGCGTCGAGGGCGTCCTCGCGATCGCGGTCGGCCCGGACGAGGGACGCCCCCGCGGGCACGGCCGTCCCGCGCACGAGGCAGGTCACGTCGTGGCCGCGCCGCAGCGCCTCCGCGGCGAGGTGCCCGCCGAGCCAGCCCGTGCCTCCGAGGATCAGCGTTCTCATCCCCGCATGCTCGCACGGGCCGCCTCGCGCGAAGCCCGCTGAGGTGCCCGAGTTGGTCCCGAGAACGCTGAAACAACTGCATTCTCGGGCGACTCGACACGGGCGACTCGACGCAGTGGGCGCCGAGCGAGCGCCTCAGCGACAAGGGCCCCCTCCACGAGCCCCCGCACACCCGACCCTCCGAGCCCGCCAGCGTCCTCTGTCCGGAATCACGCGGGCGGCTCGGGTGCCCGAGCGGCTCACACGACGACGAAGGCGTCCAGGATCAGCGAGTTGCCCGTGGAGGCGGCGTTGCGCTTGCTGCCGCGGCGGATGGTGATGGTGTGCTCGCCGGCGCTGAGGGTGCTGCTGGTGAACACGGTGCGGGCCGAGCGGTTCGTGGCGCTGTAGCGGTCGACGGAGGCGACGAGCACGCCGTCGATCAGGACCTCGTTGATGCCGGAGGTCGGGGTGATCCGGCTCACCCAGCTGACCTTCGTGCCCCGGAAGCGGAGGGTCGCCGAGGCCGTGGAGGTGCTGGAGTACGAGATGCTGCCGCCGCTGTCGGCGGTGCTCGAGAGCGTCGCCCAGGTGCCGACCGTCGCGATGACGGCGGCTCCGTTCTGGTACGTCCCCGCCGCCGGCAGCGTCGAGGTCGGGGTGGGCGTGGAGGTGGCCGTCGGGGTCTCGGTCGGAGTCGGCGTGTCGGTGGGCGTCGGCGTGTCCGTCGGCGTCGGCGTCGGCGTGCTGGTCGGAGACGCCGTCGCGGTGGGGGTGGGGGTCGACGTGGAGACGGTCCCCGCGGTCACGACGAAGGCGTCCAGGATCAGCGTGGATCCGGTGGACGCCGGGTTGCGCGTCGTCCCCCGGCGGATCGTGACCGTGTGGGTGCCGGCGGCGATCGGCCCGCTCGTCCAGACCGTCTGACCCGAGCGGGTCGTGGGGCTGTAGCGGTCGACGGTGGCGACGAGGACGCCGTCGAGCAGCACCTCGTTGATGCCGGAGGTCGCCGTCATCCGGCTCACCCAGCTGACGCCCGTGCCCGAGAAGCGGAAGCTCGCGGACGCGCCGGCCGAGCTGGAGTAGCTGATGCTCCCACCACTGTCGGCGGAGGAGGAGATCGTGCTCCAGGTGCCCGCGGTCGTGATGAGCGGCGAGGAGTTCTGGTAGGTGCCCTCGCCGGGGATCGACGAGGCGGGCTCGTCGGGCAGCGGAACGACCGGCTGCTCCGCGAGCCAGCGGTCGAACGTGTCGAGCATGTCCTTGTTCGTCAGGCTCGGCACGTTGTGGCCGTTCGGAGCGCCGTCGGTCGGCGTGTAGAGGACCACGGCCTCCTTCGCCACGGGCTTCGCGAGCGCGACCCAGGCCCCTCCGTGCACGGCGATCGGGACGAGAACGTCCTCCGTCGAGCCGGTCGTGCGGATCCGCGCCCCCGCCCACGAGGCCTGCGGCAGCAGCGCGGGGTCGGTCGCCGGGATCGTCGAGGGGTCGTTGTCGTAGTCCGGCAGGACGCGCCCCGGATCGCGGCGGGCCATGTCGGCCATGTCGTAGACGCCGGCCGCGTGGTACGCGCCGCGGATCTCGGGGACCAGCTTGTTGCCGTACGCCCAGCAGAGCAGTGCGCCACCGCCGGAGTTCGAGCGGAGGAAGCTCGCGCCGATCCGCCACGTCTTCTGGAACCAGGCGACCGCGTCCACCTGCATGGCGACGGCCCGCTTGTTCGTGTAGATGCTGCCGCCGTAGTTCGGGCAGATCGAGATGACGCCCTTGTCGACGGCCTGGTCGGCGCTGTACTGGTAGGCGCCGGACAGGGCCGCGTAGGTGCTCCCGTTGGCGTGGTAGTACCAGTAGACGACCCGGCCGATCCGCTGCGAGGGGACCGCGGTGTGCGGGACGAAGAGCCGCGCGCGGTCGGTGCCGATCATCACGTCGATGATCTGGTACGGCTTCTTCCCCACGCGCGAGATCGCCGTGTCGCTGCGCCCGAGCTCGTTGGGCAGCGGCGGGATCACGCTGTAGTCGGGCGCCGCGGACGCGGTCATCGCGTAGGCGAAGGCGGATCCGACGCCGAGGGCGGCTCCGGTGAGGACGAGACGGCGGCTGTGGCGCGCAGGAGAGGACATGGGATCCCGACGTGGAGAGGGCTGCTCGGTCGGCGGAGCCTGACCGGAAGGAGTGAGGGGGGTGCTGCGGTCCGGATCGGACCACCGTGGAGGGGGCGCGGTGCGGTCCTTCGGGGGACCGTGCGGGCGGGCAGGCGCGAGTGCATCCTCCCGCGTCCGCGGCGCGACCACCAGACCCGCTTCAGGGACACCCGCGGCGGCGCTCCCACCTGGCGTGGAGCGGCGGAGCGATCCGGAGAAGGTTCTGGTGAGAGCGCTATCTCGCGCCACTGCTCCGGAGATGCCCGCCACGGGAGCGGAACCGCATCGTGTCGGTGGCGGAACTCCGGGGTCCCGCGGGGCCGGCACGGATCCAGGCCGCCCTGAGCCCGGCGCGAGGGCCGTGCGCACGTCAACACTCTCGCGGGGGACCCCCGGATAGGTCGCGTTTTCTGGACACCACCTGAGCGTTGGTTCAGCGCTCGCTCTTCCCCTTCTGCGTGCCCACCGGATCGGGGGTCCGTCGTCCGCCGCCCACGTCCCGTCTCAGGGGGACAGGGCGACTCCGAGCCGCGACCTATCGTGATCCCGCTCCATCCGGAAGGCCCGGCGAGGCGCCCCGGGGGGAGGTCGATCCGTGTCGAACGCGCATGCCCGGCCGAGCCCCGACCGCTCGATCGCCCTCGGCCTCGTGCTGCTCCTGCTCGCCGCCGTCCTCGTGGTCCTGCCCGCGTCGAGGGCCGCCGCGGCCACGGTCCTGCTCCAGGAGGGGTTCGGCGGCACCAGCGTCGCGGACTCGGCGTGGCAGGCGCTCGACGGCGCCTGCATCACGGCGGCGACCACTGCTCCGCCGACCGGCTCCTCGAATCTCGGCGTCTGCGCCAACCGGACTCAGGCCCCCGCCGCCGCGACGAGTCCGGGCTTCCTGCAGCTCACCGACGCCCGGAACAACGCCAAGGGCGGCGCGGTCTTCAACCGGCCGATCCCCGCGATGGGCGGCATCGACGTCCAGTTCGACCAGTACCAGTACAGCTCCGCCCTCGGCCTCCTCGGAGCAGACGGCATCGGCTTCTTCCTCACGGACGGCTCGAAGTCCCTGACGGCGGCCGGAGCCCCTGGCGGCTCGCTCGGCTACGGTCAGTCCGCGACCGTCGAGGGTGTGAACGGCGGCTATCTCGGCATCGGCATCGACGCCTACGGGAACTTCTCGGCCAGACCTCCCACGCAGAGCACGACACCCAACGCCCCGCCCACCTACGGACTCGGATTCGGGTGCCCCTCCGGCTCAGGCCAGGGCCAGGTCGCGAATCAGATCGTCGCCCGCGGTGCAGGCCAGGGCCAGACCGGCTACTGCTTCCTGCAGGCCGCGCCGCCGCCGACGCTCACCTCCGTCCGCACCCCGATCACCGTCTCGTCGGGCAATCCGCCCGCGAGCTACGGCAGGACCGTGCGGATCACCGTGTCCGCCACGGCCTCCCCCGTCGTCACGGTCTACTGGGGCACCTCGGCGGGAATGGCCGCCTCCGCGCTGACGCAGCTGATGCAGTTCACGATGCCGACCGCAGCGCCCTCGACCTACAAGCTCGGCTTCACGGCGTCCACCGGTGGATCGAACGACACCCACCTCGTCCGCAACGTCTCCGTCTCGTCCATCAACACTCTCGACGACATCACTCTGGTCAAGCAGATCGACCGCACCACCACGCAGCCCGTCGCCTACGCCGAGGGATCCGTCATCCCTTACCAGTTCGTCGTCACGAACGGGTCTATCCGGGGCACGCTCACCGGCATCGTCGTCACGGACCCGAAGGCCGCGAGCATCTCCTGTCCGACGACGAGCCTGCTCCCGCTCGCCTCCACCATCTGCACGGGATCCCATACGGTCACGGCCGCCGAAGCGGTGGCCGGCTCGTTCGTCAACACGGCTACCGCCGCAGCGACGAAGACGGAGACGATCTCGAACGTCGTGACGACGACCCCCGTCACGAGCAGGACCGCCACCGTCACCGCCCCCATCGCCGCCCCGGCTCCCGCTCTGACCCTCACCAAGACCGCCCTGCTCACCGACACGAACGGCAACGCCCAGGCCGACGCCGGAGAGCAGATCCGCTACTCCTTCCTCGCCCTCAACTCCGGCAACGTCACACTGCAGACGGTCGCCGTCGCCGACCCGAAGGTCACCGGCATCACGCCCGCCTCGACGCAGCTCGCCCCCGGAGCGAGCGCGACCTTCACGTCGGCGCCGTACACGGTCCTTCAGACCGACATCGACAAGAACACGTCGCTCGTCAACACGGCGACCGTCTCCGGCCGCACCCTGGCCGCCGCGCCCGTGACGGTCACCGCGACCTCCACGGCCGCCACGCCGATCCGCTACGCGCCCTCGATCTCGCTGACGAAGAACGGCACGATCCCGACCGGCGCCGCCGTGGGCTCGACCGTCTCCTACAGCTTCACCGCCACCAACACCGGCAACACCGGGCTGAGCGCCGTCGCGGTCACCGACCCCAAGAGCGGTCTCTCCGCGCTCGCCTACTCGTGGCCGGGGACCGCCGGGCGCCTCGAGATCGGCCAGTCGGTCACGGCGACCGCCTCGTACACACTCACGCAGGCCGACGTCGACGCGGGCCAGGTCCTCAACACCGCCACCGCGACCGGCACCCCTCCGACGGGCGCCGCCGTCACGGCCACCGCCTCGCGGACGGTGACGATCACCCGCACGAACGACCTCGCGCTCACCAAGACCGCGAACCCCGCCTTCATCAGCGCCGCCGGCACCGTGGTGACCTACACCTTCCGCGCGACCAACACCGGCACCACCACCCTCACCGCGGTCGCGATCAGCGACCCCAAGAGCGGGCTCTCCGCTCTCACCTACTCCTGGCCGGGCACTTCCGGACGACTGCTGCCCGGCCAGGTCGTCACCGCGACCGCCGCCTACACGACCACCGCCGCCGACGTCACCGCCGGCACGATCGCCAACACCGCCACGGCGACGGCGACCGGCCCGACCGGCGGGGCCTTCACCCGCACGGCCTCGGTGAGCATCTCGGTGATCCCCGATCCGGCGGCCGACGCCGCGACGGTCGTGCAGGGCGGATCGGTCGTGATCGACGTGCTCGCGAACGACGGGCCCGCCGCGACCGGAGCGACCTTCTCGCGCGCGCAGCTCTCGGCGACCCCGAAGGCGATCGGAGGCGCGGCGACCCCCGCCCCCGCCACTCCCGTGCAGGGGTCCGTCTCCTGCGTCGCGAGCGGAGCGACCCGCGGCCAGTGCACCTACCGCCCGATCGCCGCCTTCGTCGGCACCGACGTCTTCGACTACTCCCTCTCGGGCCAGTACGGCACCTGGAACGTGCGGGTCACGGTCACCGTCACCGCGCTGAACCGCGCGCCGGTCGCCCGACCCGACCGCGTGGTCGCGACCACCGCCGGCCCCGCCGTCACCGTCGCTCCGCTCGCGAACGACACCGACGAAGACGCGGGCACGACCCTCGCCCTGGCCGGCACGAGTGTCCCGGCCGGGCTGCGCGGCACCTTCTCCTGCTCAGGATCCACGTGCACCTACACGCCCGCGGCCGACGGCTGGACCGGGAGCGCGACGATCGCGTACACGGTCACGGACGGCGCGCTCACAGCGGGTGGCACGATCACGGTCTGGGTCGATCCCGCTCCCCTCGTCCGGCGCGGATTCTCCGGCACCGGCAGCACGAGCGGAGCGGTCGGGCTCGGCGCCTGGACCAGCTCCTCCGTGGTCGCCACGCCCGTCGCGAGCTGCACGGCCGGTCGGCCGAGCACCCTCGTGAGCTGGTCGGCCGCCGCCGGAGCGACCGGCTGGACCCTCGAGCGCCGCCTCGCGGGGACGACGCCCGGCCCCTGGACCGTGATCGCGGCGCCCGCCGCCTCCGCGACGAGCTTCACCGACGACCGGGTCGGCGAGGGCCGCAGCTACCAGTGGCGGGTCCGCCCGGACCTGCAGCGCTGGCTCGGAGTCGCGTCCGCCGCCTCGATCGCCGTCGCCCAGCCGGCCGTCACCACCGCCGGAGGCTGCTGATGCCTCCCCGCCGACACCCCTCTCGTCCTGCACGTGTCCTCGTGAGGGAGACCACGCCCGCACCGGGCACCACCCACCAGAAAGGAACGGTCGCCATGACCACCACAGCACCCACCCGTCGCAGCCCCTGGAAGAAGATCGCCCTCACCGGCGGCGTCCTCCTCGCCGCGGGAGCCCTCGCCGGCGCCGGCGCCTTCGCCGTGTTCACCGACTCCGGGACCGCCAGCGTCACCGCGGACGCCGGACAGCTCGACATCAACCTCGACGGCACCTTCATCGTGACGGACATCGCGCCCGGAGACACCATCCAGCGCCCGGTGACGATCGTCCTGCCGAACGCCACCAACGACGGCGACCTCGTCTCGTCGGTGCGCTTCTCGCAGGCCGTCACCAACGACGTCGTGGGATCCGACACCACCGACCAGAACCGTGTCGGCCAGTCTCTCGTCTCCGGCCCGAACGGCCTCGACTACCGCCTGCTGACCTGCTCCACCGCCTGGACGACCGCCCCCACCACGACTCCGGCGGGCCCGTACTCCTGCAGCGGGACCACCACGGTCACCGGATCCGGCAAGCTGTCGTCCATCGGCGGCCAGGCCGGCGCGGTCGACTTCACCCCGGCGAACTTCGGCATCACCCCCACCGCGACCGGGACCTTCCCCTCGGACGCCGGTGACGTGACGCTGAACACGCTGATCGAGCTCGTCCTGCCGACGGCGGCCGACAACGCGTACGAGAACGCCTCCGCCACGGTCACCTTCACGGCCGCCGCGATCCAGCGCGCCGGCATCCAGAAGTAGACCGTCCCCCACCGCCTCCGTCCTGCCCGGCCGCCACCGGCGCGGGGCGGAGGCATCCCCCTTTCCTCCCGGAGTCGTCCCCATGCCCCACGCCCGTGCGCTCGTCGCCGTCCTCGCGGTGGTGCTCCTCGCGCCCGCGGCGAGCGCCGAGCCCGTCGGCGTGCTCGACGTGCGCGAGCTCTCGGCGCCCGGATCCCTCACCGACCTCGCTCCGGGCGACCGCGCCGAGTGGGCGGTCGAGGTGACCAGCACCGGCTTGTCGCCGCAGGGGGTCTCCGTGGCCTTCGCGGTCGACGGAGGGACGCTGGCGCAGGACCCGCGCGACGGCCTCCAGCTGTCCGTCGAGCTCTGCGACTCGGCGTTCACGGTCGCCGAGGTCGTCGACGGGGAGCGCACGGTCGAGCGCTACCTCTGCCCCGACGACGCTGTGCCGCTCGGATCCGGGCCCGCGGCGACGCTCGGCCGGCTCGACGGCGTGCGTCCGCTCGAGCGCGGGGCCACCGTGGGCGTGCGCGTCCGCGTCCTGTTCCCGGAGTCGGCCGGCAACGGGACCGAGCTCGCGGCGGCGTCGCTGCGGGTGCTCGTGGGCACGACGGAGGAGGATCCCTCCGCGACGCCCGGCCCCGGCTCCTTCCCCGGAGCGGCGGGCGGCGGGCTGGCCGTCACCGGCCGCGATCTGGGCGCTGCGCTCCTGGGCGGGATGCTCGCCCTCGGCTCGGGCGCCCTGCTCGCCGCGGCGGCGCGCCGTCGTCACCGGAGGGAGCAGGCGTGAAGGCCCTCCGCGCTCTCCTCGGCGGACTGGTCACGATCGTGGCCGTCGCCGGCATCGCCGTCTTCGTCCTCTCCGCGCTCGGTCTCGTGCGGCTCGTGCCGGTGCTGTCGAACTCGATGGCGCCCGGGATGCCCGTCGGCTCCCTCGCCGTCACCCTGCCCGTCGACCAGGCCGCGATCCGCGCCGGCGACGTGATCGTCTTCACCGACCCGGACGATCCGGGCCGCCGCGTCATCCACCGCGTCACCCTCGTCTACTCCGAGGAGGAGGCTGCGGCCCTCCGCGGCCGCGAGCCCGGCCAGCTGGCGCTCACCACCAAGGGCGACAACAACGAGTCGGCCGACCCGTGGATCGTGACGATCGCGGACGAGCGGATCTGGCGCGAAAGCTCGGTGGTGCCGCTGCTGGGCTGGCCGAGTATCGGCCTCGCCCACCCGGAGGCGCGGTTCGCGCTCTTCGCCGCGGGCGGCGCGGTCATCGTGGGCGCGCTCCTGATCGCCATCTGGCGCCGCCCCGCGGAGGTCGCCCCGTGAGCGGCGCGCACCGCTCGTCGGACGGCACGCCGCCCCCGGAGCCCCTGCGTCCGCCGGCTGAGCACGGACGGCACAGCGCCCGGCCGTCCTCCCGCGACCGCGGAGCCCCGCGCCACTCCCCCGAGGTCCGCCGCCGCGTGGTCTCCCGCGCCGGCCTGGCGGGACTCGTCGCCGGCGCGCTCGTCCTCGGCGCCGCCGCCACCGCGACCGCCGTGCTCCTCGACCGGGGCTCCGTGAGCGCGCGGCTCGCCTCCGGCACCGTCATCGCGACGTTCACCGGCACCGGAGCGACGACCGTGCCGGTCCCCGTCGCGGGACTCGTCCCCGGCGGCACGGCCCGGCGCCTCCTCGACCTGACGAACGCCGGGACCCTGCCGATGTCGGCCCTCCAGCTGCAGACGGCCACCGGCACCGATCTCTCGGACGGCCTGCAGCTCGCGATCGAGCGCTGCTCGCTGTCCTGGTCGGCCGATGCCGCGACCTGCCCCGGCACCGTCACCACCGTGTCGGCCGACCGCCCCGCCGCCTCCCGCCTCGACCTGCCCGGCTCCCCCGCCCTCGCCGTCGGAGCGACCGACCACCTCCGCTTGACCGTGCGCCTCTCGGAGTCCGCGCCGTCCGCCGCGCAGAGCACTTCCGCGACGTTGACCGTCACCGTCGTGGGCCTGCAGCGGCCGGGCCGCCAGCTGTAGGCGCGGCGGGCCCACGCCTCGGCGGCACCACCGCCGCGCCGTCCCCTTCCGCGTCAGCGCCGAGGCGCCCGAGACGGTCGTCGACACGCCGGAGCGGGCGACCGTCTCGGGCGACTCAGCGGGGCCGCGGGTACCTCGGTGGTGCCTCGCTACTCGCGCAGGGCCGCCACGGCGTCGTGGAAGCTCGGCACGTCGGAGAGCACGCCCTCGGGCCCCAGCACCGTCCAGGTCGTGCCCGTGCGGATCAGGACGCCCAGCTCCTCGGCGGGCCGGCGGCGGGTGCGGCGCAGCTCGAGCACGAAGACTCCGGGACGCGCCTCTCTGATCTCGGGAGTGCGCCGGTCGGGCAGCATCACGAGTCCTCCCCGAGGGTCAGCGGTAGACGCTCCACTCCTTCTTCACGATCCGGCGCTCCTCGCCGTCGACCGCGACGATCCACTCGCCGTCCTTCTTGGCCACGACCCGCCCGCGCAGGTACTGCGGCTCCCAGCCGTCGGCCTTGTTGACCCACTTCACGAATCGCGCGAACCGCCCCGGTGCCACGTCGTCTCTGGACATCTCTCGACTCCCCTCGTCGTCACCGGCACGTCCATCGCCCTCCGTCAGGAGAGCACCTCGCCCAGCGCGAGGGGGACCTCTCCTGTGAGGTCTCGAAGCCGGTTCACCGACGGTAGAACGCGCTGCTGGAAGTGGACGAGACCGTTGACTGATCGACGATCGTCTGGCAGTGGGGTCAGGATGCGGCAGCGGAATCAGGAGTCGAACAGCACGTGCGGCCGTCCGGTGTCGACGATCACGCGGGCGCGCACCCCGTAGACGTCCGCGATCAGCGCCGGGGTGAGCACCTCCTCCGGGGTGCCGCCCGCGACCACGCGCCCCTCGCGCAGCACCAGCAGCGCGTCGCAGAACAGGGCCGCGAGGTTGAGGTCGTGCAGCGCGACGACCGTGGTCACCGGCAGCGCCCGCACCAGGGCCAGCAGCTCCAGCTGATGGCGGATGTCGAGGTGGTTGGTCGGCTCGTCCAGCAGCAGCTCGCGCGGCTCCTGCGCGAGCGCCCGGGCGATGTGCGCGCGCTGCCGCTCGCCGCCCGAGAGGGTGTGCCAGAGGTGGTCGGCCTTCGCCTCGAGGCCCACCTGCTCGAGGGCGCGATCGATCGCGCTCAGGTCCTCGGCCGTGTCTCCGCCCAGGAGGGAGCGGTGCGGGGTGCGCCCCAGCCGGACGACGTCGCGGACGGGGAGGTCCGCCTCCGTCTCGGCCTGCTGCGTCACCGTGGCCACGGCCCGGGCGACCTCGCGGCGGCGGAGCGAGCGGAGCGGCGCGCCGTCGAGGGTGACGACGCCGGCGTCCGGAGCCGCGGTGCCCTGCAGCAGCCGCAGCAGCGACGACTTGCCCGAGCCGTTGGGCCCGAGCAGTCCGACGGTCGAGCCGGGAACGGGGCGGAGCGAGACGCCGTCGACCACCAGGCGGCCGCCCCGGCGCCACGAGACCCGGTCGGCCTCGAGCGTCACGAGCGGCCCCTTCGCCGCAGGAGCAGCAGCATGAACACCGGCACGCCGACGAGTGCCGTGCCGACCCCCACCGGCAGCGGAGTCGGCGCGAACGCCACCCGCGATCCGGCGTCGACCCACACCAGGAACACCGCGCCGAGCAGGATCGTCGCCGGGATCACCCTTGAGTGCCGCTGCCCGAACACGAGTCGCGCGGCGTGCGGCAGCACCAGCCCCACGAAGCCGATCGTGCCGGCGATGCTCACCAGGGTCGCCGTCAGCAGGGCCGTCACCACCAGCAGGAGGAGGCGGGTGCGGCCCACGTGCACACCGAGCGACGCGGCCACGTCCTCCCCGAAGGCGAACGCGTCGAGCGTGCGCGCCGCGGCGAGGCAGACCACGGAGCCGAGCAGCACGACGCCTCCGCTCAGCGCCGCGTCGTCCCAGCGCATGCCCTCGAGGGAGCCGAGCAGCCAGAACATCACGCCGCGCGTCTCGTCCGAGTCGGCGAGCGCGAACACGATCAGCGAGGTCAGCGCCGAGAACAGCTGCGTGCTCGCCACCCCCGCCAGGATCACGCCGGAGGTGCCGCCCGCCGAGAACCGCGTGAGCAGCAGCACGAAGCCGAAGGCGACGAGCGCGCCGACGAAGGCGCCTCCGGAGAGCCCGACCACTCCTCCGCCGACCCCGAGCACGCCGACGAGCACCGCGCCCGTGGACGCTCCGGACGAGACGCCCAGCACGAACGGGTCGGCGAGCGGATTCCGCAGCAGCGACTGCAGGATCACTCCGCACACGCCGAGCCCCGCCCCGCAGGCCGCGGCCACGAGTGCGCGCGGGAGGCGCTCCTGCCAGACGATCGCGTCCTCGGCCGGGCGCACCGGGACGGAGGCGAGCCCGAGGTGGTTGAGGAGGATGTCGCGGACGTTCACGAGCGAGACGTCGGCCGGGCCGAGCGTCACCGCGACGCCGACCGAGAGCGCCAGCGCGAGCAGCCCGCCGACGACCAGCGCGGCGGCGGCCAGACCCCGCGGCACCCGGCGGACGAGGACCGTGCTCGTGCCCGTGCCCGTGCCCGTGCTCAGAGCGAGGCCCCGTTCTCGTCCCACCAGGCGCGGATCTTCTCGAGCCCGTCGACGAAGCGGATCGACGGGTTCATCTCGGCGCCGTGGAGCGCGATGAAGCGGCCGTCCTGCACCGCGGGCAGGCTGCTGGTCAGCGGGTCGGAGCGGAGGAATGCGGTCTTGTCGTCGAGGCGGTCACCGGGGAAGCGGTCGCGCTGCAGGTCGCCGAGGACCAGGACGTCCGGGTCGGCCGCGACGACGCTCTCCCAGCCGACGGCGGGCCAGTCCTCCGTGCGGTCGGCGAAGACGTTGGTCATGCCGGTCGTGGTGCCGAGCATCGAGGCGAAGTTGTAGCCGCCGGCCATGTAGGGCGTCTTGGTGTCGGCGAACCAGAAGGCGACGCTCCGGCCGCCGAGGTCGACCCCCTCGGTGGCGGCGGCGGCACGCTCCTGCAGCTGCGCGACCAGGGCGTCACCGCGCTGCTGCACGTCGAAGACCTCGGCCAGCTCGTGGATCTCCTGGTAGAGGACGTCGACGGTCAGCGGGACGGTGCGCGTGCCGCTCCCGCCGTTGACGCTCGCTCCGTTGTCGCAGTCGGAGGGGGCGAGGTAGGAGCCGATCCCCGTCTCGGCGAGGCGGTCGCGCGAGGCGACGCCCTCGGGCGCGTAGTGCCGGCCGAAGGAGGCCGTGACGAAGTCCGGGTCGGCGCCGAGCAGCACCTCGTAGGTGGGCGCGTTGTCGGCCAGGCGCGGCACGCTCTCGTTCGCGGAGGCGAGGGTCGCGAGCACGGGGTCGGTCCAGGAGGCGGTGCCGACCATCCGGTCCTCGAGGCCGAGGGACAGCAGGATCTCGGTCGAGTTCTGGTCGAGGGAGACGACCCGCTGCGGAGGGGCGGTGACGGTGGTCGTGGTGCCGCAGTCGTCCAGCGTGAGCGGGTACGAGGTCGTACCCTCCCCCGCGGCGGCCGTGCTCTCGGGCTCGATCTGCTCGGAGGCGCCGCAGCCGGTGAGGGCGAGCAGGGTCAGGGCGGCGAGGGCGAGGGCGGCGGGGCGCCGTCGGTGCGTGGACATGGATCTCCCGTGGTTCGTGGGCGTCGGTCGTCGGCCCGGTTCATAGGCCCGGTTCATGGGCCCGGTTCGCCGGCAGGGCTCGTCGGCCCGGTCCGTCGGCGGGCGGCACCCGCGTCTCGGCGCTGAGCCCGAGTAAGCATAGCCTTACCTCACTTCGACCCGTCCATTCGCGCCAGTCGATCCGCGCCACCGACCCTCGGCCACCCTCGGCCCGGCCCGCCGGCGACTCTGCAGGAGTCGCCGTGGTCACGCGCGAGGACGGCGGCTGCCGAGTCCTCACCGCACTCAGAAGGCCCGGAACAGTCGAGTAAGCGGACACCTGTCGCGCACCTCGCCTCCGCAGCCCCCAACCAGGTGGACAGCACCCCGGACACGGTTCCCCTGGGGGCGGGAGAGCGCGATCCTGGACTCCGACGCTCGACGGCGCCCGCCCCACCGCCCGCCGACCGTCACGGAAGGAACCCGTTGCCCCGCCACTCCGCCCGCACCGCCCCCTCAGGCCGGTCCGCGCTGGTGCGCAAGGCCGACGCGTCCGGCTACCGGCCCGAGATCGAGGGACTGCGCGCCATCGCGTCCCTCCTGGTCGCGACGTTCCACATCTGGCTGGGCCGCGTCTCCGGAGGCGTCGACGTCTTCTTCGTGATCGCCGGGTTCCTCACGACCCTCACCCTCCTCGGCCAGATCCGCCGGTTCGGGCGCGTGCGTCCGATCGCCTTCCTCCGGAGGCTCGCCTCGCGGCTCTTCCCGGCGGCCGCGGTGGTGCTGGTCGTCGTCGCGGCGCTCGCTCCGCTCCTCCTGCGCCCCTCGCAGCTGCTGCAGACCTTCACCGAGGTGCTCGCCTCGACCTTCTACGTCGAGAACGTCGCGCTCGCGCGGGCCGGAGTGGACTACCTCGCGCAGGACGACTTCCACTCGCCGGTGCAGAACTTCTGGGCGATGTCGGTGCAGGGGCAGTTCTACCTGATCTGGCTCGCCCTGGTGCTCGTCGCGACCCTCGCCGCCGTGCTGCTGCGGCGACGCGCGCAGCTGCCGCGGTTCCTGCTGGCGCTCGTAGCGGCGCTCACCGTCCTCTCGTTCGCGTTCTCCGTCGTGCTGGTCGGGATCGACCAGCCGACCGCGTACTACAGCACCCTCGCCCGCTCGTGGGAGTTCGGGCTCGGCTCGCTCGCGGCCCTCGTGCTCCCGGGACTGGCGATCCCGGCGGCCCTGCGGACGGTCGCCGGGTGGTTGGGGCTGATCGGAGTCGTCTCCTGCGGGTTCGTGCTGCAGGTCTCGAGCGCGTTCCCGGGCGCCGCCGCGCTCTGGCCGACCCTCTCGGCGGTGCTCGTGCTCGTCGCCGGGACCGGCCCCGCCCCGGAGCGCGGAGTCGGCCGCCTGCTGGCCCTGCGCCCGCTCGTGTGGCTGGGCGGCCTGAGCTACGGGATCTACCTCTGGCACTGGCCGCTCCTGGTCTTCTGGCGCGAGAGCACCGGCGAGGACCCGACCGCTCCGGCGGGCCTGGGCGTCATCGCCGCCGCGATCCTCCTGGCCGCCGCCTCGAAGCGCTTCCTCGAGGACCCCCTCCACCGCCGCGCCCCCGCCGAGCGCCCGCACCGCCTCCGCGCGCTCGCCCCGGCGGCCCTGCTGGCCGTCGCCGCCCTGGTCGGAGCGACGGGCCTCACCGGAACGAACGCCGCGATCGCCGCCGACCTCACCCGCGCGCACGCCCTCCCCGTCTCGACCGAGGGCTGCGTCGGAGCCGCGGCGCTCGCGAACGCCTGCCCCGACTCCTGGACCACGAGCCTGCCCGCCGTCGACGCCTCGGAGGACGGCTCCGCCCTGAACACCGACGAGTGCAGCACGGGCAACTCCGGCACCGCGCTCAAGGAGTGCCGCTTCGGCGACCCCGCCGGCCTCCGCGTGCTGCTCATCGGCAACTCGCACGCGGCGTCGTTCTTCCCGGCGCTGCGCGGCGTCGCGGAGGAGCGCGGCTGGGACCTGCACACCTACTACAAGACGGGCTGCGTCTTCTCGACCGCGGAGCGGCGCGACGACTCCGCCTCCTCCCGCCGCTCCTGCGACGTCTGGAACGGGAAGCTGCAGGAGGAGCTCGCGGGCCAGGAGCCGTACGCGCTCGTCGTCACCGCCTACTCCGCGAAGAAGTCCGTGTTCGTCGACGCGTCCGGCACCCCCGACGAGCAGGCCGGCATCGACGGGTTCCACGAGTCGTGGGCGCCGCTGATCGCCCGCGGATCCACGGTGGTCGCGATCCGCGACAATCCGGTGCTTCCCTCGCTCTCCCTGCTGGCCTGCGCCGAGGAGCCGGGCTCCGCGGCCGACTGCAGCGTGCCGCTCGACGAGGCCTTCGCCGACCGCGAGCTGATGGCCGCCGCCGCCGAGGGCTGGCC
Organism: Rathayibacter sp. AY2B9; assembly: GCF_002931595.1. Lineage (NCBI taxonomy): Bacteria > Bacillati > Actinomycetota > Actinomycetes > Micrococcales > Microbacteriaceae > Rathayibacter > Rathayibacter sp. AY2B9. Next base: position 15,871 of record NZ_PSUB01000008.1, read on the forward strand.
GGGCGCCGCCGCCGTCGACCTCACCCGCTGGTTCTGCGACGACCGCGGCTGCCCCCTCGTGATCGGCGGAGTGAAGGTGTACCGCGATCTCGGGCACCTCACCGAGTCGTACGCCCGGACCCTGGCGCCCTACCTCGGCGAGGCGCTGGACCCGCTGGTCGGCTGAGGGCTCTCGCGCTCGCCTCCGGACGCATGCAAGACTGTTTATACGAACAGGGATCGGAGGAGCCGATGGGCCACTCTCACGGCGTTCCGGCCGGCTCCGCCGCCGCACGGCACCGGCGTCCGCTCGTGGCCGCCTTCGTGCTGACCGCGGCGTTCATGGTCGTCGAGTTCGCGGTCGGAGTCGCGACGGGCTCGCTCGCGCTGCTCTCGGACGCCGCGCACATGGGCACCGACGTGCTGGCGCTCGGGATGTCGATCGCCGCGATCTCGCTCGCCGCCCGCCCCGCCGCGAAGGGCCGCACCTACGGCTCCTACCGCCTCGAAGTGCTGGCCGCCCTCGCCAACGGACTGCTCCTGTTCGCGGTCGCCGCGTTCGTGATCGTCGAGGCCGTCCGCCGCTTCGCCGAGCCGCCCGCGGTGCCCGGCGGCCCCCTCCTGATCACCGCCGTCGTGGGCCTGGCGGTCAACCTCGTGAGCCTGCGCCTGCTGTCGGCCGGGGCGAAGGAGAGCATCACCCTCCGCGGAGCCTCCCTCGAGGTGCTCGGCGACGCACTCGGCTCGATCGGCGTGATCGTCGCGGCGATCGTGCTGCTCACCACCGGCTGGGCGTGGGCGGATCCGATCGTCGGCGTGCTGATCGGGCTGCTGATCCTTCCCCGCACCTGGTCGCTCACGCGACAGGCGCTCGGGATCCTGATGGAGTCGGCGCCCGCGCACGTCGACCTCGCGGCACTCGAGCGCGACGTCTGCGCCGTCCCCGGCGTGCTGGCGCTGCACGACCTGCACGTGTGGACGATCACCTCGGGCATGGAGAGCGCCACCGGCCACGTGGTCGTCGCCCCCGACGCCGACTACCGCACCGCGCTCTCGCGGGTGCTCGCCGTCCTCCGCGAGCGCCACGGCATCGACCACGCGACCATCCAGTGCGAGCCCGAGGCCTTCCCGGAGACGACGCACCGCGTCTGAGCGCGGCGGTGGCGTGGCGCGCGGCCGCACGCCTCCGCAGGCCCACGACCCTCCAGGAGTCGTCGCACTCGACGTCGACTGCGACGACTCCCGGCTCCTCGACTCTGCGGGCCTCGCCCGCCCCTGAGCACCTTCCGATTGTTGACGTGAACATGTACAGTCGGCCGTCAGGGCGCGTTCACGTGAACATGCCCGCATTTCGATGGCGAAAGAGAGACCGCATCAATGTCGATGTCCTTCAGAAGGGTCGCCGCGCTCGCCACGAGCGCCGCCCTGGCCACAGGAGCACTGCTGGCGATCCCCGCCGCAGCGGCCCCCGCTCAGGCCGCGGACGCGTTCCGCATCACGCCGAACCCCGCCGCCGCCGGTGAGGCGTTCGAGGGCTGGGGCACCAGCCTGGTCTGGTTCGCGAACGCGACCGGCGGCTATCCCGAGGCCCTCCGCGAGGACCTCTACCAGAAGGTCTTCGGCGACAGCGGCCTCGACCTCAACATCGCCCGCTACAACATCGGCGGCGGCAACGCCTCCGACGTGAAGGACTACCTCCGCCCGGGCGGCGCCGTCGAGGGCTGGTGGAAGCCGAACCCGGCCGGCGACGCGTCGTCCTACGGCGGCACCTCCACGAAGCTCGCCGACCGCGATGCGCTCCTGGCGAAGTGGAACGCGGACGACCCCGCCTCCTACGACTGGACCGCCGACGAGACGCAGCGCTGGTGGGTCGAGAGGCTGGCCGAGGAGAAGCAGATCTCGCACTGGGAGGCGTTCTCCAACTCCGCCCCGTACTTCATGACCGAGAGCGGCTACGTCTCGGGCGGCTTCGACGCGAACAGCGAGCAGCTGAAGCCCGCCGCCGAGGAGCAGTTCGCGAAGTACCTCGTGAAGGTCACCGAGCACATGGAGGACGAGTACGGCATCGAGTTCGACACGCTCGACCCCTTCAACGAGCCGAACACGAACTACTGGGGCACGCAGCTCTCCAACGGCGTCCCGACCGGCGGACGCCAGGAGGGCATGCACGTCGGACCGACGCGCCAGGCGGGTCTGATCCCCGACGTCGCCGCCGCGCTCGACGCCTCGACCACCGACGCCGGCATCGCCGCGATGGACGAGACCAACCCCGACATCTTCGCCACGAACTGGGCCGCCTACTCCACCGCGATCCGCGCCGAGGTCGACCGGATGAACGTCCACACCTACGGCACCTCGGGCCGCCTCAAGGTCCGCGACCTCGCGAAGCAGGCCGACACCGACCTGTGGATGAGCGAGATCGAGGGCAACTGGGTCACCGGCTTCGACCCCACCAACATGGAGAACGGCCTCGGCATCGCCGGCCGCATCAACGACGACCTGCGCGAGCTCGAGCCCAAGGCGTGGGTGCTCTGGCAGCCCGTCGAGGACTACTACAACATGCAGCAGCCCAAGCCCAAGGGCGAGAACCTCAACTGGGGCTCCGTCTACATCGACCTGGACTGCAAGCCGTACCAGGAGAACGGGACCGAGGTCTGGAAGTCGGTCCGCCGCGTCGCCGACGCCGGTGGCGACTCCACCAAGGCCCCGGTCTGCGGCGTCGAGACGAACTCGAAGTTCAACACCATCCGGAACTTCACCAAGTTCATCCACGAGGGCGACCACCTGATGCCCTCCAACGACAGCTCCTCCACTGCCGCCGTCCGCGGCGACGGCTCGGGCGCGACCGTCGTGCACACCAACAGCACCGCGACCGAGAAGACCGTCGTGCTCGACCTCTCCCGCTTCGGCACCATCGCCGACACCGCGACGGTCACGCCGTACGTCACCACGAAGGCCTCCTCGGCCGCCGCTCCCACGAGCAACGCCCTGGTCGCCAAGACGCCGGTGAGCGTCGACCGCATCTCGCGCACCGCCACGATCACCGTGCCCGCCAAGTCGGTCACGAGCTTCTCGATCGACGGAGTCTCGGGAGTCGCCGACTCCGCCCCCGCCCTGCGCGACGGCCACCGCTACCAGCTGGTCGGCACCCAGAGCGGCAAGGCCCTGACCGGCAACCCCTCGGGCGCCGCGACCACGATCACCGGCCTCGCCACCGACTCCGCCACGGCCGCCAAGCAGACCTGGACGGTCCGCGAGGTCTCCGCCGGCGAGCGCGAGGCCACCCGCCGCGTCGTCCTCGTCAACGGCGACGGACGCGTGCTCGGAGCCACGACCGCCGGCACCGACCTGCGCTCGCTGTCCGTCGACGCGGCGAAGACGACCGCCGCGACCCGCTGGATCGTCAACACCACCGACGGCGTGAACTTCTCGCTCGTCAACGAGTCCATCGCCCAGTCGCTCGACGTGAACGGCGGCTCCAGCGCCGACAACGCGTCGGTCGGCGTCTACGCCTCCAACGGCGGAGCGAACCAGTCGTGGTCCCTCCGCGACCTCGCCCCGACCGCCGGCCAGACGATCGCCGTCCGCACCACCGCGGGTGTCGCTCCGACCCTGCCCGCGAGCATCACCCCGCAGTACTCCTGGGGAGCCGGCGCACCGCTCGCCGTCACCTGGCAGCGCCCCGCCGACTCGGCGTACGGCGCGACCGGCCGCGTCGAGGTGCCCGGCACCGCGACCGACCTCTACGGCCAGACGATCACGGTCACCGCGCTCGTCGACGTCGGCGGACTGACCGCGACCGACCCCGTGTCGGTCACGGCCGCCGCGGGCGCCTCGGTCGCCGGAGTGAAGGCCTCGGCCCCGACGACGGTCCCCGCCCGCGTGGGCGCCTCAGCCAGCACCTTCCCGGTGCCGGTCGTCTGGGACTGGACGCCGCTCACCACCGCTTCCCTCGCCCAGGCCGGGCAGGTGACGGTCTCGGGAACGGCGGCCGCCGACGGCGCGACGCTCCCCGCCACGCTCACGGTGCTCGTCACCACGGGCACGCTCCGCAACTTCAACCCGGACGCCGGCATCGTCGCGACCGCGTCGTCGTCGGAGTCGGGCTACGGACCGGAGCGCACCCGCAACGGCGTGGACGGCGACAAGGGCTGGTCGAACTGGACCAACGGCACCAAGGCCGCGCAGAGCTCGCTGACCTACACCTTCCCCTCGACCCACCAGGTCGAGAAGGTGTCGGTGCAGTTCCTGGCCGACGGCGGCACCAGCTGGGCGCAGACCTACCAGCTGCAGTACCAGGCCGCTGACAGCACGACCTGGACCGCGGTCCCCGGCTACGAGTCGGCCGTGGCCCTCGCGTCGCCGGCCGGCGGAACGGCTCCGACCCTGGTCGCGTCGTTCGCGCCCGTCACGGCCAAGGCCTTCCGCGTCGTGATGAACGCCTACGACAACACGCACCTGATCGTTGCCGAGACCAAGCTCTACGAGTCGGTCGCCTCGCCCGCCGCGGTCGCCACGCTGGGCGCCCTGCGCGTCGGAGGAGCGGGCATCGCCGGGTTCGACCCGGCCCGCACCTCCTACGCGGTCACCGTCGAGGGCACGGCGATGCCGGTGATCGGAGCAGTGGCGACCGACTCGGCGGCCACCGTGCGGATCACCCAGCCGACGACGGCGAACGGCGGAGTCGCGACCATCGCGGTCCGCGCGGCCGACGGCTCCGTCACCTCGACCACGACGGTGACGGTGACCCTGAAGGCGCCCGTCGCCCTCGCGGTCGCGGTCACGGCGACCACCCGCTGCATCGCCGGCAAGGTGACGCTCACCGTCGCGGCGAAGAACGAGTCCGGCGTGCCGGTCTCGATGACCATCGCGACGCCCTCCGGGTCGAAGCAGGTCACCGGAGTCGCGCCCGGCGCGAGCGGCAGCGCCGCGTTCACCACGCGCGCGGCCTCGGTGCCGGCCGGCCAGGCCACCGTCACCGCGACGGGCACGGTCGACGGTGAGCAGGTCACCTCGGTGGCGACGGAAGCGTACGCGGCCCGCAGCTGCTGACGCCCCCTTTGACACGGACCGCCTCCGCCCCTCCGGGGACGGGGGCGGTCCGTCGTTCATCGGGAGCGGCGCTGCGGGGGCGGCACGTCGCGGGATCCCGATGCGCCCGCGGCGCGGGCTACTCGATCAGCATGGATCCGTGCCGGTCGGGCAGCCGCACACCTCCGCGCCGGTGGAGCGACCGCGCACCCCCATGCCGGTCGACCGGCCGCGGCACGCGGAGTACCGAGACCCCGCTCAGTGCCCCGCGGCCGCCTCGTCGCGGGTGCGCAGGCGCGAGACGCCCATCACGACGGCCGCGATGACCAGACCCAGCACGAGGCCGAAGATCATCGAGACGAAGGTGTCGGCCAGCCACACGACGACCGGGCCTGCGCCCTCGACCGCGTGGGTGACGACGTGCACGAGGTCGTACGGACCGTGCCACACCGTCTCGGCGAGGTTCGCGACGACGAGGTGCCCGCCGACCCAGAGCATGGCGAGCGTGCCGATGATGCTGATCGCGCGGAACACGACCGGCATCGACGCGACGATCCTCGCTCCGGCGCGCCGCACGCCGCGGGCCGCGTTCTTCATCAGGCGCAGGCCCACGTCGTCGATCTTCACGAGCAGCGCGACGGCGCCGTAGACGAGCACGGTCATCCCGAGCCCGACGACCAGGAGCGCGCCGAGCGTGGGCCAGATCCCGAAGTCGGGGTCGAGGCCGTCGAGCGCGATCAGCATGATCTCGGTGCTCAGGATGAGGTCGGTGCGGATGGCGCCGAAGACGAGCTTCTTCTCGTCGCGCGCCTCCGTCTCGTGGCCGCCGTGCGAGACGCCGAACCACTCGAGCACCTTCTCCGCCCCCTCGAAGCAGAGGAACGCGCCGCCGAGGATGAGCAGGTACGGCAGCACCTGCGGCGCGAACGCCGAGAGCAGCAGCGCCAGCGGGATGATGATGACGAACTTGTTGAACAGGCTCCCCAGCGCGATCCGCCCGACCACCGGGAGCTCCCGCGCGGGCGTGAGGCCCTGCACGTACTGCGGGGTGACGGCCGCGTCGTCGATCACGACGCCCGCCGTCTTGGCGCTCGCCTTCAGGGCGGCGGTGAGGATGTCATCGACAACCGCGAGCAGGCCGACCGACATGTGCGTCTCCTTGGAGGTCCGGGGTGAGAGGGCTCACAGTATCGCGAGCTCCGCGGTCGAGCGGGCACGGGGAGGGGCGTGGGCCCGGCGGAGGGGATCCAGTGCAGGGGATCTCGATACGCCGGCGGGGCCGGCTCCTCGATCAGCGGAAGGGCGGGAGGGCTCGGCGGGGCCGGCTCCGCGGAAGCGTCAGGAGGCGGCGGGGGCCGGGCCGGTGCTCTCGCGGACGATGAGGCGGGTCGGCACGAGCGAGACACCGGTGCGCTCGCCCGACTCGAGCTCGCGCAGGAGGATGTCGACCGAGCGGCGGCCAGTGTCCCCGAAGAACTGGCGCACCGTCGTGAGAGGCGGCCAGAAGCTCGCCGACTCCTGCATGTCGTCGAAGCCCGCGACGCTCACCTCGCCGGGCACGGCGCGTCCGGCCTCGTGCAGGGCGCGCAGCACGCCGAGCGCCATCTGGTCGTTGGCGGCGAAGATCGCGGTGACCTCCGGATCGGCGGCGAGCCGCTTGCCGAGGCGGTAGCCGGAGTCGGTGGACCAGTCGCCGACCAGCACCTCCGGCACCGGGGCGCCGCGCTCGATCAGGGTCGACTCCCACGCCTCGTGGCGGCGCTCGGCGGAGTAGGAGCGGTCCGGGCCGGCGATGTGGTGCACGGTGCGGTGTCCGAGTCCGAGCAGGTGCTCGACGGCCTGGCGGGCGCCCGACATCTGGTCGGTGTCGACCACCGGGTACTTCTCGCCGCCGGCGGAGTCGACGACCACCACGGGCAGGTCCGGCGGGAGGACGATGTCGGCCTCGTCGAGCAGGTGCGCCTCGACGATGATGATGACGCCGTCGACCGCCTCCTCGCTCAGCCGGTGGAACGCGACCGACACCTCGCCCTGGGTGGGATGGGAGACGGGGATGAGGGTGATCGAGTAGCCCGCATCCGCGGCCGCGATCGCGATGGCGTCGAGGGTGCGCATGTTGCCGAACGAGGACAGCGTGAACATGATCACGCCGATGCTGTGGAAGCGGCCCGTCCGCAGGGCCCGCGCCGCGCTGTTGGGCCGGTAGCCGAGGGCCCGCATCGCCTCGAGGACCCGCTCGCGCGTCTCGCCGTCGACGTTCTGCTTGCCGTTCGACACCCGCGAGACCGTCTGGCCCGAGACGTTCGCGCGCCGGGCCACGTCGGCCATCGAGACGCCGCGTCGCGGCCGGGTGGACGGGGACGGGCGGTCGGTCTCGAGTGACATGGGCTTCCCTTTATAGCGCGCCGCCCGTCAGCCGTGGTGCATCGTGCGCCGAACCGTGACGCAGGAACAGTCGCGGGTGGCGACGTGGACATGCTACGGTGACGCTCTGCCATGTTGACGTGAACATGGTGGGCCCGCACTACTCCCCGAACGGAATCCCATGACGACGACGTCTCCCCCCGTCCCGCTGAGCGAGGTCGCCCCTCCGGCGTCCCCCCTCGCGGCCCCGAAGTCGCGGGCGAAGAGCGAGTGGAAGGGCCTGGCGTTCGTCGCCCCCTTCCTCGTCGTCTTCCTCCTGGTCTTCATCGCCCCGGTCGTCTACTCGATCTACCTCAGCCTCTTCCGCGAGCAGCTGGTGGGCGGCAACTCCTTCGTCGGCTTCGCGAACTACACCGCGATCTTCACCGACCCGAACTTCTGGGAGGGCTTCGGCCGCGTCCTGCTGTTCCTCGTCGTGCAGGTCCCCGTGATGCTCGTGCTGGCCCTCGTCGCGGCGCTCGCGATCGACAGCGGGCGCCTCCACGGCACCGGCTTCTTCCGCATCGTGGTCTTCCTCCCCTACGCCGTCCCCGCGGTCGTCGCGGTGCTGATGTGGGGCTTCATCTACGGCGACAACTTCGGCCTGGCCGCGAACGTCAACGACCTGCTCGGCTCCGACGTCGTCCAGCCCTTCTCGCGCGACTGGATCCTCGCCTCGATCGGCAACATCGTCACGTGGGAGTTCGTGGGCTACAACATGCTCATCTTCTACTCCGCGCTGAAGACGATCCCCGGCGAGCTCTACGAGGCGGCCGAGATCGACGGCGCCGGCCCGATGCGCGTCATCCGCTCGATCAAGCTTCCCGCCCTGCGCGGCGCGATCGTCATCGCCACGATCTTCTCGATCATCGGCAGCTTCCAGCTGTTCAACGAGCCGAACATCCTCCGGACGCTGGCGCCGAACATCATCACCACCTACTTCACCCCGAACATGTACGCCTACAACCTGTCCTTCGCCGGTCAGCAGTACAACGCGTCGGCCACGGTCGCCATCGTCATGGGCGTGATCACCGCGGTGATCGCCTACGTCGTGCAGCTCCGCGGCGCGCGGAAGGAGAACTGATGGCCCTCGCGACCGCTCCCCGGACGCCCGCCCGCGCCCCGAAGCGCCCGGCCGCCCGCCGCGGCTCCTCGGTGCAGCCCAAGAAGTCGATCGCCTTCACCCTGCTGATGTCGGTCTTCATCCTCTACAGCCTCGTGCCGCTGGCCTGGCTGGTCATCAACGCGACGAAGACGCAGGCCGGCCTGCTCTCGAGCTTCGGCCTCTGGTTCGACGGCGACTTCGTCTTCTTCCAGAACATCGCCGACACCCTCAGCTACCGCGACGGGATCTTCCTCCGCTGGCTCGGCAACACCCTGCTCTACGTCGTCGTCGGCGCCGGAGGAGCGACGCTCCTGGCCACGCTCGCCGGCTACGGCCTCGCGAAGTTCCGCTTCACGGGCCGCAAGGCGGTCTTCGCCGTGGTGCTCGGAGCGATCGCGGTCCCCGGCACGGCCCTCGCCGTCCCGACGTTCCTCATGTTCAGCCAGCTCGGCCTGACCAACACCCCGTGGGCGATCATCATCCCCTCGCTGATCAGCCCGTTCGGCCTGTACCTGGTGTGGGTCTACGCGGTGGAGTCGGTGCCCACCGAGCTGCTCGAAGCGGCGCGGATGGACGGGGCGGGCGAGTTCCGCACCTTCTTCACCATCTCCATCCGCCTCCTCGCCCCCGGCATCGTGACCGTGCTGCTGTTCTCGGTCGTCGCGACCTGGAACAACTACTTCCTCCCGCTGATCATGCTGAGCGACCCCACCTGGTACCCGCTCACCGTCGGCCTCAACCAGTGGAACGCGCAGGCCACCGGCGTCAGCGCGCAGCCGATCTACAACCTCGTGATCACGGGCTCGCTCCTCACGATCATCCCCATCGTCGTCGCCTTCCTCGGACTCCAGCGCTTCTGGCAGTCCGGTCTGAGCGCCGGCAGTGTCAAGGGCTGAGCCCTCCCCCTACCCATCCGCCGGCCGGAGCGTCCTGCCCCGTCCACAGCACCCGCAGCACGAAGAAGTGAAGGGAAACACCACCATGAAGATCGCCCGTTCCGCCCTCAGGCGGACCCTGACGGTCGCGGCCGTCGCGGCCCTGGCCGCCGGCTCCCTCGCGGCCTGCTCGTCCACCTCCGGTGGCGGCACGACCACGAGCGCCGGCTCCGCCGCCGACCTCGACTCCGCCCTCGAGGCCGGTGGCAAGATCACGTACTGGAGCTGGACCCCCAGCGCCGAGGCGCAGGTCGCCGCGTTCGAGAAGGCCTACCCGAAGGTCGACGTCGAGCTCGTCAACGCCGGCACCAACAAGGACGAGTACACCAAGCTCGAGAACGCGATCAAGGCCGGCTCGGGCGCCCCCGACGTCGTCCAGATCGAGTACTACGCCATGCCGCAGTTCGCGCTGTCGGACTCGCTCCTCGACCTGTCGCAGTACGGCATGGGCGACCTCGAGGACAAGTACTCCGCCTCCACCTGGGGCAGCGTCAACATCGACGGCAAGCTCGTCGGCCTCCCGCAGGACTCGGGCCCCATGGCGCTGTTCTACAACAAGACCGTCTTCGACCAGTACGGCATCGCCGTCCCCGCCACCTGGGACGAGTACGTCGCCGCGGCCGAGAAGCTGCACACCGCCGACCCGTCGAAGTACATCACCGCCGACACCGGCGACGCCGGCTTCGCGACCAGCATGATCTGGCAGGCGGGCGGCGAGCCGTTCACCACCGACGGCACGGACGTGAAGATCGACCTCGCCGACGAGGGCACCGCCAAGTGGACCGGCGTCTGGAACCAGCTGGTCGAGAAGAAGCTGCTCTCGGACACCCCCGCCTGGGGCGACGAGTGGTACAAGGGCCTCGCCGACGGCTCCATCGCCTCCCTGGTGACCGGCGCCTGGATGCCCGGCGTGCTGGAGTCCAGCGTCCCCGACGCCTCCGGCGACTGGGCCGTCGCGCCGATCCCGACCTACGACGGCACCGCCGTCAGCGCCGAGAACGGCGGTGGCGGCCAGTCCGTCACCAAGCAGAGCGAGAACCCGGCGCTGGCCGCCGCGTTCCTGCGCTGGCTGAACAGCGACCAGGCCTCGGTCGACGTCTTCCTGCAGAGCGGCGGATTCCCGTCGACCACGGCCGACCTCGACAGCTCGGACTTCACCGGTCAGGAGTCGGAGTACTTCGGCGGCCAGAAGATCAACGAGGTGCTGACCCAGGCCTCGAAGGACGTCCGCTCCGGCTGGTCGTACCTGCCCTACCAGGTCTACGCGAACAGCGTCTTCGGCGACACCGTCGGCCAGGCGTACGCCAACGGCACCAGCCTCGACCAGGGCCTCGCCGACTGGCAGAGCAAGCTCGTCCAGTACGGCAACGCGCAGGGCTTCACCGTCTCGGAGTAGCACCACTGCTCGACGCGGGGCCGGCCGGATCGCTCCGGTCGGCCCCGCGTCGTTCTCACGCTCGGACACACCGGGCACCGATCCTGAGGGGGATCCAGATGACCACCGCTCCCGAGAGCCGCTTCGCCATCGGCGCCGCCGACTTCGAGCTCGACGGCCGCCCGCACCGCATCCTGTCGGGGGCGCTGCACTACTTCCGCATCCACCCGGACCTCTGGGCCGACCGGATCCGCAAGGCCCGCCTGATGGGCCTGAACACCATCGAGACCTACGTCGCCTGGAACGCGCACGAGCCGCGCCGCGGCGAGTGGCGCGAGGACGCCGGGCTCGACCTGGGCCGCTTCCTCGACCTGATCGCCGCCGAGGGCATGCACGCGATCGTGCGCCCCGGCCCCTACATCTGCGCGGAGTGGGACAACGGCGCCCTCCCGGCCTGGCTCTTCCGCGACCCCGAGGTGGGCGTGCGCCGCTCGGAGCCGAACTACCTCGCCGCGGTCAGCGACTACCTGCGCCGCGTGTACTCGATCGTGGCCCCGCGCCAGATCGACGCCGGCGGGCCCGTGGTCCTCGTGCAGATCGAGAACGAGTACGGCGCGTACGGCTCCGACAAGGAGTACCTGGCCGAGCTCGTGCGGGTGACCCGCGACTCCGGCATCACGGTGCCGCTGACGACCATCGACCAGCCCACTCCGCAGATGCTCGCCGACGGCAGCCTGCCGGGCCTGCACCTCACCGGCTCGTTCGGCTCGCGGACCACGGAGCGCCTCGCGACGCTGCGCGAGTTCCAGCCCACCGGTCCGCTGATGTGCATGGAGTTCTGGTGCGGCTGGTTCGACGACTGGGGCACCCAGCACCACACGACGGACGCCGACGCCTCCGCCCAGGAGCTCGACACGCTGCTCGCGGCCGGCGGCTCGGTCAACATCTACATGTTCCACGGCGGCACCAACTTCGGCCTGACCAGCGGCGCGAACGACAAGGGCCGCTACGCCGCGATCACGACGAGCTACGACTACGACGCCCCGCTCGACGAGGGCGGCGAACCGACCGCGAAGTTCTGGGCGTTCCGCGACGTCATCGCGCGCTACGCGCCGGTGCCGGAGGAGGTGCCCGCGGTGCGCCCGCCGGCCCCCGCCCTGACCGCTCCGCTCGTCCCCGGCCCGGCGCTCCTCGGCCTCGGCCAGGCGTTCGGACCGGCCGCGCACCTCGATGCGATGGCCAGCTTCGACGACCTCGGCCACGACGACGGCTTCGTGCTCTTCACGACGACGCTCGACGGCTCCTCCGCCCCGGCCCGCCTCGTGGTGGGCGAGGAGGTGCGCGACCGCGCCTGGGTGCTGCTGGACGGCGTGCCGGTGGGCGTGCTGGCGCGCGACCACCACGAGCGGGCGCTGACGCTGCCGAGCGGACGGGGCGAGCTCGCGATCCTGGTCGAGAACCAGGGCCGGGTGAACTACGGCACGCGCATCGGCGAGCACAAGGGCCTGATCGGAGGCGTGACGCTCGACGGCGCCCCGCTGACCGGCTGGGCGGCGCGCGCCCTCGCGCTCGAGTGCCTCCCCGACCTGGCCGTCGCGGCACCGGCGTTCTCGGCCGGGCCGCAGCTCGCCTCCGGCTCGTTCGACCTCGACGAGCAGGCCGACCTGTACGTGGACACGCTGCACTGGGGCAAAGGCCTGGTCTGGGTGAACGGCTTCCTCCTCGGGCGCTACTGGCGCCGCGGACCGCAGCGGACGCTGATCGTCCCCTCGCCGGTCACCCGCGCCGGCCGCAACCGCGTCGTGGTGCTGGAGCTGGAGGGCATCGCCGAGCCGGAGATCCGCCTGCTCGCGGGAGCCGAGCTCGGGCACACCGAGATCTGAGCTGCGGAGCGGAGGCGGCGGGAGCGGCCGTCGGAGGCGTGGGTTCGGGGTTCCGGGCTTCGTCGTGCGGGCGGGGCCGGGCCGACTCCGATCTGCACGCGCTGCCGGACCGCCTCCGGTCTGCGGGTACCACCGGGCCGCCTCCGTCCTGCGGGCGGCGCCGGGCCGCCTCCGGGACGCGAGGCTCTGCTAGCCTCAGGCGCCCCGGTGCGGCGCCGGCGGGCGAAGGGGGAGACATGATGTCCAAGACACTGCTGCGCACGACTCTGATCGGAGGCGCGCTGCTGCTCGCCCTCTCGGGCTGCGCGGGGACCGCGACGAGCGGATCGACCCTCCGCCCGTTCACTCCGACGCTCCCCTCGTCGTCGGCCGCCCCGTCCGCCACCGCGACGGCTGCCGCCCCGACCGCCGACACCGCTCAGAAGACCGGCGAGCAGGTGGCCGCCGTGCTGACCGGCGTGCAGTTCGTGCCCGGCGAGTACGCGAGCATCCAGGAGATGCTCGACTCCATCTACCCCGGCCTCACCGCGACCGACGCGAGCTGCCTCTCGCCGTTCGGCCTGGGCTGGGACACCGCGCAGCCCGCCGCCGGACTCTCGTACGGCACCAGCGCCGACCGCTCCATGACCGCCGTCGTGTCGAGCACCGGCACCGCCGACGCGGCCGCCTCGCTCCTCGCGAGCGCCACCGACGCGACCACGCGCTGCGCCTCCGGCTCGACGCTCTTCGCGATGCAGGGCGTGCCGGTCGAGACGACCGTCGAGCGCACCGAGCAGACGCTGACCGGCGCCGACGAGACGCTCGGCTGGAAGGTGTCCGGAGCCGTGGGCGGCAAGCCGTTCTCGCTCGTGGGCATCACCGCGCGCGTCGGCGGCGACGCGGTCGCGCTCGTGGGCTGGGACCCGACGACGAACACCTCCTACGTCCCGCGCGCGACGCAGCTCGTCGTCGACGGGCTGTAGGGCGCTGGGCGCTGGGCGCTGGGCGCTCTGAGCTCTGGCTCTGAGCTCTGAATCCTGCGCTCGACCGTCCTCCCCTCCGCGAGAGTCCAGGAGTCGTCGCACTCGACGCCGACTGCGACAACTCTTGAACAGTGGGCGCAGGTCGAGCGCCGGGACTCCGAGCTCCGAGCTCTCAGCGCTGCATTTCGACGCCCTCTCCTTCGCGACTGTCCAGGAGTTGTCGCACTCGACGCCGAGTGCGACAACTCTTGAACAGTGGGCGGAGGATCAGGCCGAGCGCCTGAGCTCAGAGCGCTGCGCGTTGCGCGTTGCGCGTTGCGCTTCGGGCTTCGGGCTTCGGGCTTCGGGCTTCGGGCTTCGACGCTCGCTCCTCCGCGAGAGTCCAGGAGTCGTCGCAGTCGACGCCGAGTGCGACGACTCTTGAACAGTGGGCGGAGGATCGGGACGGAGCGGGCACCGGGCACCGGGCACCTCCCCGGGCTCCGGTCACCCCGCACACGGCGCGGGAGCGCGCCTCAGGCCAGCCAGGAGAGGGTGCCGCCGTGGGCGGCCGCGCTCGCGAGCGGGACGCCGTCGGCGGCGAGCAGGAACGGGGTCGGCTCGGGAGCCGTGCGGTCTCCGCGCGCGGCGACGAGGTGCGGGAGCAGCGCCTCCGCCTCGAGCGTCACCAGGCTCGCGCCGCGATCGGCGACCGTCGCCAGGACGCTCTCGCGCGCGGGCCACGGCAGGTAGACCAGGGTCCCGAGCGAGACGACGACCGTCCGCAGACCCGGCGGCACCGCGTCGAGCAGGGCGGGCAGCTCGGCGGCCGCATCACCCGCGACGATCGTGGGCGGGTCGTCCTGCAGAGCCTCCACGGCCGAGCGGAGCCGCGCGGCCCGCTCCGGGCGGTCGGGCGGGAGCAGTGCCTCCAGCCAGGCGACGTCCTCGGGCGAGCGGACGTCGAGCGGCGCCAGGTCGAGACCCCGGCGCCACGCGACGACCGGCAGCCGTGCCGGCGCCGCGCCTCCGCTCACCGCGCACCGCAGCAGAGGCGCGCCCGACCCGAGCCGCGTCTCGCCGTCGCTCGCCGTGAAGGCGTAGGAGTACCGCTCCGGCGCCAGGCAGAGCCCCGCGGAGGCGCCGATCTCGACGAGCGCCACCGGCTCGCCGGGCTCCGTGATCCGCTCCAGCGCTGCGACCAGGGGCGCGCACCGCAGCGCCTCGTTGGTCTGCGTCCTCCGCTCGGCGGCGACCGGCGCCACCCGCGCCCACTCGCTCCGGAACCACGCGGCGAACTCGGCGCCGTCGACGTCGGGCACGCCGAGCAGCCGCGCGACCGAGAAGAGCAGGGACGGCTGCCGGTGCTGCGCGGGCAGCTCGTCGATCAGGGCGACGAGGCGCGCATCCTCCGCGACGGCGAGCGCCCACTCGACCTGCCGCTCGGAGGTCTGCGCGAGCTCGACGGCGGCGCGGCGGAAGCGGTCGGCGGAGGAGGGCATGCCTCCATCCTGAGGGAGCGGCGCAACGGTTCCTGCAGGCGGGCGGAGGACCTGCGCGGCGGGCGACAGCCCTGCTCAGCGGATGTCGGTGGTCGCCGGTAGAACGGACTCATGTCCGACACCGCTCCGAACCCCGCGTCCGCGCAGGTCCGCGAGCGGCGCCTGCTCGACATCCGGCGGATCTACGCCGAGCCGGCCGCGCTCGAGCTGCCCCGTGGGCAGGAGGTCGTGGCGCGGTGGCCGGGCGCCGAGATCGTGCCCGTCGAGTCGCACTGGCTGATCCCGGAGGTGCACGGCGACGAGGCGAACGTCGCGCGCTGGGTGCGCATCAAGACGGAGGCGCTCGTGCTCGGGGTGAAGAAATCGCTCGTCACGCGCCCGAACGGCCGCTCGGCGGACTTCATCGCCCCCTCCACCGCCAACGGCTGCGCCATGGCGTGCGTGTACTGCTACGTGCCGCGGAGGAAGGGCTACAGCAACCCGATCACGCTCTTCACGAACGTCGAGCAGATCCAGCGCCACCTCGCCCGGCACATCGCCAAGCAGGGCCCCAAGGCCGAGGCGAACCAGTGCGACCCGGAGGCCTGGGTCTACGACATCGGCGAGAACAGCGACTGCTCCGTCGACGCGCTGCTGAGCGAGAACGTCCGCGACCTCTGCGAGCTGTTCCGGATGTCGCCCACCGCCAAGGCGTCCTTCGCGACCAAGTACGTCAACCGCGAGCTCCTCGAGTGGGACCCGCTCGGGCGCACCCGCATCCGGTTCTCGCTGATGCCCGCCGAGACGGCGAAGGTCACCGACATCCGCACCTCGCCGATGGCCGAGCGGATCGCGGCGATCAACGACTTCGTCGACGCCGGCTACGAGGTGCACGTCAACTTCTCGCCCGTGATCCTCACCGAGACCTGGCAGCAGGACTGGACCGAGCTCTTCGACCAGCTCGACGCCGCCCTCCACCCGCGGGCGAAGGCGCAGCTCGCGGCCGAGGTGATCCTCCTCACCCACAACGAGGGCCTGCACGAGGTGAACCTCGGCTGGCACCCCAAGGCGGAGTCGCTGCTCTGGCAGCCGGGACGCCAGGAGCAGAAGGTCTCCGAGAACGGCGCCGTCAACATCCGCTACCGACGCGACCTCAAGCGCGCCGCCCTCGACCGCTTCCGCGCCCTCCTCGCCGAGCGCCTCCCCTACTGCCGCGTCCGCTACGCCTTCTGAGCGCCGGCGCCCCCGCCGGAGCGGCGGCGCGACGACTCGCGGAGGAGCGCACCCTACCGCGCACGCCGAGACACCGCCGCGGAGACGGCGTCTCGACGGAGCCGCACGCGCTGTCCAGTGAGCGCAGCGTCACGCCTCCTCCCGCTCCACCCGCCACGCCGAGACACCGTCGGCCCGCCCGACACACCACTGCCGAGAAAGCGTCTCGCGCACGAGCGCGTGTCTCGACGCAGCCGCCCCGCCCACCGGAGGCACCCGGCAACTGAGCCCCGGAGTCGCCCGGCTGGGAGTCCGCCCGGCGGCCGGGGCCACTGCTTCGCATTACGGATAGCGGCACGTGCCCTCCGAACGAGGGGCGTACTTTCGGAGAACAGCCGGAGGGACGGCCCGACCGCCCGACTCCACGGGCCTGCAGAGCAGGCGTCAGCGGGGATCGACGGCTCGGCGCGACGGCATCCGGGCTCGACATCCCGGAGCCCGGCACCCCCGGATCGACACTCCGGACACTCGACTCGGCGGCACAGCACACCCCGGGTCCTGCTCCCCACGAACACCCCCACCATCTCGCACTCCCCCTTCCGGCGGCACTCGCCGGGCACCCCACCGTCGCGGCCGGCACCCGCGACACAGCACAGAACGGCGGCACGCACCATGGGCGCTCTCCTCTACGGCACTCCCCCCACCTCGCACGAGATCGACGACCGCGCGCTCGCGCACCTCCAGATCGTCATGATCAACAAGTTCCGTCGCGACGAGGCGTTCGCCTTCCAGCTCGACGCCTCGAGCGCGCACGGCACCGGACGCCAGACGCTCTGGCTGCACCCGACCATCCCTCTCCAGTTCTCGTTCCACGGAAGCCGCATGCCGGCGATCAACGCCACCTGGGTGCGCGCACTGATGGAGGAGGCCAACAGCGGCCGGGGCCTGCGGATCGTCACCGAGCCGGCGCAGCAGCCCGAGTCCTCCGGGCTCACGCACGCTGCCTGAGCGCGCCGTGTCCAGGCGCGACGACGACGAGCCGATGGAGGTCACCGACTTCGTCGAGCTCGCCGGTGCAGTGCACGACGACGCGGGCTTCGAGTGCTCCTCCACTGTCGACGGCGTGACGGGCGCGCTCTGCGTGCTGCCCGACTCCCTGGTGCTGCGGAGCGCCGGCACCGGCGACTCGACCCGCGTCGGCACCCGCGACATCCGCTCCTGGCGGGCCACTCCGGCCGGCGCCACCTTCTCGCTCGCCGTGGAAGCCGGAGCGCGGCACACCGTGGTGCTGCTCACGCAGTTCCAGGCGGCGACCGTCCAGGCCATGACCCGCGCCGCCGGACCCGCGACTGGTTTATCCGCTTAACGAATTCCCCGTTCGGGGCACGCGGTGAGGAGCGCTCCTCGTGCGACCCTGATCGGGATGAACGAGAAGGACGAGGTCATGCGCTCCGACATCGGCGGGCGTGACATCGAGCAGGCGCGGGCCCTCTTCGAGCAGTCGTACAACGGGCACCGCTTCGTCGTCGAGCCCGGCGAGGACTTCTCGTACCGCTACACCTCCGTCGGCGACGGCGACGTGACGCTCCGCGGCAGCCAGTTCGCCGGCTCCGTGCAGGGCTCGATCCAGACCGAGGGCGAGTACGTCGTCTCGTGGCTGACCGCCGGCGCGGGCGTCACCGATCTCGACGGCGACGCGGTGACCCTCGGATTCGGGCAGCCGGCGATCTTCGTCAACGACCGTCCCAGCCGGTTCGAGTTCCACGACTACCGCCAGAACCTCATCCACTTCGACGGCGCGTACCTCGAGGGCATCGCGGAGGAGGTCGAGGGCACCCGCGGCCCCCTCCTCTTCGACACCACCGCACGACCCGAGGGCGCGGCGCTGCGGCGCTGGTCGGCGACCGTCGCGACGGTCGCCCGGGTGATCTACGACGCCGACAGCTCGCCGCTGCTGCGCCGCGAGGCCGACCGCGCGGTCGCCGTCGCCCTGCTCGAGACCTTCCCGCACTCGACGCTGGACACTCCCGGCGACCTCGGAGTACCCCGCTCGGGGCGCCTCCGCCAGGCGATCGAGTACATGTACGAGCACGCCCACGAGCCGCTCCGGACCGAGCAGATCGCCGACGCGGCGGGCATCGGCCTGCGGACGCTACAGACCGAGTTCCGGCGCGAGTTCGGCTTCACCGCGGTCGACTACCTGCGGCGGATCCGGCTGGACGGCGTGCAGAAGGAGCTGCGGGCGGGCGAGTCCGGAGTCGTCAGCGTCAGCGAGGTCGCACGGCGCTGGGGCTTCGCGCACCTCGGCCGGTTCTCGGCCTCGTACGCCCACCGCTTCGGCGAGCGCCCCAGCACCACGCTCGACACCTGAGGCGTCAGAGGTAGTCGGTGCCGCCGTCGTCCTCGCTGTCGTCGCCCTCGCCGCGCGGCTGCACGGTCGGCCGCGCGGGCTGGAGCCGTCGGGTCTTCTCGCGCATCGACTCCACCGCCTCCGGATCGTCGAGGTCGACGCCGCGGTCGAGCGCCGGGCTGGTGAAGAGCTGGCTGGCCGGTCCGACCAGGAGACGGGTCTCGCCTCGCAGCCCCTCGTCCGAGAGCGACGGCACCACGACCAGGTCCGACTTCCCCACGTTCGCCAGCGCCTGCGCGTACTCGACGACCGCCGAGCACACCTCGTCGCCCAGCAGCACGAATCCGCTCGCGTAGTACAGCTTCTGCATCTCGCCCTCCCCTGGATCCCGGACCGCCCCTCCGGTCGGCCCGTCCCCCGACGCTAGGACGGCGCCGACCGGGCGCCCCACCCCTTGACGGGGGTGGGGCGGAGGGGTCACAGTCCGCGCGGAACGGGCAGTCGCAGCGCGGTCGCGAGCGCCTCGACGACGCGGGTCGCGCGCACGTCGCCGACCCCCTCCATCCGGTTGGTGAGGAACGCGAAGCCGACTCCCGCGTCCGGGTCGGCGAAGGCGACCTGTCCGCCCGCGCCGTCGTGCCCGAAGCCGCTCGGCGTGAGGTACCGGCGAGCGTCCGTGCCGAGCTGGAAGCCGCAGCCCCAGGCCGGCCACGGGCCCGGAACCGGCCACACCGGCGGGCCGCTGCTGAGCGGAGCGGTGGCCCGTTCGATCGTCGCGTCCTCGAGCAGCCGCACGCCGTCCGTCTCGGTGAACGCCGCCGACCAGATCGCGGCGAGCGCCCGGGCCGAGCCGATGCCGCCCGCTCCGGGGATCTCGGCGGCCTGCAGCACGGGGTCGTTGAAGCCCGTGCCCGGTCCGACGAGCTCGACGGGCAGCGCACCGCCGAGGGTCATCGCCCGCTCGCCCCAGTCGACGACTCCGGGGGTGCGCGCCGCGGCCTGCGCCGCCGTGAGCTCGGCGAGGGTGGGGCCGACGAGCATCGTCGCGACGCGGGCCTGCTCGGAGGCGGGCAGCCCGATCCACGCCTCCGCGCCGACCGGCCCGGCGATCCGCTCCTGGAACGCGGCGCCGACGCTCCGCCCGGTCACCCGGCGGATCACCTCGCCGATCAGCCAGCCGTGCGTGATCGGGTGGTAGGCGTACCCCGTGCCCGGCTCCCACAGGGGCTCCTGCTCGGCGAGGCGCCCGGCGACGAGGTCCCAGTCGGCGAGGTCGGCGGTCGTGAGCGGGAGGCGGGGGGCCGAGAGCCCGGCCCGGTGGGCGAGCAGGTCCTGCACGCGCACGTCGGCCTTGCCCGCCGCGGCGAACTCGGGCCAGTAGTCGGCCACCCGGGCGTCGTAGTCGAGCAGCCCCTCCTGCACGAGACGTGCGGCGAGGAGGGAGACGAGGCCCTTCGTGCACGAGAAGACGACGCTGAGGGTGTCCTCCCGCCACGGCTCCTCCGCCCCCGCCTCTCCCGCCCAGAGGTCGACGACCGGCCGGCCGTGCAGCCGCACCGCGACCGCCGCTCCCGAGCCGGGCCGGACGGCCTCGCCGAAGGCGTCGCGGACCCCCTCGAACCCGGGCTCCACGACTCCGTGCACCGCGGTCACCCCTTCACCGCGCCCTGCAGCAGAGCGGTGATGAACTGCCGCTGGAAGATCACGAAGACCAGGATCGTCGGCACGATGATCAGCAGCGCGCCCGCGTTGAGCAGCGGGATGCTGTTGCTGTACTGCCCCTGGAAGAAGGTGAGCGCTCCGGCGACGGTGCGGTCCAGCGGATCGGAGACGAGCACCACCGGCAGGAGGAACTGGTTCCAGGTCCAGAGGAACAGCAGGATCGCGAGCGCCGACAGGGCCGGGCGCGCGAGCGGCAGCTGGATCCGGCGGAACTCCTGCCAGGTCGTCGCGCCGTCCACGCGCGCCGCCTCCGAGAGCTCGGACGGGATCCGGACGAAGTGCGCGCGCATCCAGACCACGCTGAAGGGCATGTAGAGCCCGATCAGCGGCAGGATGATCGCCCACTGCGTGTTCAGCAGGCCCAGCGACTGGATCTCGTAGTACAGCGGGATGATCAGCGACTCGAACGGGATCGTGAGCCCGAGGATGAGGAACACGAAGACGAACCCGCCGCCGCGGATGCGCAGGTTGCCGAGCGCGTAGCCGGCGAGGGTCGCGAAGAGCAGGCTGATCGGGACGACGCCCAGCACGATCAGGGCGCTCGACCCCATCAGCTGCAGGACGTGCCCGGTCTCGAAGGCCTGGGCGAAGTTTCCCCACTGCGGGTCCGTCGGCCAGGTGAGCCCGGTCGGATTCACGTCCGCCGGCTGCAGCGCCGCGGAGAGCATGTTGACCAGCGGGATGACGGTCAGCACGAGCACGACGATCAGGACGACGCGGCCGATGACGATCTCGGACTTGGTGACGATCATCGGTCGCTCACTCTCGAGAGGCGCTGGAGGGGCAGGACGCAGGCGAGCACGAGCACCATCAGCACGATCCCGAAGGCGGAGGCGAGACCCACGTCGCTCTGGGTGAAGCCGATCCGGTAGATCGAGATGCCGGGCACCAGGGTCGAGCGGCCGGGGCCGCCGAGCGTGGTCGTGTAGATGATGTCGAAGCTGCTCAGCGCCGCGATCACGGTGATCGTGGTGAGCACCGAGATCTCCTGGCGCAGGCCCGGGACCGTGATGGTGAAGAACTCCCGCAGCCACGTGCCCCCGTCGAGCCGGATGGCCTCGTAGAGCGAGACGTCGATCTTGCCGATGCCGGTGAGGAAGAGGACCGTGCAGAGCCCGGTGAGCACCCACGAGCCGATCAGGCCGACGGCGGGGAGGGCGGTCTGGAAGTCGCCCAGCCACGGCCGCGCGAGCGAGCCGAGCCCGACGGCCTGCAGGATCTGGTTGACCGCTCCGGTCTGCGAGTACATCCACGACCAGGCGATGCCGGCCGCGGCGAGCGGGATGATCTGCGGCAGGAACAGGATCGTCTGCGACACGCTCGAGAAGACGCCGGGGCGCATCGAGCGCAGCAGGCTCGCGAGGACCAGGCCCGCCGAGACCGGGATCACCGTGAAGTAGAGGATCAGCACGAAGGCGTTGCCGATCGAGCCGAGCAGGTCGGGATCGGTGAACACGCGGAGGTAGTTCGAGAAGCCGACCCACTCGGAGGGGCCGACGCCGTTCCACTTGTAGAACGAGTACTGCACCCCGGTGATCAGCGGGTAGATGACGAACGCGATGTAGACGAGCAGGGCCGGCACGACGAAGAGCCAGCCGACGAGGGTCGCCCGCCGCGCCGCAGTGCTCCTGCGGCGCGGCGTCCCGCTCCGGCCCCCGCGGTCGACGGCGCTCGAGACGAGAGGGCCGGCCGCGGTCATCCGGCGAGTTCCTTCGCGTAGAACTCCTGCACGGCCGTGACGAAGTCCTGGCCGGAGATCTGGCTGGTCACCAGCAGCTGCGACTCCGGGATGATCGCGCCCGCGTAGATGCCCGCGGTCGCGTTCGACATGAAGTCGACCTGGCCGTCCTCCGCGCCGATCTGCGCCGACATGGCGAGCGCCTGCTCGAGCAGCGAGCCCGACTCGACCTCGGGGAGCGCCTGGGCCGGGTCGCCGCCGGGAGCGGCACCGGTCACGTCGACGACGATCTGGCGCGCGGCCTCGTTCGTGTGGATCCAGTTGAGGAAGAAGACGATCTCGTTGAGGTGCGACGACTTCGCGGCGACCGAGAACGAGTTGGCGGCGCCCATGGCCACGTGGTTCCCGCCCTCCTCGGCCGGGGGCACCAGGAAGAAGTCGACGCCGTCGCCCATCTTGGTCTGCGTGTCGGCGGCCGCCCAGTTGCCGTTGAAGGCGAACAGGCCCTCGCCGCCCTGGAAGCGGCTGACGAAGGAGGAGTAGTCGATCGCGTTGATGTCCGAGGGGAAGTAGCCCGCGTCGGCCCAGGTGCGGACGAGCTCCGCACCCTTCACGTTGCCGTCGGTCTCGTAGGTGGCACCGGGGACCGTGAAGATCCAGTCGGCCATCTCCTGCTTGTCGGCGTACTGGTTCATCGCCGCCTGCACGACGAAGTTGACCACCCCGTCCTTGTCGCCGGCCATGATCGGCAGGACGCCGCCGGCCTTCGCCTTCGCGAGGTCCTCCTCGAACTCTGCGAGCGTGGTCGGCGGGGCGTCGATCCCGAGCTGCTTCGCGAGCTCGAGGTTCATGTAGATGCCGGTGACGCTGTAGCCCAGGCCCAGCTGGTAGAGCGAGCCCTTCCCGCGGACGCCGTCGGAGTCGACGCGGAGCGGGGCGAGCTGCGAGGCCGACCAGGCGTCCCAGCCGTAGGCGTCGAACCACGGGTCGAGGTCGGCGAGGAGGCCGTCCTTGACGGTGTCGCCGATGGTGGGCAGGCGGATGAGGTCCGGCGGGGTGTCGCTCGCGAGCAGCTTCGGCGAGTTGGCGGTGAGGTTCGCGAAGGTGTCGCGGTTGATGGTGAAGGTGACGTTCGGGAACTGCTTCGTGAACTCCTCCGTCAGCTTGTCGGTGACGGGGAAGCCGGTCTCGTCGGCGATGACGAGCTCGACGGTGTCGCTGGTGAGCTCGGTGCTCACGTCGACCGAGGAGCTCGCTGCCGGAGCGCTCGAGCCTCCGGGCGCGCAGGCGGCGAGGGTGAACAGGGCCGCGACCGAGCCGGCGCCGACCAGGACGGTCCTGCGGCCGATCGGCGTGCCGGGGGTGGGGAAAGACATGCGGTGACTCCTTCGTCGTGGGTGCAGGTGCTGCTGGTGCCCGGCCGCCCGGAGGGGCTCGAGCCGCGGCTCCGGACGGCCGCCTGAAACCTTTGAGCGGGGGACTAAAAGGTTTCAGGTGTGGATATAGTCTGTGCACACGGAAGACTTGTCAAGGGCGACGGCGGGAGGCGGCGGGCATGGCGAAGAAGCGCGTGACGCTCGCCGACGTGGCCCGCGAGGCCGGGCTGTCGATCTCGGCCGCGTCGATGATCCTCAACGGGAAGCCCGAGACCGGACTGTCGAAGGACGCCCACGAGCGGGTGTTCGCCGCCGCCGAGGCGCTGCACTACCGGCCCAACGTCGCCGCCCGTGGGCTCCGCACCGACAAGACCCGCACGATCGGCTTCATCTCGGACCAGATCGCGACCACGCGCTTCGCCGGCGGCCTGATCAAGGGCGCGCTCACGGCGGCCGAGGCGGCCCGGCACGTCGTCCTGCTCCTCGAGACCGGCGGCGATCCGGCGCGCGAGGCCGAGGCCGTCGACGCGGTGCTCGACCGCCAGGTCGACGGCATCATCTTCGCCTCGATGCGCTCCCGCGAGTTCTACGTGCCGGAGCTGCCCGCCTCCACCTCCGTGGTGATGCTCAACGCGACGAACTCGCAGCACCCCGCGTCGATCCTGCCCGACGAGTACGCGGGCGGGCGCGCCGCGGTGGAGCTGCTGCACGCGCACGGCTACCGCGACGGGATCGCGCTGATCGGGCAGAACGACGAGGTCGAGCGCGACCGCTTCCGCTCGGCGACGGTGGCCGAGCGCGTCGCCGGCATCCGCGACGCCATGGCCGAGAAGGGGCTCGCGTTCGTCGCCGAGGAGTCGATCCCCGACTGGGAGCCCGAGCACGGCCACCGCGCGGTCGCCGACCTGCTGGCCCGGCGCGACGACATCCGCCTCCTGCTCTGCCTCAACGACCGGATGGCGTTCGGCGCCTACCAGGCGGTCGCGGAGGCGGGGCTCTCGATCCCCGGCGACGTCGCCGTGGTGTCGTTCGACGACGACGAGCTGGCCGCCTACCTCCGCCCCGGGCTGACGACCGTGGCGCTGCCGCACGAGGAGATGGGCCGCCGGGCGGTCGAGCTGCTGCTGAGCGGCGCTCCGGGAGAGCGGGTGCTGGTGCCGATGCCGCTGGTGGAGCGGGCGTCGACGCGGCGGGTCTGACGGGCGGGGCCTGGGGCGGGCTGCTCGGGGACGGCGGGCGGGCCCGGTGGAGTCGGGCGGAGCCGCCTCAGCCGGCCGAGCGGATCCCTCCGGTCGGACCCCAGGCGACTCCGGTGCCGCCCGCGTCGCCCTGGTAGTCGTCGGGCGAGAGGGTCATGCCGCTCGCGATGAAGTCCGCGGTCGCCGCGCAGTCCGTGACGACGACGTCGCCGTCGGAGCGCGCGAGCCCGTAGAGGCAGACGGACTCGTCGGCGAGCTCCGCGGCCGAGAAGGAGTCGAGGCTGAGGGTGGCGAAGTAGTCGACTCCGGCGATGCTGCCCAGGTAGCGCGTCGGCCCCCAGTGGAAGACGCGGAGGCTCGCGAGGGTCGACAGCGGGCGCGTGGCGACGTCGTCGGGGACGGCCCAGGGCTCGGTGAAGACCTCCAGCGACGGGCGAGGGGCCAGCGCGACGGAGGCGGCCGTGCCGAGGGCGGCGAGCCCGAGCACGGCGACGAGGGCGGCGATCACCCCGAGGCGGCGGCGCGGGCGGGGCGTGGCGGAGGTGCGGGAGTCGGCGTCGTCGCCTCCGGTGGTCTCGCCGGTCTCGTCCCCACCGGTCCGGTCGCTCGCCGTCCCGCGGCCGATCCGGCCCTGGGCCGCTGCGGGTCCGACGGGCGCGGCCAGTCCCGCGACCGCGGCGTCGAGCGCCTCCTCCCGCTCGCGGAGCTGCGCGCGCAGCAGTGCCAGCTCCTCGAGCGCCGCGGGGTCCGCCTCCGCGCTGAACGCCCGGCGCTCGAGCGCGGCCCGCTGCCTCCGCTCCTCCGGCGACGCGCCGTCGCGGCGCCGCTGCAGGGCGGCCCGGCCCCGACCGCGACCGCCCAGGGCCGCGTCGAGCGCCTCCTCCGTCGCGGGATCGAGCTCGTCGAGCAGCCGCGCCGCGCGCGCAGGCGTGACCGCGGTGCCGACGGACGCCGGCACGTCAGCCCCGGTCGCGGACGGCGCGCGCCAGCGACTCGAGGCGCTCCCGGTACTCCGGCCACCACTCCTCCGGCACCGGCGGGAGGTTGTCGCCGGGCGTCCGGAGCCCGACCCGCCCGTCGATCAGCTCGCGGACGATGTCGGCGTGGCCCGCGTGCCGGTGCGTCTCCGCGGTGATGTGGACGAGGATCCGGTGCAGCGTCACGTCGCGGTTCGTCCACCAGGGGACCTGCCCGGGAGCATCGAGCGGGAGGGCCGCGACCGTCGCGTCGGAGTGGGCCCACACGCGGCGGTACAGCGCGACGACGTCGGCCGTCGACTCGTCGGCCGTCGCCCACATGTCCGAGTTCGGCTCCGACTCGTCCTCCATCCACGGCATCGGCTCCGGGAACGGCCGCCCGAACACGGCGCCGAGGTAGCCCGCCTCGGTGCCCGCCACGTGCTTCACCAGGCCGAGCAGGTTCGTGCCCGTCGCGACCAGCGGCCGCCGCACGTCGTACTCGTCGAGCCCGTCGAGCTTCTGCAGCAGGGCGTCGCGCCCCTCCTGCAGGTAGCGGAGGAGGGTCTGCTTCGCGTCGTCGCTCATCCCCCCAGCCTGCCGCGCCCGTCCGAGCCGCGCCAGAGCGGTGCCGGAGCCGCGCCGTGCTCAGACCTCAGGAAGGATCGCCCCGCGGGCACCGGGATCCGCGGATCCACGGCCCGCCGGAGCGATCCTTCCAGCGTTGTGCACGGGTCAGGCCGGGACGCCCGCTCCCGCCCGCTGGACCCGCGTGCCGACGAGGCGCTGCGACGAGGCGTCGATCGTGGCGGCCGGGCCGACCAGCTCGAGCGCCGCCTCCGTCTCGCGCGTCGCGCAGTCCGGGCCCACCCACAGCTCGACGCGGCCGGGCTCGACGATCCGCACGCCCTCGCGTCCGGTGAAGGCCAGGCGCGCGGCCGGGACCTCGAAGCGGACCTCCGCCTCCTCGCCGGGCTCGAGCGCGACCCGCGCGTAGCCGAGCAGCTGCGCCACCGGCCGGGTCACGCTCGCGAACACGTCGCGGGCGTACAGCTGCACTAGGTCGGTGCCCGCCCGCTCGCCCGTGTTGCGGACGCGCACGGTCGCCGTGAAGGAGCCGTCCGTCGGGGCGGACTCGTCGACCGCCAGCTCCGTCCGGGCGAAGTGCGTGTACGAAAGCCCGTGGCCGAACGGCCGCACCGGCGTGCTGTCGGCGGAGGTCACGTCCGACGGCCCGCCGAGGATCGGGTGCAGGTACGAGAACGGCTGCGCCCCGGCCGAGCGCGGCAGCGAGACCGGCAGGTGGCCGGAGGGGTCGACCCGTCCCGAGACGACGCCCGCGATCGCGCCGGCGCCCTCCTCCCCCGGGAAGAACGCCTGCAGCACGGCGGCGGGAGCCGACGGCCCGTCGAGCGCCCAGCCCACGGCGTAGGGGCGGCCGGTCAGCAGCACGAGCACGACCGGGGTCCCCGTCGCCACGACGGCCTCGACCAGCTCGCGCTGGCGGCCCGGGAGCTCGAGGCTCTCGACGTCGTTGCCCTCGCCGACCGTGCCGCGGCCGAACAGGCCCGCCCGGTCGCCGACGACCACGATCGCCACGTCGGAGTCGGCGGCCGCCCGGACCGCCTCCGCGATCCCGGAGGCGTCGTCGCCCTCGACCGAGCAGCCCTCGGCGAGCAGCAGCTCGGCCGAGCCGAACTCGCCGGCCAGCGCGTCCGCGACCGTCGGGATCTCGAAGCCCAGCGGCACGCCCGGGTGGTGCGCCAGCACGTGGTTGGCGAAGGAGTAGCAGCCCATGAGCGCGGGCGCGCTGTCGGCGTTGGGACCGATCAGCGCGAGGCGGCGCGGCGCAGCGAGCGGCAGGACGCCGTCGTTCGCGAGCAGCACCACCGACTCCTCGGCCAGCCGACGGGCGATGTCGCGGTGGGCCGGCGAGTCGAGGTCGATCGACTCGGGGGCGTCGTCGAAGCGCGCGTCGAGCAGGCCGAGCCGCTCCTTCTGCGCGAGCACCCGCAGCACGGCCCGGTCGACGAGCGCCTCGTCGGCCTCCCCGGCCCGGATGCGCGCGGCCAGCGGCGCGAGGAACGCGTCGCCCGTGGGCAGCTCCACGTCGATCCCCGCGGCGAGAGCCAGCTCGGCCGCCTCGCCCAGGTCGGCGGCGACCGCGTGCATGAGGTGGAGGAACGCGACCGAGAAGTAGTCGGCGACGACCACGCCGTCGAAGCCCCAGCGCTCGCGCAGCACGCCCGTGAGGTAGGCGGGCGTCGCTCCGACCGGGTCCCCGTCGATCTCGGCGTAGGAGTTCATCACCGAGCGGGCGCCCCCGTCGCGGATCGCCATCTCGAACGGCGGCAGCAGCACGTCCGCGATCTCGCGCGGTCCGGCGTGCACCGGCGCGTGGTTGCGGCCGCCGCGGGAGGCGGAGTAGCCGATGAAGTGCTTCAGCGTCGCGTCGACGCCGGTGGACTGCAGTCCCTGCACGTACGCGGTGCCGATCGTGCCGACGACGTACGGGTCCTCGGCGATGCACTCGTCGACCCGGCCCCAGCGGGGGTCGCGGATCACGTCGAGCACGGGCGCCAGGCCCTGGTGGATCCCGAGCTCGCGCATCGAGCCGCCGATCACGGCGCCGAGCTCGGCCACGAGCTCCGGGTCGAAGGAGGCGCCCCAGGCGAGCGGAGTCGGGAACGTCGCGGCCTGCCAGGCGGCGAGCCCGGTCAGGCACTCCTCGTGGACGATCGCCGGGATGCCCAGCCGCGTCTCCTCGACGAGCCGGCGCTGCTCCGCCCACAGCCAGCGGGCGCGCTCGAGCGGATCGACGGGGCGCGTGCCGTAGACGCGGGTCAGCTGGCCGATCCCCTCGCGGGTCGCCTCGGCGTACCCGGTCGAGGTGGCCATCTCGCCGGCGAGCGGGGCGACGACCTCGCCGCCCTGGTCGACCCAGTAGCCGACCAGCTGGGAGAGCTTCTCCTCCAGCGTCATCCGGCCCAGCAGCTCGGTGGTGCGGGCGGACGGGGCCTGGGGGTCCTCTGGTGCGTGCGGTGCGGTCACGGTGCGACCCTCTCTGCGGGTGGGGTGACGGGTGCGGACGGAACGGGGGACGCGGCGGACGGGCGGAGCGATCCGCTCATCCCTTCACCGCCCCCGTCAGCCCGCCGACGATGCGGCGCTCGAAGACGCTGAAGAAGATCAGCGCCGGGATCATCGACAGCGACACGAAGGCGAGCACCTTCGCCGTGTCGACCGAGTACTGCGACGAGAACGCCTGCACTCCGAGCGGGAGCGTGAAGGTGGACTCGTTGTTGAGGATGAACAGGGGCAGCAGGTAGCTGTTCCAGCTCGCGATGAACGCGAGGATCCCCGTGGTGATCACGCCGGGCATCGCCAGGCGCACGACCATCCGGAAGAAGAAGCCGATCCGGCTGCAGCCGTCGATGAAGGCCGCCTCCTGGATCTCGTCCGGGATCGCGCGGAGGAACGGCACCAGGATGATGATCGTGGTCGGCAGGCCGAACGCGATCTGCGGCAGCACCACTCCGGCGAGCGAGTTCATCAGGCCGAGGCTCTTGATCACCAGGTAGAGAGGAGTGATCGCCACGGTCATCGGGAACATCAGGCCGGCGGCGAAGAGCGCGTAGAACACGCCGCGCCCGGTGAAGTCGTAGCGGGCCAGGACGTAGCTCGCCATCAGGCCGAGCACGACCACGCCGAGCGTCGTCGCGAGGCCGGCGATGGTGGAGTTGCCCACCTCCTGCCAGAAGACGCCGCCGGTGATCACGTCGAGGTAGTTCTGCACGTTCCACGGCGAGGGCAGGCCCGCCGGGTCGGTGGTGATCTGCGCGTTCGTGCGGAAGCCGCCGAGGATGATGTAGGCCACCGGGGCGAGCATCAGCGCGATCACGACGATCGCCACGACGTAGGCGATCGTGGTGCCGCGGCCCAGGGGCTGCCGGCGCCGCTTCACCGCGAGAGGCCGAGGGGTCTCCGGAGTGATCGGCGGGGCCGTCATCGTCGTGCCGGTCATCGCTTGTCTCCCGTCAGTGCGCCCGCCGTGTCGCGCCGGAGCACGAAGCGCTGGTAGAGCAGCGCCACCACGAGCGAGATCAGGAACAGGACCACCGCGACGGCGTTCCCGTACCCGTAGTTGCCGGCATTGCGGCCGTTGGTGACCAGGTAGATCGCCATGGTCGAGGTGCCCGCGGTCGAGGACACGTACTGGCCCCAGATGATGTAGACGAGGTCGAACAGCTGCAGAGCGCCGATGATCGACAGGAACGCCCAGATCCGCAGGGTCGGCGCGAGCAGGGGCAGGGTGATCCGCCGCTGCACCTGCCAGTAGGAGGCGCCGTCGATGGCCGCGGCCTCGGACAGCTCCTCGGGGATGCCCTGCAGACCCGCGAGGAAGAGGATCACGGCGAAGCCGATGTACTTCCACGTGATGATCAGCATCAGCGTCCAGATCGCGATCGCCGGATCCGAGAGCCAGTCCTGCTTCAGCGCGCCGAGGCCGACCTTCTCGAGCAGGCCGTTGACCGCGCCGCTGGTCTGGAGCATCAGGCTCCAGCCGGTGCCGACGACGACCTCCGAGATCACGTACGGCACGAAGATCAGGACGCGGATGATCGACTGCCCGCGCAGCTTGCGGTTCAGCAGCAGCGCCAGGAGGATCGCGACCGGCCCCTGGAGCACGAGCGAGAGCACCACGATGATGCCGTTGTGCGCGAGGGCGTCGTGGAAGGTGGGGTCCTGCAGGATCGTCAGGTAGTTGCGGAAGCCGACGAAGTCCGTCGGCACTCCGTAGCCCTGCCAGCTGAAGAAGCCGTAGTAGGCCGCCATCACGACCGGGAAGATCACGAAGGCGAGGAAGACGATCAGCGCCGGGCCGACCAGGAGCGCGATCTCGAAGCGCCCCGCCCAGCCCACGCTGCGGCGGCGCCGGCGCACCGGAGGCGTCGAGGTGACGCCTCCGGTGCGCGCGGTCCCGCGGGGCTCATCCACTCCGAGGAGCGGGCTCTCGCGGAGTGCCATGGTGGCTAGGCCTTCGCCGCGGCGGCGTTGACGGCCTCGACCAGCTGCTCGGGGTCGCTCTTGCCGGCCAGCAGGTCGACGACTCCGACGTTCAGCGCGTTGCCGACGTTGAGGCCGTAGACGGTGTCGAGCCACTGCGAGACGTACGGGGCCGAGTTGTAGGCCTCGAGGATCTGCTGCAGGTACGGCTCGGTGACCGCCTCCTGCGCCACGGTGTTCACCGGGGGCGCGTTGAAGGCCGCGTAGTACTCCTTCTGCACGTCGGAGGTGGCCAGGTAGTTGAGGAAGTCCACGCACTCGTCAGGAGCGCCCGCGGAGCAGGAGTAGCCGTCGACGCCGCCCATGATCGCGCCGGCCTCGCCGTCGCCGCCGTCGATCTCGGGGAAGGGGAACCAGCCCAGGTCGGGCAGCGGCTTCT
The DNA here is from genome assembly GCF_002931595.1 of Rathayibacter sp. AY2B9. Classification (NCBI taxonomy): domain Bacteria; kingdom Bacillati; phylum Actinomycetota; class Actinomycetes; order Micrococcales; family Microbacteriaceae; genus Rathayibacter; species Rathayibacter sp. AY2B9. The sequence continues at coordinate 46,943 of NZ_PSUB01000008.1, forward strand.
CGTCGGGGGTGAGGGAGGCGATCACGCCCGGGTCCCACGCGCCCATGAGCTCCATCGACGCCTGGTGGTTGGCGAGGAGTCCGGCCGAGCTGCCCGCGCCCTGCTGGGCGGCGGTGGTGAGGAAGCCCTCGTTGAACGGCTCGGTCGCCGCGAAGTCCTGCAGGTCCTCGCCCGCGCGGACCCAGCAGTCGTCCGAGAAGTCCTTGGTGTCGGCCGCCTCGGCCATGGTGTCGGCGCTGCACTCGCGCAGCGCGAAGAAGTAGTACCAGTGCGCGGCGGGCCAGGCGTCCTTCGCGCCGAGCGCGACGGCCTGGGCTCCGCTGCCCTTGATCTTCGTGATCGCCGAGTCGAGCTCGTCGATGGTCTTCGGGGTCTCGGTGACGCCCGCCGCCGTGAAGACGTCCTGGCTGTAGAACAGGCCGCCCGGGAGGACGGCGACCGGCATCGCCCAGACCTTGTCGTCGAGCGTGTTCGCCGAGAACGAGCCCTCGGGGATCTCGCTGCGCGCCTGGTCCGAGATGCCGTCGGTGAGGTCCTTCAGCTGTCCGCCCGCGACCATGGCGGCGAGCTTGCCGCCTCCGCGCTGGAGGAAGACGTCGGGGGCGTCGCCCGAGTTGAGCGCCGTCTGGAGCTTGCCGTCGAGATCCTCGTTCTGGATGGCCTGCGACTCGATGGTCACTCCGGGGTTCGCGGCCTCGAAGTCCGCGATCGTCTTGTCCCAGAACTCCTGGCCGGGGCCCGTGGTCGAGTTCTGCCAGAGGGTCATCGCGACGGTGCCGTCGCTCGATCCCGAGTCCTGGGCCGAGCAGCCGGTGAGGGCCGCGACCGTGCCGAGCAGGGCTGCTGTCGCCACTGCGATCTTCCTGAACTTCATCGTCCAACCGTTCTCTTCATCGAGGGCGCCGCCTGGTGCACCGGCGCCGTGGGGGTTCCCGCCTTCGCGGGTGGAGTCAGTGTCCGCAGTGCTTGCGAAAGTGGTCAAACGTTTTCGAAATGGTTTTCGAAGCAGGGGTTACAGTCGGCCACATGACCACCCGACCGACCATCCACGACGTCGCCGCTGCCGCCGGCGTCTCGGTGGCGACGGTGTCCAAGGCCGTGAACGGCCGCTACGGCATCGCCCCCTCCACCGCCACCCGCGTGCTCGAGGTCGTGCGCGAGCTCGGCTACGAGTCGAGCCTCGTCGCGAGCAGCATGCGCTCCCGGCGCACGGGCGTGATCGGCGTGCTCGTCGCGGGGTTCGAGCCGTTCAGCGCCGAGATCCTGAAGGGCGTGGGGTCGGTGCTGGCGGAGTCGCGGTTCGACCTGCTCGCCTACTCCGGCTCCCACGAGGGCGAGCAGGAGGGCTGGGAGCGGCGCTCGCTCAGCCGGCTCAGCGGCACCCTCATCGACGGGGCGATCATGGTCACGCCGAGCGTGGTGAGCGCCCCCTCCGACATCCCGCTCGTCGCCGTGGACCCGCACACCGGCCGCGCCGACCTGCCGACCGTCGAGTCCGACAACTTCGGCGGCGCCCTGCTCGCCACCCGCCACCTCGTCACCCTCGGGCACCGCCGCATCGGCTTCGTCGCGGGTCGCGGCGACCTGCGCTCGGCGCGGCTGCGCGAGGCCGGCTACCGGGCGGCGCTGGCGGAGGCCGGCATCGCCTTCGACGAGCGCCTGCTGCGGGTGGGCAACTACCACCGCGACACCGCCCGGCGGCCCGCCTCCTCGCTCCTGTCGCTGCCCGACCGGCCGACCGCGGTCTTCGCCGCCAACGACGTCTCGGCGCTGGCGATCATCGAGACCGCCGCGCACCTGGGCCTCGCCGTGCCCCACGACCTGTCGGTGATCGGCTTCGACGACGTGCCCGAGGCCGCGCGCTTCGATCCGCCGCTGACCACCGTCCGCCAGCCGATGCAGACGCTCGGAGCGACCGCCGCCGAGATGCTGATCGCCCTGATGGCCGGGCGCGAGCCGCGCTCGCTGCACGTGCAGCTGCCGACGCAGCTCGTCCGCCGCGCGACGACGGGACCGCCGGCATGAGCGGCGACGGGACCGCCGGCAGGGGCGACGAGCTGGAGGACGACGGCCCGACCGCGGTGCACGCCGCCCTCTTCGACGCGCTGGAGCTGGTGGACCTGCCCGCGCTCGAGGCGCTGCTCGACGAGCGCTTCGTGATCGAGCACCCGACCGGCCTCGTGCAGTCGCGGGAGGAGTGGCTCGCCGACATCGACGAGGCGCGCAAGGAGTACCACGAGATCGACCACGTCGAGAGCGCCCTCTCGGGCGGCGCCGCGCACCCGGTGCTCACCTCCCGCACCATCACCGAGGCGACCATCGGCCGTCTGCACGCGACCTGGCGGCTCCAGCTGACGAGCCGCCTCGTCCGCCGCGACGAGGGCTGGGTGATCACGCGGACCGTGGTGACGAGCTGGTGAGGCGGGCGGACCGGCGCGTCCGCGGCCGGCTGCAGGCGCGGCGGGCAGGATCGACACCGTGCTCCTCCAGGTCGTGACCCGCTCCGCCCGCCCGGCCGCCGAGATGTTCGACCGGGCGCGCGACATCGACCTGCACACCGCCTCGCAGGCCGGCGCTCGCGAGCGCGCGGTCTCCGGGACGACCACCGGGCTGATCGGCCTGGGCGAGCACGTGACCTGGAGCGCCCGGCACTTCGGCGTCCCGCTCCGGCTGACCAGCACCGTCACCGTGCTCGACGCCCCGCACTCCTTCGTCGACGAGCAGACCCGCGGGCCCTTCGCGACCTTCCGGCACGAGCACCGCTTCGAGTCCGACGGCTCCGGCTCCGGCTCCGTGATGATCGACCGGCTCGAGTACTCCGCGCCGCTCGGCGTCCTCGGGCGGATCGCGGAGCGGCTGGTGCTCGACCGGCACCTGCGGCGGCTGCTGGAGGAGCGCGGCGCGTTCCTCGCCGGGGGCGACCGGTGAGGCTCCTGATCCGGACCCTGCTGACGCTCGTCGCCGTCGCCGGGGTCCTCTCGCTCGCGACGACCTCGGTCCTGTTCGCCCTGTCCTCCCTCGACACCGGCCGGGACCCCGGCGAGCTGCTCCTCCCGCTGGCCCGAGCGCTTCTGGCGACCGCCGTGACGGCGGCTGTCGGCGGGCTCCCCTACTCCGCGGGACGGGGTCGCGCGCCCTGGCCGGTCCTCTGGACCGCTTCTACGGTCTGCATCCTCGCGATCGCCTGGCTCGTGGTCTCGATCGCGGCGTGGACCGATGCGGGCGACGGGACGGACGCTGTCGTCGCGCTGCTGACCGTGGTGCCCGCGGCCTGCTGCTCGATCGCCGCGGTGCCGGTGACCGAGCTCGTCCTCCGAGTGGGAACGCGCAGGATCGACGCCCGCTAGCGGATCCGTCCCCGCCGCTTGACCTTGACGTTGCGTCAACCCGTACCGTCGCTTCCATCGCCGCCGGAGTCCCCGGCGACGCGGAGACGGAGGGCGCTGTGGAGCAGGAGTGGACCGTGCACGAGGTGGCGCGGCTGGCCGGCACGACCAGCCGGACGCTGCGGCACTACGGAGCAGAGGGGCTGCTGCCGCCGAGCCGGGTGGGCGCGAACGGCTACCGCTACTACGACGGCGCCGCGCTCGTGACGCTGCAGCGGATCCTGCTGCTGCGCGACCTCGGTCTCGGGCTGCCCGAGATCGGGCGGATCCTGCGACGCGACGCGGAGCCTGTGGCCGCTCTCGAGCGGCACCTCGACGTGCTCCAGGAGGAGCGCCGACGGCTCGACCGCCGCATCCGGGCGGTCGCCGGGACGATCACCACGATGAGAGAAGGGAACGGGCCGATGGCCGAGGAGATGTTCGACGGGTTCGACCACGCGGAGCACCGCGAGGAGGTGGAGCGCCGCTGGGGTGCCCCGGCGTACGCCGACGGCGACCGCTGGTGGCGCTCGATGGGCGCGGAGGAGCGGGAGCAGTGGCACCGGCGGCAGGCGGATCTCGCCGACGCATGGACCGCCGCGGCGGCGAGCGGGGCGGATCCGACCGGGGAGGAGGCGCTCGCGCTCGCCGAGCGGCACCGCGCCTGGCTCGCCGAGGTGCCGGGCACGCCCCGCGACGCGACCGGCGGCCCGAGCGACGAGTACCTGCTCGGGCTCGGCGAGATGTACGTCGACGACGAGCGGTTCTCGGCGCACTACGGCGGAGTCGCCGGCGCCCGGTTCGTCCGCGACGCGCTGCGGGCACTGGTCGAGCGGCGGGGATGACGGAGGTTCCGTCGGCCGGGCCGGGGCCCCGCTCCGGAACGGCATGATCGCCTCATGGGACGCATCCGATTCAGCAGTCCGGGCTGGGACGAGGACACTGATCGGGGGCCTGCGCCCGACCCCGACCGTGCCCGGTACTCCCGGGACGACGGGGCGAGGTTCACCGCGATCACGCTCACCTGCCTGTCGGTCCTCCCCGCGATCGTCCTCACGGCCGCGTTCCTCCTCGTGCGGCTCCCTCCGCTCGACCGCGACGACCAGCCCGACTGGACGGCGCCGGGCGCGGAGGTCCTGGCTCCGTGGCTGCTGCTGTTCCTGCTCCCGCCGCTGGTCACGGGGCTGCTCTCCGCCTGGTCGGCGGGCGGGACTCCTTCCACGGGTTCCTGCCCTCCGCCGCGGTCTGCCTCGTGGTGATGGCGCCGTTCCTCGGGCTCTCGGCCCTGTCGCTCCTCGGCTAGGCGCGGCCGCCGGGGAGCATCAGCACCGCGCATCCCGCGGTCGCCGCGGCGAGGACGATGCTGATCGGGACGGACCAGCGGGGCCGGTAGGCGCCGATGACGAGGGCGGCGAAGGCGAGGACCGCGCCCACTCCCACGACGGCGGACCACTGGAGGAAGGGCCACGCCGGCCCGGCGAGGCAGTCGACCGGCGGGTCCTGGACCTCGAGGAACGTGCTGCGGTAGGTGCTCGCGCAACCGGCGAGGAGCAGTCCGCTCGCGGCGGCGCCGAGCCCGGCGAGCACGGCGGCGACCACCCCTCCGATCGTCCCGACGAGGGCGAGGAGCGCCGCGACCACGTCCGCGGCGGCCGTTCGATCGGGGCCGCCGGATCGTGCGCCTCTCACGCCTGCAGGATCACCGCGCCGTAGTGCGTGCCCGCGCCCGTGCCCACCAGCAGCACCGACTCCCCCGGCTGCACGCGCGAGCGGTGCAGTGCCAGTGGGATCGCGCTGCCGATCGTGTTGCCGACCTCGCCGAGCGTGATCGTCATCCGGTCGCGGCCCCAGAGGCGGGCCATGCCCTCGAGCCCGGCCGCGCTGGTCTGGTGCGGAACCACGCGGTCGATGCCGGGGAGCCCGGTCGAGAGGCCGGGCCGCACCTCCTCGAGGAACGCCGGGAAGTGCCGCAGCGCGTCGACGAGCAGCGCCTTGCCCTGCATGTCGAAGCGGAAGTCGGCGAGCCGGTCGGGCGCCTCCTCGATGCGGATGCGCGAGCCGAAGCCGCGCAACTGCGCGTGGCGCACACCGCTCGGGCGGGTGCGGAAGTGCGTGGTGACCAGGCCCTGTCCCGGAGTCTCGGCGCGGCCGATCACGACGGCGGCGGCCGCGTCGCCGAAGAGCAGGGCGCTCTCGGGCTGGCCCGGGTCGATGCCGCGGCTGCCGCAGTCGGTCGAGACGATGAGCACGGTGTCGGCGCGACCCGTGGCGAGGAGGAACCCCGCCTCCTGCAGAGCGAAGAGGAACGACAGGCAGGTGGCGCCGACGCTGTACGCCGAGACGTCGTCGAGGCCGAGTCCCGCCGTGAGCAGCGCGCCTCCGTCCGGGATCGCCTGCAGCTGAGTGCCCGAGGCGTTGAGCACCACGTCGACCGTGTCGAGCCCGGCCGCCGCGAGCGCCCGGCGGGCGGCGAGCAGGCCGAGCTCCAGCGGGTCCTCGTCGTCGGTGACCCAGTGACGGGTGCGCACGCCGGAGCGGCGCTCGGCCTCGTCGGCGGGCAGGCCGCAGAGCGCGGCGACCTCGGCGGTCGTGACGATCCGCTCGGGCAGCGCTTCGCCCGTGCCGAGGATGCGGAGCGGGAGGAGGTCGGGCACGCGGGCCCCTTCCTGCCCCGGGACGTGCGGAGCGAATCCCTGTATAGCGCGCCTCTGCACTTCTGCGTGCCGTGTCGGCGCGGTTTGACGGCACGGGCCCCCGCCGACACCATGGTCCCGGAGCGGGGGACGGATGGACGCGCGCGGATTCTGGGTGGTCGTGCCCTTCCTCGACGAGGAGAAGCTGCTCGGCGGCGCCCTCGACGCGCTCGCCCGCCAGACCGATCCGGACTTCACCCTCCTGCTCGTCGACAACGGCAGCACCGACGGCTCGCGCGCCGTGATCGACGAGTTCCGCCGCCGGCGCCCGGAACGGCAGGTCGCCGTGATCGACGAGGCGCAGAAGGGCACGGGAGCCGCCTCCGACACCGGCTTCCGCCACGCGATCGCCGAGGGCGCGACGGCCGTCGCCCGCACCGACGCCGACTGCCTGCCGAGCGCCGACTGGGTGGCGCGCCTCAAGGCCGACCTCCGCGGCGGCGCCCGTTTCGTCGGCGGCCGCCTGTCCCCGCGGCGGGACGAAGCCGTCTACCGCTGGTACGACGGCGTGCTCGGCACCGCGCTGATCCGCCTGATGGAGCACGCGCCGGGCGTCTTCTACCGCCGCCCCGGCCAGCGGTACCGGATGTTCATGGCCGCCGGCTGCAACCTCGCGATCGACGCCGCGCTGTACCTCCAGGTCGACGGCTTCCCGCGCTCGAGCATCGACGACACCGACGAGGACCTCGAGCTGCACCTCAAGGTCTGCCAGGTGATCGGGCGGAGCGAGGCGCTGCTCGACAAGGACGCGGTCGTGCTGATGTCGATCCGGAAGGGCAAGGCGCTCGGGTACCTGGGGATCCTGCTCTGGTACTGGGGCCGCAAGCGCGGGCTGGAGGTCGTCGATGTCCGATGAGCGCCGGCGCCGCGTGCTGATCACCGGGGCGACGGGCTTCCTCGGCGGCTACGCGGTGCGCGAGTTCCTGGCCGCGGGCGACGACGTGCTCGCCACCGGTCGCGCCCCCGAGGCGCTGGCGCGGTTGGAGGAGGAGGGCGCCACGATCCTCCGCGCCGACCTCGCCGAGCTGGGCGCGACGGACGTCGAGGCCGACGTGCTCGTGCACGCCGCGGCGCTCTCGAGCCCGTGGGGCACGTGGAGCGAGTTCGAGCGCGCGAACGTCGCGGGGACCGAGGCGATGATCGCGCTGGCCGAGCGCTGCGGGATCCGCCGCTTCGTCTTCGTCTCGTCGCCGAGCATCTACTCTGCCCGGCGCCACCAGTACCTGGTGCGGGAGGAGGAGGTCGACACCGGCAGCCGGATGAGCCTCTACATCCGCAGCAAGATCGAGGCCGAGAGGCTGCTGCAGGACGCGCACCGCGCCGGCCGGATCCCCGAGCTCGTGATCCTGCGCCCTCGCGGCCTGATCGGCGTCGGCGACCCCAGCCTCCTCCCCCGCTTCGTCGCCGCCAGTCGCCGCCGCGGCATCCCCCTCTTCGACGGCGGCCGGAACCCCGTCGACATCACCTGCGTCGAGAACGCCGCGCACGCGCTGGTGCTCGCCGCCGACGCTCCCGTCGCCGACGGCGGCGTCTACAACATCACCAACGGCGAGCCCGCTCCGCTCGGCGACCTCCTCAAGCGCTTCTTCGCCGCGATGGGCGAGGAGCCGCGCTTCATCCGCGTGGACCTGCGCGTGCTGACCGCGCTCGCCGAGATCCTGGAGCGGGTCTACCGGCTGCTGCCCGGCCGCGAGCCGCCGTTCACCCGCTACACCGTGGCGACCCTCGCCTACGCGCAGACCCTCGACATCTCGCGGGCGCGGACCGAGCTCGGCTACGAGCCGACCGTGCCGCTGGCCGAGGGCATCCGCCGGGTCGGCGAGCACCTGAGGGGGACGCGTGGCTGAGTCGTCGCTGCAGGTGATGGCGTGCGGGAGCACCGTCTTCCCGCTGTCCCGGGTGTTCCGCGGGAAGGGGCTCCCCCGCCGCGTCTTCCCCTCGAACGTCTTCCTCTACACGCACGCGAGCGGCCGACGGGTGCTCGTGGACACGGGCTACCCGCCGACGTTCCGCGGAACGGGCCTCGTCGGACGGCTGTACGAGCGCATCCTGCCCGCGACGGTGCCGGACGACGAGACCGTCGACCAGCGGCTGCTCGCCCTCGGCCTGACCCCGGCCGACGTCGAGTTCGTGGTGCTCACGCACCTGCACCCGGACCACGTGGGCGGCGTGCGCTGGTTCCCGGACGCGACGTTCGTGCTGTCGTCGGGCCAGGTCGCCTCCGTGCGGCGGAACCGCGTGCGCGAGGGGATCTTCCGCGCGCTGCTGCCGCCGTGGTTCGAGGCCGGGATCGTGGCGGACGAGCAGCCCGCGACGACGATCAAGGGGCTGACCGGATTCGACCTGTTCGGCGACGGGTCGCTGCTCGTGGTGCCGCTGCCGGGGCACGCACGCGGTCACCTGGGGGTGCTCGTCGAGGGGCGCGTGCTCGTGGCCGGAGACGCGGCGTGGGGGCGGGAGTTCCTCGGCTGGTCCGGGCGCCTGCGCCGGCTGCCGCGGTTCATCAGCGACGACGCGCGGGCGCACGAGCGGACATCCGAGATGCTGGAGCGTGTGGAGGCGGCGGGGGTGCGGCTGTGCTTCTCGCACGACGCGTATCCGGAGGGGGACGTGGCGCTGGGTGGAGCGGCGGCCAGTGGCGGACAGGACCTCATCGACCTCGACGGTGAGAGCTCCCGTCTCCGCTAGACGGGAGGCGACTCAGGTTCACGGGGTCCTCGGCGGATCAGCCGTTCGAACGTCCCGCGAGAGGCCCCGTCACCGGGCATGTCTTTCGGGACGCCTCGGGCCGCGAGATCTCGAGTTCCGATACTCGACCAGCCGCCGGTTGTCAGCGGGGCAGGTGCTCGTAGGGGACGCGGCGGCTCAGCCAGGCGAGCAGCCCGGCGGCGAGCGCCGCGATCGCGGCGGGGATGAGCAGCAGCCAGAGGGCCGAGGTCACGGCGACGAGGACGAGCGCCGCCGCGGCGACGCCGGCGCCGATCGCGAAGTTCCAGCGCACATCCGTCGCCACTCCGCCCTCGGGACGCGCCCACAGCACGACGAGGGCCGTCGCGATCGGCCCGAGCAGCAGCCCCAGCACGAACCAGCGCCAGCGCGAGCGGCCCTTCTGCTCGGCGAGACCGGCGGTGACGATCGCGAGTCCGAACCAGATCCAACCGGAGTCCTGGGTGAGTGTCATGCGTGGAGCCTAGGGCGCGGGCAGGATCGCCCCGGCGACGTCGCCGCTCGGGAGCGTGGGCCTGTCGCCCGCGTCTCCCGCCCAGCGGTCCCCGGCTCGGCCGCTGACCTGCACCGCTACCCGGGCACCACCACGAAGGCGACTCCGACGACGACGCACAGCACGAGAGCCACCGAGCCGAACCCGATCAGGAGGGCGAACGTCAGCGGACGGGTCTCGCGGAAGCTCATCGTCCCGGGGATCAGCTCGTTGATCTCGGAGGGGCCGAGCGTCTTCTCCGCGACGGGCGGCGCCTCGATCTTCCGCCGACGAGCGGCTCCGGTCAGGCGCGCCCACACGCTCCGGCTACCGGTGTGCACGCCACGCGCCGCCGGTACGAGCGGCGTCGTCACGGCGGCGACGACTGCCCGCAGATCCTCGATCTCCCAGTCCGCCCCGCGGAGCCGCAGCGACCGGGTCCCGTCCGACAGGAACAGGATCAGCGACGGGGGCAGATCGATCCCCTCACTGTTGGGGCCGGCGGGCACCCACGCGAGCAGCGCCTTCACCGACGGGTCGGCGCGGTCGAAGGTCACGACCCTGCCTCGAGCGTCCGTGCACTCGATCGCCCGGTCCGAGATCCGGAGGGACGCGGTGGCGAGGAAGCGCCGGTTGCGGAGCGCCAGCACTCCGACGATCACCAGAGCCACCACGGTGGCGAAGCCGAACAACCCGAGGTAGACGGCCAGCGCTGCCCCGCGGTCGTCGGCGATCACGACGCCCCAGACGCTCCCCGCCAGCAGGACCAGCGCGGGAAGGACGGCGACGGGCCTCAGCCGTCGTGACTCGTTCCTCTGCCGGGCCCTCGAGGGCCGGAACTCGCGAACCGGCTCCGAGCCGTCCGTCCGTCGCCGCTCCATCAGACGGACGCGACGGACGGAGAGCCGGTGCGGACGCGGTTCCGAAGAGGGTCGTCGAGGCTGCGGCGCATGGCGTCAGGGTAGCGGTGGCGTTTGGTCGGGCCGCGCAGGACGTCACTTGACGACAGGTCGACCTCTCCCGGGGTGCCGCTGCCGGGCACGATCATCCGAGCGAGGGCGCGTCCGGGTCGACAGACTGGGCTGGTGTCCTCACCGATGACGATCCGAGCAGTGCCGACCTCGGCCCGCCGTGAAGAGACGCGCCTCAGGTTCCGTCGCGCGGAGATCAGGGGAGCGCGAGTCCTGGCGGCCGTCCCCGGCGATCGGCCTCCTCAGGACGTCGCGTGCAGGACAGCGCACTCGACGCACGCGCGACGCCGGGCGCGGCGGCAGCCCGCCGGGGGCCGAGCGCCCTGACGCGACTCCCGCGCCGCCGGCGACACGACGCCCCCACTCGACGCCCCACGTACCCACTCCAGACAGGACCCGCCATGACCTCCTCCCTCTCCCACCCGGCGAGCCGCTGGGCTCTCGACCACATGCCCCTCACCGCGCAGGCGGTCCGGGAGCTCGCTCCGGCGCTCTCCGGGAAGAAGCTGGCGATCTGCCTCCACGTCGAGCCCAAGACCGCCGCCCTCGTCTCGCTACTCGTCGAGGCCGGGATGGACATCGCTCTGACGGGCTCGCCCGGAACCACGAAGGACGACGTCGCCGACGACCTCCGCGCCCTCGGCGTGCACGTGCACACGAAGCAGAGCGACGGCGAAGCGGAGCACCTCCGCAACATCGAGAAGGTGCTCGAGCACGATCCCGATCTCACCCTCGACAACGGCGCCGACCTGACTCTCCGCCTCATCGACTCGGGCGTCCCGGACCACTACCTCGGCGGCACCGAGGAGACCACCACCGGCGGCCTCCGCCTGCGGGAGAACAGCGCGACTCTCCCGCGACCGGTCGTCGTCATCAACGACTCGCCCCTCAAGCTGATCGTCGAGAACGAGTACGGGGTCGGCCAGAGCGTCGTCCAGGGCTTCATGAACGCCACGAACCTCATGATCCCAGGCACCCGCGCCGCGGTCATCGGCTACGGCCCGTGCGGGCGCGGGGTCGCCGACACCCTCTCGCAGCTCGGAGCGCGGGTCTCCGTCGCGGACGTCGACCCGATCCGCTCGCTGCAGGCGATCCTCCGCGGCCACCGCGTCGGACCCGTCGCCGACGTCCTCTCGGACGCGCAGTTCGTCTTCACCGCTACCGGAGCACCCGGCGTCATCGGCGCGGCGGAGATCGACGCGTTCGCCGACGGCGCCGTGATCGCGGGCGTCGGCCACTTCCCGTGGGAGATCGACGAGGACGCCCTCGCGGCCGCCACGGAGTCGACCACCGAGTTCGCCGACGGCCAGCGCCGGCAGGGCATCCGCCTGAAGAACGGCAAGCGGATCATCCGCCTCGAGAACGGCCGGATGATCAACCTCACCGCGGCCGGCGGCAACCCGATCCAGGCGATGGACCTCGGCCTGACCCTGCAGGCCCGGAGCCTCGCCGCCGTCGTCACCGCGGACCTCGACGCCGCCGTGCAGCCCGTCCCGGCCGACGTCGAGCACCGCATCGCGACCGACCTCGTCGCCCTCCTCAGCCGCTGAGCGGCGAGCGGCGGGTCCTCGGCGGCGATCCGCGGGGCGGCGGCGGCGCACCTCAGAAGACGGCGATCGGATTGACCGGAACGCCGGTGAGCCCGAGCAGGCGCGGTGGGGCCACGCTGAGCAGGAACGACCAGCGGGACAGCTCGGCGCAGACCACGGCGAGCTGCTCCACGTCCGCACTGTCGATGAGGGGCATGCCCAGCCGTGCGAGCGCGACCATGTGCATCGGCATCGGCATCTCGGGATCGTGAGGGGGGAAGCTGTCGCCGACGTCCCCCGCGTAGAGCGCTACGCCCCGCTCGTGCATCCAGGTCACGGCGTCGACGGTCATGCCGGGGGCCTGCTCCTCCGAGTCCCAGGAGAAGCCCCACCCGCTGCGGACGACGAGCGCGTCGCCGGACTGCAGGGGGACGCCTCCCCGGCGCTCGGCCGCGTCGAGGTCGGCGGCGAGGATCGCGTGCGCCGCCGGCAGCCTCCCCTGCGGCGCGAGGTCGAGGAGGACTCCGCGCGTGACGATGCCCTCGGCGAACGAGGAGGTGGATCCGTGCATCACTCCGCCGGCGGTGACGGCTTCGGCGAGAGGCCGGCCCGGGTAGACGACTCCGTCATCGACGGGCAGGTGCGCGAACGCGTCCAGGTGGGTCATCGCCGGGTGGTGCGGAGTCACGATCAGCACCTCGGACATGCCCATCGGAGGGGTACCGGTGTAGAGGAGCGCCTGCTGCACCGGGGGCGACGGCGGAGCGGCGGGCGCGAAGGGGCCGCCCAGCATCGACGCGGGAGCCACGGGGAGGGCGAGCGAGACCCAGCGGCCGGTCCTCACCTCCTCCGCGGCACGTCGCCGTGCGGCGTCGTCGATGAGGGTGAGCGTGCCGAGCTCGTCCTCCGCGCCCCATCGGCCTCGGTCGTCGGGGAGCTGCGTGCCGGTCATGGGATGTCCTGTCGGATCGATGTGGTCCGGGGTGTGGTGCACACTCCAGGGAGGGGACTGCAGAAGCAGGACCCTGCAGGCTAGCTCGTGAAGCAGGTTCCTGTTTCTTTGAATCACCCGGGAGGGATGTCGGCGTGGACGACGACGAGGGACTCGAGGCCGTCCTCGGCTGGAACGCGGTCAAGGTCGCGCGGATCATCGGCGCGCGCATCACCGCCGGGCTCGCGGAGCACGACGTGAGCCTGATGCAGTTCGGCGTCCTCTCCTGCCTCACCGGCGGAGCGCAGCTGACCTCGGCCGAGATCGCCCGCGCGGTCTTCGTCCGCCCGCAGACGATGTCCGAGGTCCTCGACGGCATGGAGCGGCGAGGGCTGATCGAGCGTGTCGGAGTCCGCGGGAAGGGCCGACGCACACCCATCCGTACGACCGCCGACGGGGAGCGCGTCCTCACCGCGGCGCGCGCGGTCGCGCTCGCGACCAACGACCTCAGCGACGTCGGCCTGAGCGCCCCCGCCGCCCAGCAGCTGAACGACCTCCTGCTCACCGTCATCCGGAACGCCGAGGAGCCGACGGGAGCCGGGTTCGGGTCCTGACGAGGTCGAAGCCGGGCTTCGGAGCATCGCCGACGCAGGACCTCGTCCAGACGGTGTTCACAACGAAGGATGGATCTGCTCCAGGACCCCGCGATCCGCGCGGAACGGGCGCCGGAGCCTCATCCCTCCTCCGTCGTGAACAGGATCAGCCGAGCGGGGCCGACGAAGGACGTCCGCCCGGGCGCCCTCTTCCGGACATGGCCGGAAGAGGGCGTTGCCCACGGCGCTCGCAGCTGTCACGGTCGCAGGGCGGCCGACGACGGCCGACCCGACCGGAAGACCCCATGCATCTCCGAAGCATTGTCCGCCCGCTCGCGCTCCTCACCGGCGCCCTCCTCCTCGGGACCGGCCTCGCCGCCCTCGACGGGCCGCTCACCGGCACCGCGGCCGCGGCTCACGCGGCCGACGCTCCCGTCGCGGGCGGGCGCGTCGTGGGCTGGGGATACGACGAGGACGGTCGGACGAGCGCCCCCGAGGATCTGACCGACGCCGTCTCCATCGCGGCCGGCCAGTACTACGGCGTCGCGGCGAGGAGCGACGGCACAGTGGCCGTCTGGGGTGACAATCTCGAGGGCGGCCCCATCCCGGCGGACGACCTCCGCGGCGTCGCGGCCGTCTCCCCCGATCTGGCGCTTCTCGAGGACGGCACCGTCGCGCCGCTCTTCCCCCCGGAGGACCGGTACACCGAGCCGCCGGCGGGGCTGAGCGGCGTCACCGCGATCGACTCGAGCGGCACCCACAGCGTCGCGCTCCGCGACGACGGGACAGTGGCGATCTGGGGATACGACCAAGGGCGAGTGCTGGAGGCGCCTCCCGGTCTGGACGACGTCGTGGCGATCTCCGCCGCGTCCTTCCACACCCTCGCCGTCACGAGCGACGGCAGCGTCGTGAGCTGGGGCTACGACGGCCCCGACGACATCTTCGCGGGCTACTCCGACATCGTCGCGGTCGCGGCGGGACGGACCCACGACCTCGCCGTCCGCGCCGACGGCAGCGTCGTCGCCGAGGGGAGCGACAGGGACGGAGAGAGCGACGTCCCCGCCGGGCTGACCGGTGTCGTCGCGGTCGCCGCCGGGTACGGGCACAGCGTGGCGCTCCGCGAGGACGGCACCGTCGCCGCCTGGGGCGACGACGGTGCCGGCCAGTCCACGGTTCCCGCAGGACTGAAGGGGGTCACCTCGATCGACGCCGGCTACGGCTTCACCCTCGCCACCGGGACCCGTCCCGTCCTCACGGCTGCCGCGCCTCCCACGGCGACGGTCGGCACTCCGTTCTCCTTCGCCTTCGGAGGAGATGCGCGCCTCGCGGACCACACCCTCGCCAGCGGGACGCTCCCGCCCGGACTGACCCTGACTCCCGAGGGGTTCGTGACGGGCACGCCCGCAGAACCCGGAACCTCCGACTTCACCGTCACCGCGACCAACTCCTTCGGAACGACCACCACCGCCTCCCGGCGGATCACCGTCGAGGCCGCCCCGCCTGCACCCGTCGCGCCGACGATCAGCGGAACCGTCGCAGCCGGCGTCGTCGGCTCGGCCTACGACTTCACCTACGCGGTCGCGGGAACTCCGGCGCCCGTCGTGACCGTGTCGTCGGGCGCCCTGCCCCCGGGTCTCACCCTCGATCCGACGGGGCGCCTCACCGGCACTCCGACCAGGACCGGCGCCTACGTCTTCACCGTGCAGGCCGCCAGCACCGCCGGAACCGCGACCGCGCAGAGCACTCTCACCGTGTCCCCTGCGTCCGCGACCGCGAAGGCCGACCTTCGCGTCGACGTCTCCGCTCCGACCACCGCGGTGAAGGGGAGGACGTTCACGTACACGCTCATCACGAGGAACGCCGGACCCTCCACGTCGACGTCCGTCTACTCGAAGGTGATCCTCCCGCCGGGGGTGCGGTTCGTCTCCGCGACGGGGAAGTACACCCGTATCGGCAGCGTCGTGGTCTTCCAGCGCTCCAGCCTCGGCAACGGGCGGACATCCACCGAGAAGATCACCGTCACGGCCGTGAGCGCAGGCACGGGCACAGCGCTCGCAACCACCTTCTCCGTGAGGACTCCGGATCCGTCGATCCGCAGCAACGCCGACACCGCTGCCACCACCGTCCGCTGAGGAGGGTCGGGCGGGCGACGAGACCCTCCCGCCCGTCCTCGGGCATCACGCCGGGCGCAGCCAGTCCGTGATCGCGCCGACGACCTGGTCGAGGTGGGACTCGAGCAGGAAGTGCCCGCCGTCGACGAGCTCGATGCGCGCGTGAGGCGCGTCGCGGAGGAACGCCTGGGCGCCGGCGGGGGCGAAGATCTCGTCGTTCCGGCCCCAGACGGCGAGGACGGGGACTCCGGACTCGCGGATCCACGCCTGCACGGCGGGGTAGAGCTCGCGGTTGGTGGCGTAGTCGCGGAAGAGGGCCAGCTGCACGTCGTCCTGGCCGGGGCGGGCGAGGAGCGCGAGGTCGTGCTCCCAGGCGTCCGGGTCGACGGTGCTGGGATCGGGGACACCGTGGGTGTACTGCCACTCGACGGCCTCCCGGCCGAGAGCCGGCCGGAGTGCGTCGCGCGCCTCGTCGGTCCGCTCGGCGGCGTCGGCCCAGATCGGGTCCCAGAAGCCGGGCACGAAGCCCTCCTCGTAGGCGTTGCCGTTCTGCGAGATCACGGCGACGACCGCGGACGGATCGGCGAGGGCGAGGCGCCAGCCGACGGGGGCGCCGTAGTCCTGGACGTAGATCGTGTACCGGGTCACCCCGATGGTCTCGAGGAAGCGGCCGGTCACCGCGGTCAGGGCCGCGAACGTGTAGTCGAAGTCGTCGACGGAGGGCGCGGACGAGCGTCCGAAGCCGATGTGGTCGGGGGCGATGACGCGGTAGTGGCCGGCGAGGGCGGGGAGGAGGTGGCGGAACATGTGCGAGCTGCTCGGGTACCCGTGCAGCAGCAGGAGGACGGGCGCGTCGACGGGACCGGCCTCCCGCCAGAAGACGTCGAGTCCGTCGACGGACACGGTGCGGTGATGGACGACGACCATGGCTAACCCCTACAAGTAGATTTACTGGTTAGTCGGACGCTAGCATGGATCGAACGGGCCGCACGGCGCGGGAGGACGGGGAACGATGGATCGGGACGAGGAGCTGCTCCTGGCGGTGCTGAACAGCGCGCCGGTGGTGGACGGACGGCCGACGGACGACCTCGGCGACGCGGCCGGTCGCGAGCTCGCCCGGCGGTGGGGCGGAGCCGGCACCGAGGACGAGCTCGAGCGGCTGCGCCGCGCCCGCGACGCGCTCCAGGCGGTCGTGCGCGCGCCCGCGCCCGCGGCCGCCGCGGAGCTCGCGGACCTGGTCGCGCACGCCGTGCGCACCCCGCGCGTCACAGGTGAGGGCGTCGTGTGGGAGCTGAGCGCTCCCGAGCCGGATCGCCTCGCGGTGGAGTCGGTCCTCGCCTGGTCCGCCGTGAACGCCCGCTTCCCCGGGCGGCTCCGCGCCTGCGCGAACGACGAGTGCAACCTCTTCCTCCTCGACCGCAGCCGCCCCGGCACCGCCAAGTGGTGCTCGATGGCGACGTGCGGCAACCGGATGAAGGCCCGCGCGCACGCGAGCCGGTCGCGGGGCTGACGGCGGCCGGGAGTCGCAGCGGCGAACGCTAGGCGCCGCGCAGCCGGGCCGTCGATGCGGACGCCTGCGCTCGAGCCCGTTGCAGGGCCTCCTCGCGTCCGGCCGCGTCGAGGCGGGCGGGACCGTAGGTGACCACCGGGGGCAGGACGTCGTACCCGACGAACTCGAGCATCCCGCGATGGATGTGGAAGAGGAACGACTGCAGGTCGCCGTAGCCGTCGGCGGCGCCGGGCGCGAAGGCCGCCTCGCCGCCGCCCGTCGTCAGCAGGAGCATCGCGCTCCTGCCGCGCAGGCCGCCCTCGGCGAAGACGCCGTGCTCGCCTCCGAACGTCGCGCCCATCACGAAGACCCGGTCGATCCAGCCCTTCATGATCGCCGGCATCGAGAACCACCACTGGGGGAACGAGAGCACCAGGAGATCCGCCTGCAGCAGCTCGTCGAGATCGCTCGTGACGGGCTCCCCGAGCGTCTTCTCGAGGACCGCGGTCATCTGCTGCGCCTGCGGCTTGAAGTAGCCGGAGCCGGCCGCGAACTGGTCGCGGTGCAGCACCGGGTCCCGGCCCTCGGCGTACAGGTCGAGCCGGCGCACCTCCATGCCGTCGGCCCTCAGCTGCTCGAGGACCGCGTCCGCCTGCGCCGAGGAGAAGGACCGCTCCTCGGGATGGGCGTGGACGAGCAGAGCGCGGCGAGCGGGAGAGGCCTCGGAAGCATCGGTCATGCCGCCGATCATATCGACGATTCGCGATACGTCGCTAGATCGAGGCTCCGAGCCGCTTCAGGAGCCCGTCGACGTCGGCGTCGCTCCTCCGGTAGTGGGTGTACTTCCCCACGCGCGTCGAGCGGACGAGGCCCGCGCGCTCCAGGGATCCCATGTACGACGAGATGGTCGACTGCGCGAGACCGCTCTTCGCGGCGAGATGGGTGACGCAGACCCCGAACTCGGCGCGGTCGGCGATCGGCTCGAACTCGCTGAACGACGCCTCGGGAGAGCGGAGCCACTCCATGATCTGCAGTCGCGTGGGATTGCCCAGCGCCTTCAGCACCTCGACCAGTCCCGTGTCCACCGCGCCATTCTCCCCTGCTCGCCGCCCGGGCGCCTCCGAGCCGGAATCACCCTCTGCCCCTACGCACCCCGCTCATGGCAGCAGGATCACCTTGCCGTCGAGCGTCCGGGACTCGGCGAGCTCCATCGCCTCGACGATCCCCGTGAGCGGGAAGCGGGCGGCGATGTTGGCCGTCAGCGAGCCGTCGGCGAGGAGTCCGAGCACGCGGCCGAGGTCCTCCTCGAGCCGCGCACGGAAGCGCGCGGGCCGCATCGAGTGGCCCGCCCAGAGGTCGTAGAAGACCGCGCGCCGGCCGTTGGGGGCCAGCTGGTAGGCCTGGATCCGCGCGAGCTGGCGGAGGAACGGGGGCCAGATGCTCCCGGTGCTCGCGCTGACGATCGCGTAGGCGACGAGGGTGCCGCCGGGCGCGAGCAGCGACCACGCCAGCCGGGTCGTCGCTCCGCCGACGTTGTCGAACACGGCCTGCACTCCGCCGGGAGCGAGCTCGCGCACGCGAGCGGCGAGGTCGGGATCGGCGTAGTCGACGGGCTCCACTCCGGCCGCTCGGAGGGCCTCGTGGTGGCGGGGCGAGGCGGCGCCGATCACGCGGATCCCCTCGAGGCGGGCGAGGCGGTGCACGAGGCCGCCGACTCCGCCGTTCGCGCCGAACAGGAGGATCGTGTCGCCGCGGGAGACCCGGGCCGAGCGGTGCAGCATCTGCCACGCCGTCACTCCGTTGACCACGACGGCCTCGGCGTCCTCCGACGCGACCGCGTCGGGGACGAGAACGCAGTCGCGGGCGGCGACACGGGCGTGCCCGGTCCAGCCGCCGGTCTTGCTGAGCGCGGCGACGCGGCGGCCCTCGAGCGACGCGTCGCCGCCGGGGCCGACCGCGAGGACCCGGCCGACGAGGTCGTAGCCGGGCGTGAAGGGGAACGGCGGCTGGGCGAAGTAGCGGCCGCGGCGCATCGACTGCTCGGCGAACGAGATGCCGGTGGCCTCGACGGCGACGAGCAGCTCGCCGGCCGCGGGCGGCTCGACCGGTGCTTGCTCGAGGAGCAGCCCGGACGGCTCGACGATCCCGGGGAGGACGACGCGGCTGGTGGTGCGGGGAATGGTGGTGGACATGAGGGGCTCCTGGAGGTTGTGGTGAGTGACTGGACAGTCACATCGGCGGGCATGAGGAAGAGGGTGGCGAAGAGGAGGAGGGGAGAAAGAAGAGGAGCAGACGGGAGGACCGCGGACTCAGTCGCGGTGCCGGATGCCGTCGGAGACGATGCGGGCCCACTCGGAGTCGACGCCGCCGAGGTCGGTCTGCACGATCAGGTGGCAGAGCTGCCCGTAGGCGACGAAGCGCTGCACGGCCGGGCCGTCGGCTCCGGAGACGACGGTGACCGTCCGGACGACCGCGGAGATCCCGCGGCGCACCGCCTCGCGGATCTCGGGGACGTCGCACGCGCTCTGCGCCTGCGACTGCAGCATGATCAGGTCGCGGTCGGCGATCAGGTCGATGTAGGCGACGGTCATCGCCTCGAGCCGGTCGGCCGGGTCCGAGGAGGGCGAGGCCTCCCCCGCCGCCGCGAGCGTGGACGCCACCTGCTCGTAGCAGCGGTCGACCGCGGCGACGAAGACGCCGAGCTTGCCCGGGAACAGGCGGAAGACGTAGGCGGGCGAGACGCCGGCCTCGGCCGCGACCTCGGTGATCGGAGTCGCGGCGTAGCCGGTGCGCGCGAACACGTGCAGCGCCGCCGCGGTGATCCGCTCGCGCTGCGCCTCGGCGGTGGAGCGGGTGGAGGGAGAAGGCATGTGACTGATCGAACACTTACTTCGTTCG
This sequence comes from Rathayibacter sp. AY2B9, assembly GCF_002931595.1. Lineage (NCBI taxonomy): Bacteria > Bacillati > Actinomycetota > Actinomycetes > Micrococcales > Microbacteriaceae > Rathayibacter > Rathayibacter sp. AY2B9. Next base: position 66,722 of record NZ_PSUB01000008.1, read on the forward strand.
GTTGTCAAGAGCGACTGCCGGACGGATCGACGCGCGGGCCGGATCCGGAGCCCCAACGACTCCTTCAGCAGTACCGCCGCAGGCCTGCCGGCCAGGAGGGGCGCGCGCCGCTCCGGAGCTCGAGCGCGCCTCCTCCGCCCTGCCGAAAATGGTTCGGCTACCGTCCGTGGCGGGCCGAGTTCCTCGGTCCGCCACCCGAGGAGGGATCGCCCATGCACGATTCGACCGAGGCTGCCGTCGTTAAGAGGGTCCTGGAGGACGAGATCCTCGAGAACTACGCCTCCGTGGTGGACGTGGTCCGGACCTGGATCGAGAGCCCGAACAGCGTCTGCATCGTCTACCGGCGCCGTCTCGACGGCGACCATCTGATCGGTCAGCGCTTCCGCTTCCCACCGCACGCCGCGAACGACGATCCCGTCTCGACGGGAGTCGATGCGGCGCTGAACACGGCCGAGCCCCTCGGCGCGCCCTTGGAACGCGCGCGGCTCGCGGACGGGGTCTTCTGGTTCGCGATACCGCCGACCGACGCACTGCCCGCCATCCCCGACGGGCCGTCAGCACCGAGCCGGGACTGAGCGACGGCGGCGAGCTCGACCGGGCACCCCCTACCCCGCACCCCCACCCCGCCCCTAGGTTGGGGGGACCCGCATCGCCGACCGCGCACCACAGAGTTCCGATGGAGGAACGCCATGGCCACGACACCCGTGCTCCGCAGGATCGCGATCGCGCTGGTCGCGGTCGTCGCAGTGGGAGTGGCGGGTGCCGCACCGGCGTCCGCTCTCGACAGGCCCGTCTCCGGATACCTGAAGGACAGCGGGCTCACGCCCGAGAAGATCCGCGACTTCCTCGGCGGACCCCTCATCTCGCCCTCGACGCAGGTGGGCTACGGCGGAGCGGTCTCGAGCGTCGACGCGAACGCGAGCCGCGTGGGCATGGAGGTGCTGAAGCGCGGCGGCAACGCAGCTGACGCCGCTGTCGCCACAGCCGCGGCCCTCGGCGTGAGCGAGCCCTACAGCGCCGGCATCGGCGGAGGCGGGTACTTCGTCTACTTCGACAAGGCGTCCGGCGAGGTCAGCACCATCGACGGACGCGAGACAGCGCCGGCCGGCATCACCTCGGACGCGTTCCTCGACCCCGCGACCGGAGCCCCGTACCCGTTCACCCCGGACCTCGTCTCCTCCGGCGTCGCGGTCGGCGTGCCCGGCACCGTGGCGACCTGGGACACCGCGGTCGACCGCTTCGGCACCCTGCCGCTCCCCGTCGTGCTGGCGCCCTCGATCGCGCTCGCGGCGAAGGGCTTCCGGGTGGACGAGACCTTCCGCAACCAGACGCTCGACAACCTCGAGCGGTTCCAGGCGTTCCCCGACACGGCCGAGCTCTTCCTCCCCGGTGGGGACGCGCCGAAGGTGGGCAGCACCTTCCGCAACCTCGACCTCGCGAAGACGCTGACCTCCATCGCCGTCCACGGGCCGGACGCGTTCTACGAGGGCGCGCTGGCCGCCGAGATCGCCGACACGGTCCAGAACCCGCGGATCGCCGAGGGGTCGGACCTCCCCGCCCCGGCCGGCACGATGACCGCCGCCGACCTCGCGGCCTACTCGGTCGCCGAGCAGGCGCCGACCCGCGTCTCCTACCGCGGACTCGACGTCTACGGGATGGCACCCTCCTCCTCCGGCGGGATCGCGGTCGGCGAGGCCCTCAACATCCTCGAGAACCACGACCTCGCGGCCGAGGACACGGGCAGCGCCCTGCACCTCTACCTCGAGGCGTCCGCCCGCGCCTTCGCCGACCGGGGCGCCTACGTCGGCGACCCGGCCTTCGTCGACGTGCCCACCGAGACGCTCCTCAGCCAGGAGTTCGCGGACTCGCGGGACTGCACGATCGACCCGGCGACCGCCTCCGTCCGCCCGGTCGCGCCCGGCGCTCTCGACGGCTCGGGATGCGCGACCGCCCCCGCCGCGGAGGAGTCGGACACCGAGAACATCTCCACCACCCACCTCTCGGTCGTCGACAAGTGGGGCAACGCCGCCTCCTACACGCTCACGATCGAGCAGACCGGTGGCTCGGCGATGACCGTCCCCGGCCGCGGCTTCCTCCTCAACAACGAGATGACCGACTTCTCCCCCACCTTCGTCGACGGGGACCCGAACCGGATCGAGCCGGGTAAGCGCCCGCGCTCGTCGATGTCGCCGACGATCGTGCTCGACGGCGGGGACGTGCGGTTCGTCGTCGGCTCGCCGGGCGGATCGACGATCATCACGACGGTCCTGCAGACCCTGGTCAACCGCATCGACCTCGGCATGACGCTCCCCGAGGCGGTGGCAGCGCCCCGCGCCTCCCAGCGCAACGGCGCGACGACCTCGGCCGAGCCCGAGTTCATCGAGGCGTACGCCGACGACCTCGCTCCCTTCGGCCAGCAGCTGGTCCCCTCGGGCGACACCTTCACCTCGGCCGCGCAGATCGGCGCGGTGGCCGCCATCGAGGTCGACCCCTCCGGCCGGATGACTGCGGTCGCCGAACCGGTGCGGCGCGGCGGCGGCGTCGGGCTGGTGGTCCGGCCCGAGAAGTGACGCCCCGGAGCCTCCGCGGCGCGCTGAGAGGGACCGCCGGCCGGCCGCTCCTCTCGCCCGGGAGCGGTCCTCCGCGGGAAGGGGGCGTCTGCGACACTGGGGAGATGTCGTCGTCGCGCCCGCTGCGCACCCTCCGGGGTGTCGTCGCGGCGACGGTGGCGACGCTCGTCGCGCTGTTCTCGCACGTGGCCGGCGGCGGCCAGATCCCGGGTCCGCTCGGTGTCGCGATGCCGCTCGTCCTGTCGGTCCTGGTGTGCGTGGCGCTCGCCGGGCGCAGGCTCTCCCTGGTCCGCCTGGCGGTCTCGGTGGGAGTCAGCCAGTTCCTGTTCCACACGCTCTTCACGATCGGGACCTTCACGGGGCCGGTCGATGCGCCGATGGTGCACGCGCACCACGGTGCCGTGATCGACGTCAGCGCGGCGATGATGCACAGCGGGATGACCGGCTCCTCGATGTGGGCGGCGCACCTCGTCGCCGCCGTCGCGACGACCGCGGCGCTCCACCGCGGCGAGTCCCTCCTCGTCCGAGTCGCCGCGACGACGAGCCACCTCGTCACCCGCCTGGTGCGGGTCCTGCCGACTCCGGTGGCCGCTCCTCGACCCGCGCGACGCTCCTCCTTCGAGCTGCGCGACGTGCTCCCCCTCGCCTCGGGCGTCTTCCCCCAGGCGGCGCTGCGGCGCGGCCCCCCTCTGCAGCCCGCCTCCTGATCATCGACGCGAGCCGCGGCGAGGACCTCCCCGGAGGTCCCCGCGGCGTCTGACCGACCCGTCTCCTCCCCCGCAGGGGTCTCCGAGGGACGCCGGCCGGTCGGCGTCTCGGCGACTCCTCCCGGACGGATCGTCCTGGCCCGGCGCTCCTGCGCGCCGGCGGAGGGGTCTGTGGAGCGTCCCCTCGGGGACGCCCGTGAAGGGAGCCACGCCTGTGGCACAACCACCGACACCGGTCGACGACGACCTCCTCCCGCCTCAGCGGCCGCTCGCCGCTCCTCTCCGCGAGGCGGAGGCGTCCCTCCTGCTCGCGATACCGGCGGCGGTCGCCGTCGCCCTGCTGGGCCTGTCGTACACCGGGGCGTTCTCAGTGGCGACGCGGCTGATCGACCCCGGCGACCTGGTGACGCGGGGCCTGCCGATCGCGCGGGTCCTGCACGACTCCGCCGCGTCGCTGACCATCGGCCTGCTCACCGCGGCCACCTTCCTGCTGCCCGGGCAGCGCATCGCGCCGGGCGTCGTCTCGTACTCGCAGAACCGCGCCCTGCGCTGGGCGACCTGGTCGGCCGCGGTCTGGGTGGCGTCCGCGATCGCTGTCCTCGTGTTCACGGCGGCGAACACCATCGGGCAGCCGCTGGACGCGCCGGGCTTCCGGACGCAGCTCGTCTTCTACGCCACGCGGATCGAGCTGGGGCAGACGCTCGTGGCCTCGACGGTGTGCGCGACGGCCGTCCTCCTCCTCACTCTGTTCTCGCGGCGGCTGGCCTGGGTGGCGGCGGCGACCGCGATCGCGGTGCTGGCCCTGCTCCCCCTCTCGCTCTCCGGGCACGCCGCCGGCGCCGACGAGCACGCGAACGCGGTGAACAGCCTGGCCGTGCACCTGATCGGAGTGACAGCCTGGGCCGGCGGGCTCGCCGCGGTGATCCTGCTGCGGCGGACCGTCGGCGCCCAGCTCGGCGTGGTCGTCGCGCGCTACTCCGTGCTGGCCGGCTGGGCGTTCGGGGCCGTCGCCTTCTCGGGTCTGGTGAACGCGTCGCTCCGGATCGAGGACCTCGGCGACCTGGGCGCGCCCTACGGGCAGCTGCTGATCGTCAAGGCCGTCGCGCTGCTCGCCCTCGGCGGCGCGGGCCTCGGGCACCGGCTGCGGCTGATTCCGCGGCTGCGCGCCGACCCGGCCGACCGCCGCGCGTTCGTCGCGGTCGCGGTCGGCGAGGTGGTGGTGATGGCGCTGACCATCGGCGTCTCGGTGGCGCTCTCGAACAGCGCGCCGCCGGTCTCGCAGGACCCGATCAGCGGAGACGTCCGGCGCAGTCTGCTCGGCTTCCGCTACCCGCCCGAGGTCACGCCCGAGCGGATGCTCGACCAGTGGCACCTCGACGCCGTCTGGCTCGGGATCGCGGTCGTCGGCGCCGCCCTCTACGTGTCGGCGGTCCTGAGGCTGCGGCGCCGCGGCGACGCCTGGCCGCTCGGGCGCACCGCCGCCTGGGTGGCCGGCTGCTTGGCCCTCGCCTACACGACCAGCGGCGGCCCGGCCGTGTACGGGCAGGTGCACTTCAGCACCCACATGATCCAGCACATGCTGCTGATGATGGTCGTGCCGCCGCTGCTCGTGCTCGGCGGACCGGTGCTGCTCGCTCTGCGGGTGCTGCCGGTGCGCCGCGACGGCGGGCGCGGGCTGCGCGAGTGGATCCTCGCCGTCGTGCACTCCCGCTACCTCGCCGTGCTGTCGCGGGCGCCCGTCGCCGCCGTGCTCTTCGCCGGCAGCCTGGTCGTCTTCTACTACACCGGCTGGTTCGAGTGGGCGATGTTCAGCCACCAGGGCCACGTCCTGATGACCCTGCACTTCCTCGCCACGGGCTATCTCTTCTTCTGGGTCCTGATCGGCGTCGACCCCGGCCCGAACCGGCCCGGCCACGTGCTGAGGCTGCTGGTGATGCTCGCGACGCTGGCGTTCCACGCCTTCTTCGGCCTGGCGATCATGTCGCAGACCACCGTGCTGGCCGCGTCCTGGTGGACCGCGCTCGGGTACACCGACACGGAGGCGCTGCTCGCCGACCAGGGCGTCGGCGGAGGGATCGCCTGGTCGGCGGGCGAGATCCCGATGGTGCTGATCGCCCTCGTCGTGGTCGCGCAGTGGGTGCGCTCGGAGGAGCGGACCGCGAAGCGCTACGACCGGCGCGCCGACCGCGACGGCGAGGCCGAGCTCACCGCCTACAACGACCGCCTGAACCGGCTCGACAGCCGGAGCACTCCCCGTCCGACCACCACGAAGGAGACCGACCGATGACCTCTCGACCCCTGCGACGGCTTCCCGCCGCGCTGGCAGCCCTCGCCCTGGCGGGCGTCCTGATCGGGACGGCCGGGCCCGTCCAGGCGCACGACCAGCTGATCAGCAGCACTCCCGGCTCCGGTGAGCACTTCACGAACTCGCCCGCGGAGGTGACGCTGACGTACTCCGAGGACGTCCTCACGATCGGCGCGCTGGTCCTCGTCACCGACATGGACGGCATAGACCACGTGTCCGGCCCGGTCGAGCTGACCGACTCGACGGTCACCGCTCCGCTCGAGGCGGCGCTTCCGGGCGGCTCCTACGACCTCAAGTGGCGGGTGGTCTCCGCCGACGGCCACCCGATCGCGGGCGTCGTCCCCTTCACCGTCGGCGACGGCGCCTCGGCGCAGGCCGCGGCCGTGGCGGAATCCACCCCGACCGTCGAGCCGACCGTCGTCGCAGCCGCCTCCTCGCAGGCCCCGCCGGACGTCCTCCGACCGGTCCTCATCGGTCTGACCGGCGCGGTCCTCGCCGTCGCGGCCTTCCTCCTGATCACCCGCCGCCGCGGGCGGCCCTCGACCACCACCGAAGACCGGACGTCGTCGTGACCGCCGACGTCCTCCACCCACCGCACCACTTCACAGGAAGGCGCCACACCATGCGCACTCGACACGTCACCACCCTCTCCGCCCTCTCGGCCGCAGCCCTGCTCGCCCTGACCGGCTGCAGTGCCGGAGCCTCCGGCAGCCCCTCCGCCGAGGTCGCGCCCGCTGCGACCGAGGTGAGCATCACCGACGGCTGGGTGAAGGCCGCCGACTCCGGCATGTCCGCCGCGTTCGGTGAGCTGGAGAACTCCGGCACCCAGGACGTCACCGTCGTGTCCGCCACCTCCGCCGCGTCCTCCGAGCTGGAGCTGCACGAGACCGTGGCGAACGAGTCGGGCGAGATGGTGATGCGCGCCAAGGAGAGCGGCTTCACGATCCCCGCCGGCGGCAGCCTCGAGCTCGCCCCCGGCGGGAACCACATCATGCTGATGGACCTCGCCGCGCCGATCGTCGCCGGAGACGAGGTCACCGTCACCCTCACCTTCTCGGACGACTCCACGACGGAGTTCACCGTCCCGGCGCGCGACTACGCCGGCGCGAACGAGGACTACGAGGGCGGCGACATGGACATGGACATGGGCGGAGAGGGCTGATGAGCGAGGACCGCGACACCGGCCACGGCGCCGACGAGCGCCCGCGCAGCGCCGTCAGCCGGCGACGGCTCCTCCTCGGCGGAGCAGTCGCCGGCATCGGCGCGGCAGGTGCGATCGGAGCGGACCAGCTGCTCGGCCGCGGCGGCGCTGCGCCGGCAGCGGCCGCAGCGCTGAACGGCGACGAGACGATCGCCTTCCACGGTGCGCACCAGGCGGGGATCGCCGCGACGCCGCAGGCGCACGCGACCTTCGTCGCCCTCGATCTGCGCGAGAGCACCGACCGGGACGGGCTGCGGCGGATGCTGCGCATCCTGTCCGACGACGCCGCGCGCCTCACCCAGGGGCAGCCGGCCCTGGCCGACTCCGAGCCCGAGCTCGGCGTGGTCCCCGCCCGCCTCACCGTGACCTTCGGGTTCGGGCCGAGGCTCGTGTCCCTCGCGGCCGGCGAGGCGGCGAAGCCGGCCTGGCTGGCACCGCTGCCCTCGTTCGGGATCGACCGGCTCGAGGAGCAGTGGAACGACGGGGACCTGCTGCTGCAGTTCCACGCCGACGACGCGTTCACGATCGCGCACGCGCTGCGGATGCTGCTGAAGAACACCCGCACCTTCGCGACCGTCCGCTGGGCCCAGACCGGGTTCCGCCGGGCGCACGGCTCCGAGAAGGCCGGCACCACGATGCGGAACCTGTTCGGCCAGGTCGACGGGACCGTCAATCCGCGCCCCGAGGACGTCGACTTCGACGAGCTGGTCTGGGTCCGCGACGGCTGGCTCGCCGGCGGCACCGGGCTGGTGCTGCGCCGGATCCGGATGGACCTCGACAAGTGGGACCGCCTGGACCGCAGCGGCCGCGAGCAGTCCGTCGGGCGGACCCTCGCGAACGGCGCGCCCCTCACCGGGACGGCGGAGGCCGACGAGCCCGACTTCGAGGCGACGACGACCATCGGCTTCCCGGTGATCCCCGAGTTCTCGCATATGAGGCGCGCCCGCTCGGAGAACACCGCCGAGCGCTTCCACCGCCGCGCCTACAACTACGACGACACCCCGACGGGCGAGGACATCTCGAACTCCGGGCTGATCTTCGCGGCGTACCAGGCCGACGTCACCGCGCAGTTCGTGCCGATCCAGAAGCGCCTGGACGAGCTGGACCTGCTCAACGAATGGACGACGCCGATCGGCTCCGCCGTCTTCGCGATCCCGCCGGGCTGCGTCGAGGGCGGCTACATCGGCGACACCCTCCTCTGACCCTCACCGGCACCCGCCACAGCACCGAAGGACCAGAAGCATGACCACCACCGCCACGAGACCCCGCGACTCCGCCGACACCCCGCCCCCGCCGCGCAGAAGCAGCGCAGGCTGGCTCGGACAGCTGCTGCTCCGCCTGCACTTCTCCGCCGCCCTGTTCGTCGGGCCGTTCATCCTCGTCGCCGCGACCAGCGGAGCGCTCTACGCACTCACCCCCCAGCTCGAGCAGGTCGTCTACGCGCAGGAGCTGCACGCCCCGGAAGCGGACACCTACCTGCCCCTGGCCGACCAGATCGACGCCGCCGACGCGTACACCGGAGGCGGGCAGAGCATCGTCGCCGTCCGCCCCGCCCCGAACCCCGGCGACACCACCCGGGTGATGTACGCGGACCCGGCGCTCGGCGCCAGCGAGACCCGCGCGGTCTTCATCGACCCGGCCACCGCCGACGTCCGCGGCGACCTCACCGCCTACGGCACCAGCGGCGGCCTGCCGTTGCGGACCTGGGTCAGCGACCTGCACCGGACGCTGCACCTCGGGGACGTGGGCCGCTCCTACAGCGAGCTCGCCGCCTCCTGGCTGGGGGTCGTCGCCCTCGCCGGCCTGGGCCTCTGGATCATCCGCCTCCGCCGAGCCCGCGTGAAGAGGGACCTGCTGCGCCCCGCGCCGAGGACCACCGGCTACAAGCGCCTGTTCTCCTGGCACGCCTCCACCGGCGTCTGGCTGCTCGTCGGCGCCCTGTTCCTCTCGACCACAGGCATCACCTGGTCGCTCTACGGAGGCGGGAACTTCGAGACCCTCCGCTCCGCAGTCGGCTGGACCACGCCCTCGCTGGGGACGACGCTCGGCGACCGGACCGGTGAGGTGGCCGACGAGCACGCCGGACACGCCGGACACGGCGCGGCCACCGGCGACGCCGTCGAGTCGACGGCGGGCTACTCGCCGGCCGCCTACGACTCGGTGCTCTCGGTCGCCCGCGAGGTCAACGTGAACACGGGACTGGTCGAGATCCGGCCGCCCGCGGCGGAGGGCTCGGCCTGGGTCGTGCAGGAGATCCAGCGCAGCTTCCCGACCGAGGTCGACGGCGTCGCGATCGACGGGAGCACGATGCAGGTCGTCGACCGGGTCGACTTCGCCGACTTCGGCCTCGTCGCCAAGCTCTCCCGCTGGGGCATCGACACGCACATGGGCTCGATGTTCGGGCTGCCCAACCAGCTGCTGCTGTTCGTCACCGCGGCCGGCATCGCCACGATGGTCGTGCTCGGGTACCTGATGTGGTGGAAGCGCCGTCCCACCCGCGGCCCCCGACGGCTCGTCGGCACCCCGCCGGCCCGGGGAGCTCTCCGGCGCGCGCCGTGGTGGGGAGTCGCGTCCGTCCTGGTGGTCGCCGCCGCGCTCGGGCTGTTCCTCCCGCTCCTGGGGGCGAGCCTCGCGGCCTTCGTGATCATCGACACGCTGCTGGGGCTCCGACCCGCGCACCGCTGAGCGCGCGGGCGCCGGCCCGGTGAGGTGCACCGGGCCGGCGTCACAGCCCCTTCGGGAAGCCGAGGGAGCGCAGCGCGGGGTCGAGGCCCTCCCACTGGTGACGCCGCTCCGCGTCCCGGTCGGCGTCGCTCCCCCGGAGCCCGACCGCCTTCGCGGCGTACACGGCGGCGTGCGAGCAGTGATCGACCATGTGCGCGACGGCTGCGGCCTGCCCGGCCGCCCGCGCGGCAGCGGTGGCGGCCCGCTCGCCCGCCTGCGTCGCGGCGCGGGCTGCGGCGTGCGCCGCGAAGGCCGCCGTGCGGCACTCGGTCATCGGAGCCTCGCCCCGCCCCCAGGCGAGGAGGACGTCGAGCGCGCGCCGGGGCCGGGGATCGTCCGGGTCCCACTCCTCGAACGCCGGGAGGGCGCGCTCCGCGCACTCCGCCGCCCACCACGCGAGCGCCCGGTGGACCTCCGGCTCCGGATCCGCCCAGGCCGGCTCCTCCGCTCCGCTCACGGGTCTTCCTCCGGCTCCAGTGCTCAGCTCAGGCGCTCGGTCAGGTGGACGGTGACGACGTCGCCGAGGTCCTTGCCGATCGTCTTCCGCAGTTTCGCGCTGATCGACAGCATGTGACCGCCGGCGCCGGTCGGCAGCAGGCCCGCGGTCACCGGCTCGCCGTCGACGGTGGCGACCACCTTCACCGACCTCCCTGTGCCGAGCAGCTCGACGGAGCCGGGCACCTCGACGCACGACCAGAGGTCGCCCTTCACGGCGACACCGATCGGGGCGGTGAAGGCGAGGTCCAGGGGGCCGGCGCTCATGCGCTCTCCTCCGCGGACGCCGCGCTCTCGCCGGAGGAGTCCTGCCCGCTGTACCGGTCGAGGATCTCGTCGTACATCGCGGCGTCGAGCAGACCATCGGACAGGGCCCGGCGGACCTCCTCGAACTCCCCCGGGTCGAGGGTCGTCCAGTCGAAGCCGTCACTCGGCGATCCGGGCCGGTAGCGCCGGCGGCCGAGCTCGTCGACGGCCTGCTCCCGCGTCAGCTCCCCCGCGGCGAAGCGCTGCGCGATCCCGTACGGTGTCGCGCCGGAGAAGCAGGAGCGCACGTGCGGCAGCGCGGCGGCGGCCTCGATCCCGTCGGACACCTCGTCGATCGACATGCGGACCCCTCCCGTCCGAGGGTCCACCGACCCTCCCGTCGACCCTACGACGAGACGTCGCATCCCGGTCGGGCCGGGCGACGAGCACTGCCCGCGACTTGCGGCTACCGTTCCTCCATGACCGGACGCGCCGCTACGTCCCGGCACGAGTTCCGCGTCGACTCGCGCACGCTCGTCGCCCACGACTTCCTCGGCACTCGAGCCCCCCGCGCTGTCGTCGTCTGGTGCGGAGGGACACCGCACACCGGCGCACTCCTCGCTCCCCACGTCGACGCCGCTGCGGCGCGCGGCATCCGGCTCGTCTCCGTCGCCCGTCCCGGCTTCGGCGGCTCGATGCGCGCTCCCGGACGGAGCATCGCGGATGCGGCCGCCGATGTGCTCCGCGTCGCCGACCTGCTCGGGATCGAGCGCTTCGTGGTGACGGGCTACTCCGGCGGCGGCCCGCACGCGCTGGCCGTCGGGGCTCTCGGAGGTGATCGCGTCGTGGGCGTCGCGACGTTCGGCAGCCCGGCGCCCTTCAGCGACGACGGAGCGTGGTTCGAGGGCATGCAGGATCCGGGCGCTCTCCGCAGCGCGCGCGACGGCCGGGCTGCGCGCGAGGAGTGGGAGGAGACGGCCCGCTTCGATCCGGAGCAGTTCACCGGTGACGACTACTCGGCCCTCGACGGCCCGCTGACGGCGCTCGGCGCAGAGGCCGGCCGCGCCTCGGAGCTCGAACAGGGTGGGAGCGTCGACGACGACCTCGCTCTCGTCATGCCCTGGGGAGTCGACCTCTCGCGCCTCGCGGCGCCGGTCCTCCTCCACCACGGCGCGGCGGACAGGGTGGTCCCGGTCGCCCACGCGGAGCGGATCCGCCGCCTCCACCCAACCGCGGAGCTCACGATCCGACCCGGTCGAGGCCACATCGGCGTCCTGCTCGACTGGCCGGACGTCCTCGACCGCCTCCTCGCGGACGGGTGCCCCGGGGACCGCCCCGGCAGCGGAGGCTGAGCGTCTCATCGCGGCCGGCAGCGGCTCGACGCGCAAGGTGGGCCTGGAAGGGCCACGCTTCGGGAGGGCTCCCTCCGCGAGGATCACGGCATGGCCCCCCACACGGATCCCCGCCGATGACTCTGCAGGACCTCGCCGACGAGCTCGCCCAGGCTCTCGACCGCCCGGTGACGATCGAGGACGCCTCGAGCCGGGTACTGGTGGCGACGCGCGCGCGCGAGGAGGCGCCCCGCGACGGGGTGTTCCCCGTCCAGGATCCGCGGGGCCGGCTCGCGACCCTCCTCCTCCCCCGGGAGCGGCCCGCGCCGCTCACTCCGGCCGAGTACTCGCTCATCGACGCGGCCGTCGGAGCGATCCGCCGCCTCCTCGGCCCCTCGACGCGGGCGGGCGGCAGCTGCCGGCGCGCGGACGTCCTCGCGGCGCTCCTGTCGGGCGACGGCGGCACCCGGCGCGCCTCCTTCGCCGAGGCGGTCGAGCGCCGCTGGCTGCGCCGGGACGCCCAGACCGTGGTCCGCGCGGTGCGGCTGACCGGCCCGACCGGCTCCCTGCAGCGGACGGCGCTGGCGAGGCGGATCGACGCGAGCGCCGCCTCCGGCCTGACGTTCCTCGGCGACCAGGAGGGCGTGCTGTTCTTCGTGAGCGTGGAGGCGCCCGAGGCCGCCGCGGAGGCGGACGACGTCCTGCGGGCGGAGGCGCGCGGCCGCGGCACGGCCGTCGACGCGATCGGCTCGGCGCGCTTCGACGTCCGCGACGACGACCTCCTGCCGACCGCCGAGCGGGCCGCTCTCGCGGCGACCATCGTCGGCTCCCTGCCCGACGGCCGTAGCCGGGCCGACATCGCCGAGCTCGGGGCCTGGGTGCTCCTCGCCTCGATCGGGGCGGACAGCTCGCAGCTCGCCATGCTCTCGCCGGCCGCGGCGACGCTGCTCGAGCGGGGCGACGAGGTGCAGCGGCGGACCGTGGAGGCCTACCTCGACGTGCGCGGCAGCGTGCGGGAGGCGTGCGGGCTCCTCCACATCCACCGCACCACGCTCTACTACCGTCTCGACAACCTGCCCGAGGCGGTCCGGGACGCGCTCGACGACGGCCTCGCCCGCAGCACGCTGCACCTCTGCCTCAAGCTGATGAAGTTCCGCGACGGGCTCGAGCGGCGGCGTGCCTCGTGATTGTGACCGGGGACCTCCCGCAGGTCCGCCTCTACGGGCGGCGCGAGAGCCGCGACGCGTGGGAGATCCGCGACCTCCTCTCGCGCAGCGTCGTCTCGTTCTCGTGGACGCCGATCGACACGGACGAGCAGTGCCTCGCCGTCGCGGGGCATCCGCTCGCCACCGCGTCGCTCCCCCTCGTGGTGTTCCCGGACGGCAGCCGCGCCTCCGATCCGACGCTCGCCGAGGTCGCGGCCCGGCTCGGCTGGGTGGGCTCGCCGCGGCTCGCGGAGTACGACCTCTCCATCTACGGAGCCGGCCCGGCCGGGCTCTCGGCCGCCGTGTACGCCGCCTCGGAGGGGCTGAAGGTCGTGGTCCTCGAGCGCTCGGCGATCGGCGGGCAGGCCGGCTCCAGCAGCCTGATCGAGAACTACCTCGGCTTCCCGCACGGGATCGCGGGAGCCGATCTGGCCGAGCGCGCGCGGCAGCAGGCCGTCTCGTTCGGCGCCGAGCTGCTGCGGATGCGCGAGGGGATCCGCGGGCGCTTCGCCGACGACCGGATCCACGCGCTGCTCGCCGACGGGACGACCGTCGTCGCCCGCACCAACATCTGCGCCACGGGCATCCAGTGGCGCCGGCTCGGCCTCGAGCGCGAGGACGAGCTGCTCGGCGTCGGCCTCTACTACGGTGCCGGCACGAGCGAGGCGCCGCTCTGCGAGGGCGAGGACGTCGTGGTCGTCGGAGGCGGCAACTCGGCCGGGCAGGCCGTGATGAACCTCTCGGCGCACGCGCGGCACGTGACCATGCTGGTCCGCGGCCCGGATCTGGCCGACAGCCTCTCCTCCTACCTCGCGGAGCGCGTCGTCCGGCAGCCGAACGTGACGATCCTGCTCGACTCCCGCGTCACCCGCCTGCACGGCGCCGACGCCCTCGAGTCGATCGAGGTCGAGAACTCGGCGACCGGCGCGCACGGGGCGCTGGCCACCTCCCACCTCTTCGTCTGCATCGGCGGCGAGCCGGACACCACGTGGGCGGCGGAGACCGCGATCGTCCGCGACTCCGGCGGCTACCTCGTGACGGGACCGGACCTCGCCGGCGAGCACGCCGCTCCCGACTGGCCGCTCGAGCGGGCGCCGTTCTACCTCGAGACCAGCGTCCCCGGCTCCTTCGCCGCGGGGGACGTGCGCCGCAGCTCGGTCAAGCGCGTCGCCTCCGCCGTCGGCGAGGGCGCGATGGCCGTCACCTTCGCCCACCGCCACCTGCAGGAGACCTCGTGAGCCGCCGACTGCCGACGGTGCGCCACGGCGTCGGCTTCTGGATCGTCGCCGCGACCTTCCTGCTCGTGATGGCGTACTCGACGGTGCCGACTCCGCTCTACCCGCTCTACCAGCAGCTCGACGGCTTCCCACCGTTCGTGATCACCGTCGTCTTCGCCGCCTACGCGGTCGGAGTGATCGTGAGCCTGTACCTCGCCGGTCACGTCAGCGACTGGCTCGGCCGCCGCCGAGTGCTGCTGATCGCGGTGCTCGTCTCGGCGGTCTCGGCCGTGCTCTTCTCGCTGACGACGGAGGTGCCGGGGCTGATCGTCGCCCGCTTCGTCAACGGCGTCAGCATCGGGATGCTCACCGCCACGGCGACCGCCCACCTCGGCGAGCTGCGTGCCCGCGCCCGGCCCGACGAGAACACGATCGTCGCCGCGTCGATCTCGGGCGCGGTGAACCTCGGCGGACTCTCGCTGGGCCCGCTGCTCGGAGGGGTCTTCGCCGAGTTCCTGCCCGATCCGCTCCTCCTGCCGCACCAGGTGTTCCTGGTCGCGCTGCTCGTGGCGGGCCTGGCGCTGCTCCTCGTGCCCGAGACGGTCGACGTGCCGGAGACGGCGCCCGCCTACCGGCCGCAGCGGCTCTCGGTGCCGGCGGATACGCGCCGGGCGTTCCTGCTCGCGGCGTTCGGAGCGTTCTCGGCCTTCTCCGTCCTCGGCCTCTTCACCTCGCTCGCACCGACGTTCCTGGTGCAGACCTTCCAGGTGCGCGACCACCTGCTGGCCGGCGCGACGTCCTTCGCCGTGTTCGCCTCCGCGGCCCTCGGCCAGCTGCTGCTCGTGAAGGTGGGGATGCGCCTGCAGCTCTCGATCGCGGTGGCGGGCTGCGCGGTCGGGCTGACGGCGGTCGCGGCCGGAGCGATCGCTCCGCAGCTGGGAGTGTTCCTCGCCGGGGCCGTCGTCTCGGGCTTCGGGGTGGGGCTGCTCTTCAAGGGCTCGGTCGGCACGGCGGTCGCCCTCGCGGATCCCGCCCGCCGGGGCGAGACCCTGGCGGTGGTGTTCCTGGTCGCGTACACGGGGCTCGCGGTGCCCGCGCTGGCGGCGGGAGCGGCGCTCGACCTCGTCACCGCGACGACGGTGCTGACGGTGTTCGCGGCGCTCGTGCTGGCGGCGACCGCGACGGCCGGCGTGCTGCTGCGCGCCCGCAGCGCGGCGGCCGGGCGATGAGCGGCGGAGCGGGGCGGCGCTGCGGCGTGCGGGCCGGCGGCCGTCCGGGTGCCGGCCGCGTGCACCCCGGACGGCCGCCCGCCGCATCAGAAGTCCTCGCGCCGCTCCTGCTCGGCCTCGGCGGCCGGCTCGAGCGCGGCGAGATCCCCGAGCGCGAGGCGCAGCTGGCGCAGCAGCCACTCCTCGGTCAGCGCACCCGCGTCGAGCGCGTCCAGCCGGCGGAGGCGCTCGGCGGCCGACCCGGTGAGGTCGGCGGGCGTCCCGGCGCTCATGCGCCGTACCCCGCTCCGCGGAGCAGGCGGCGCAGGTCGACGAGCTGCTGCTCGTCCACGTCCTTGCGGTGCGGCCGGTGGAGGGTCTCGGTCGTCGAGCCGACCGTCACCGAGAAGGCGCCGTCGTGCTTCTCGTGGACGGTGCCGACGGCCTCGAGCAGCGTCAGCACGTCCGCCCAGAGGACGTTGTGGCTCGGCGAGTCCTCGAGCAGCCGCTCGAGGGTGTCTCGCTGGTTCGAGTGGAGGTGGCGGGTGTCTGTCATGAACGGCCCTTCGGTGTCTGCGCACGCGCCCCGGTGGCGGTGCTCGGCGTCGCGTCCGACGGTAGGCGCGCGGGTGGAGCCGGTGCGCGAGTCGGATGACTCGAAGAGCGGACGCCGCGGGGCGGCCCCGCGAGAGGTGCGGTTCCCACGAGAGGTGCGGCCGTGAATCCGGAGCCGGGCGACCGCCTCGACGAGGAGGACCCTCCCCGCACGCCCGCGCTGCCCGAGGCCGCCGTCTCCGCCGCGTCGCTCCCCGACCGGCCGGCCGCGTTCCTCAACGCCCTGCTGACCGAGCACTTCGTGCTGGAGTCGGCGCGCGGCATCACCGTGACGGAGTCGAGCAGCCGCGCCTCGCTCTACCTGACGATGCTCTCCAGCTCGCTCGTGGCCTTCGGCTTCCTCGCCCCGACCCGGTATGCGATGGGGTTCCTCGCGGTGATCATCCCGGTCGTCGTGCTGCTTGGGGTGTTCACCTACGAGCGGCTGGTGCAGACCTCGATGGAGGACATCGCCGCGCTGACGGCCATCCAGCGCATCCGCCGCTACTACGGGACCCTGCTGCCGGGCGCGGGCGCCTACTTCGCGGTGCCGCGTGGCCGCCACGCGCCGAACGAGCTGCTCGAGATCGGCCGGCGGCAGAGCTGGCGGGGCATCTTCTTCACGATGTCCTCGGCGATCGCGGTGGTCAACTCGATCGTGGCGGGCGCCGGAGTCGCGCTCGCGCTGACGCAGAGCGGCGCGGACGAGGTCCCCGCGATCGCGTGCGGGATGGCGGCCGCCGTCGTCCTCGCGGTGCTGCACGGGGTGTACCAGTTCCACCGCTACCGGCAGATGCGGCTGCGGATCGCCGAGGCGGAAGCGCTGGACGGGGTCGAGAGGGGGTGACGGGGCGGGGCTCGGCCGGCGGGGTCCGGAGCTGACGAACGCCGATCAGGCGCGGCGTCGGCCGCCGGCTGGTCAGCTGGTTTCGACCTGCTCCCGCGCCTGCTCCCGCGACTGCTCAAGAGTTGTCGCACTCGACGCCCAGTGCGACAACTTCTGGACTCTCGTGGCGATCGCTCCTCGGCGGGCCGCCGCGACCATCCAGAAGTCGCCGTAGTCGGTCGCGAGTACGGCGACTCCTGGCTACTCGCCGCCTGTGGACAAGCGTTGGGCGTCGGCGGCTCCGACGGCCGCGACTGCTCGAGAGTTGTCGCAGTCGACGCCCAGTGCGACAACTTCTGGACTTTCGTGGCGATCGCTCCTGGGCGGGCCGCCGCGACCATCCAGAAGTCGCCGTGGTCGGTCGCGAGTACGGCGACTCCTGGCTACTCGCCGCCTGCGGACGTGCGCAGGGAGCCGGCGGCCACTGTCCAGGAGTTGTCGCAGTCGATGCCGAGTGCGACAACTCCTGGACTCTCTCGAAAGTCCTGCGCTGTCGCGAGGCGCGCGGCTCAGCCCCGCTCGGCGCGCTCGGCGAGGAGGTACTGCCAGTCGCGCGGCACGCGGTCCTTCGGCCCCGGGGTGGTCTGGCTCGCCGGGTGGCTCTGCGGGTCGGCCAGGGCGGGGCCGTCGGCGTAGTCGTCGGTCCGGTAGTCCCAGAACCAGTCCTCGCCGGGCTCGAAGCTGCGGATGACCGCGTGGCCCGTCGAGTGGTAGTGGGCCGTCGCGTGGCGGTTCAGCGAGTCGTCGCAGCAGCCGATGTGCCCGCAGAGCGCGCAGCGGCGCAGGTGCAGCCACCACGAGCCGGACTGCTCGCACTCGACGCAGCCGGGGCCGCTCGGCGGGACGGAGGGGTCGATCATCTGCTGCGACGTCATGCGCTCAGCATGCGCCTCCCGCGGCGGCAGGCACCAGGTCGGATGACTCGATCCTGCGGCTCCGTCACGCGCTCCGGGCGTCCTCGAGGCTGAGGAGCGCGTCGCGGAGCCCGGCCCGCGAGGTCACCCCGAGCTTGGGGAAGATCCGGTACAGGTGCCCGCTGACGGTGCGGGGCGAGACGAAGAGCTGCTGGGCGATCTGCTTGTTCGACAGGCCCGCGGCGGCCAGGGAGACCACGCGCCGCTCCTGCTCGCTGAGGTCGGCGGCGACCGGCGCCTCCCCCGCTCCGCCCGCCGCCCGCAGCTCGTGCTGGGCGCGGGCGAGCCAGAGCTCGGCCCCCACCGCGGCGAACCCCGCGGCAGCCTGGCGGAACCGGGTGCGCGCCTCCAGCGGGCGCATCCGGCGGCGCAGCCACTCGCCGTGGCAGAGCTGGACGCGCGCCCGCTCGAACGGCCACTCCTCGGAGGCCGGGTCGAGGGAGCGCTCGAAGAGGGCGCCCGCGCCGCCGGTCGGATCGAGGACCGCGGTCGCCGCGAGGGCGAGCATCCGCCCGCGGGCAGCGAGGGGCCGAGCGGCGAGGTCCGCCGCGGCCGCCGCCAGCTCGGCGCAGTGCTCGGGCAGGCGGAGGCGCGAGGCGGCCTCGGCGGCGTCGAGGAGCTCCAGCGGGTCGCCGCTGGCGCGGGAGGAGGAGCGGGCGTGCGCCTCCTCGAAACGGCCGCCGCCGAGGTCGAGCGAGCACAGGGCGTGATCGGCGGCGCGCGCGACCGACGCCGCTCCGTGCCGCAGCGCCCAGGCCGTCGCGCGCTCGGCGCACTCGAGGGTGCGAGTGCGGTCGCCCTGCACGGCGTGGCCCCGGGCTCGAGTCGCGTCGATCAGCGCGCGCACGGCGGGCAGGTCGTCGGCGCGGGCGGCGGCGCGGTGGAGGTCGGCCGAGGCGTCGTCGAGGCGACCGCCGTCGAGTGCGGTGGTGCCGCGGCGGAGGAGGGCGAGGGCGCCGCGTAGGCCGTCCGCCTCCTCCCCGCCGTCGAGGAGCCCGGCGAGGCGGTCGCGGCGCTCGTCCGAGACCTCGAGCAGCGACCAGGCGAGGTGCAGCGCGACCGTCTTCCACGGGTCGCCCGTGACCGCGGAGTCCTCGGCGAGCAGCAGGCGGCGCTCCCACTCCTCGTCCGGTACCGGCCGCACGCAGGCCTCCACGAGGCGCAGGACGGGATCGAGGGGGTGCTCCTCACCGACGGCGAGCGCCTCCTGCCACCACGCGGGATCGCCGCGGAGCATGCAGGCGAGGTGGAGAACGGTCGCCAGCAGGTCGGCGGCGGCGTCGTGAGGGGCTGCGTGGTCGGCGGGGAGGCTGCTGACGTCGTCGCGGGAGGCGCCGGTCTCGGCGGGAGAGACACCGCCGACGGGAGAGACACCACCGACAGGAGAGACACCACCGACAGGAGAGTCACCACCGACAGGAGAGTCACCGCCGGCGAGCGAGGCACCACCGACTCCCGAGCCCCCACGCCCCGCCCGAGCGCCGAGCCCCCGGAGGGCCGCGCGGCGGACCCCGCCCACGTCCCCCGTGCGGAGCAGCGCATCGGCCAGCCGCGCCGCCTCGACGCCGGCCCCGAGAACCCCGCCGTCCTCCCGCGAGCGATCGACCACCCGCTCGAGGGCCGCCGCGTCGCCGGTGAAGGCCGCGACGGCAGCCGCGCGCGCCTCGAGCTCCTCCCGCAGAGCAGCACAGCGCGCGCTCGAGCGCGCCTCGGTGAAAAGGAGCAGCGCCTCCTGCGGCCGACCCGCGCGGAGTCGCTCCTCCGCCGCGTCCCTCAGCAGCCGCGCCCGCTCCTCCGGCCCGGCCGCGTCGTCCGCCGCGAGCAGCAGGCGGAGGTGCGGGGCCGACTCCGGGCGCTCGGCTAGCCGCCTCCGTGCCGCCCGCAGCGCTCGGGGCATCGCCGTCGAGAGCACCACCGCGCGGACCACCGGGTCGCGGAACGCACGGCCGCCCGCCGTCAGGATCCCCGCCTGCACCAGGGCGCTGTCCCCGTCTCCGCGGGCCGACCCGATGCTCTCCGGGAACTCGGCGCCCGCCACCGCGGCGACCAGGAGCGCCTCCCGGCTCGGCTCCGACAGCGGAGCCAGCAGATCGAGCACCCTGGTCTCGGCCTGCTCGAGCCGCGGGTAGACCGGGAAGGGCGCGGGAGCGTCCCCGTCGGCCCAAGCCCGCCCGAGGACGTCGAGGAGCAGCGGATTCCCCTCCGCGACCCGCAGCAGGCGCGCCTCGACGGCGAGCGGCCGGCGGCCGCCGTGGGCGCGCAGGAAGCCGCGGGCCGCCTCCGCGTCGAGGGGCTCCGTGCGACGGTGCCGGAGGCCCTCCCAGCCGGCGAGGACGCGGCGGTCGCCGGTGGCGAGGAGGCAGGCGGCACCGACCTCGTCCACCAGCCGGGTCACCAGGGCCTGGAGGGTCTCGCGGGCGGCGACGTCGAACCGCTCCCAGTCGTCGACGACGATCAGGAAGCCGGGGTCGCAGGGCGAGGCGGAGGAGTCGCGCACCCGCTGCAGACGGCCGATCAGCGTGGCGAACAGTGCGAGCGAGGACGCGCCGATCACGGCGTCGCCCCGGTCCGGCCGCACCTCCACGACCTCGCAGCCGGCGGCGCGAGCGGTGGCCGCGGCGGAGCGCAGCATGTGCGTCCGGCCCGAGCCGATCCCGCCCTCGACCACCAGGAGCCGCTCCCGCGCGGGCGACGCCGAGCTCAGCATCCGGACCACCACGTCCTCGGGGGCGCTCGGGTGCGCGGGCGGCGAGGAGAGTGCACTGATCGTCATCGCGACTCCTGAGGGACGGGTTCCGAGGACCCCATGCTGACCGCCGGGCGCGGGCGCGCTCTCCTCCCTCTGTCGGAACCCTCCGGAGCGCTCCCTCTGCCGAACCGTCCCGAGCGCCCGGCCCCCGATCGGCGCCGGGCAGGGGGGCGCAGCAGGGCAGTGGGCCCCGCGAGCGCCCGACGGTACTCTGTGTCCCACCGGACGACCGGTACGGCCCCACCCCCGCACGACCGCCGCTCGACCCGGCGGGTGATCCGATGGAGTCGCACGATGAGCTCTCGCAGCCCCCTCGCGGAGTTCCTCCGCGCTCGCCGGGCGGCGCTGCGGCCGGAGCAGGTCGGCGTGCCGACCGCGGGCACCCGGCGGCGGGTGCCGGGCCTGCGCCGCGAGGAGGTCGCCGACCGCGCCCGGATCAGCCGCGACTACTACCTCCGCGTCGAGCAGGGGCACGCGGTCGCCCCGTCCGACCAGGTGCTGAACGCCCTCGCCGAGGCGCTCGCCTTCGACGAGTTCGAGCGCGCCTACCTCTTCCGGCTGGCCCGGCTGCGCCCCGGCCCGCACGGTCCCGACTCTCCTCCGCCGGGCCAGGGCGTGGAGTCGCTGCTCGCCCACTGGCCGAGGACCCCGGCGTACGCGTTCGACCGCAACCTCGACGTCCTCGGCGCGAACGACCTGATGAGCCGTCTCGCCCCCGACAAGGGCGTGCCCGGCGCCAACATGCTGCTCTCCACCTCCCGCGGCTACGCGCGCGCCGTGGCGAACGGCGACCCGCCGGACCAGCTGCGGGCGTGGGGCCAGGTCTTCCGCGAGCTGATCGCCGCGCTGCGGTTCTACAGCGACCCCGACGATCCGCGGCTGCACGAGATCGTCGGCGAGTGCTCGGTCGAGAATCCGCTGTTCCGGTCGATCTGGGCCGAGTACCAGGTCCGCCCCTTCACCCACCGGTGGATCCGCGTCCACGTCGAGCCGTTCGGCTGGCTCGACCTCGAGATGCAGACCCTGGAGCTCGCCGGCGCTCCGGGCCGGTACGTCGTGACCTACCTCGCGGCAGCGGGGACTCCGGCGGCCGCGGCCGTCGACGTCCTCGCCTCGCTGCGGCACGCTCCGGAGGCGGGCACCGCGGTGGCCGCCCCGGCCGGCGCCTGACGCGTGGCGGCGAGCCGGGCGAGCGCCTCGCGACCCGCCGCGTCACCCGCCTCGAACAGGAGCAGGAGGCGCGCGCCGTCCCGGACCAGCCGGTAGTCCATCGGAACGGAGCCGACCGCGGTGTCGAGGAACACGACCGACCCGCGTGCGTCGGCCTCCGCTCCGGCCGCCCACGAGTCCGCGAACCGGGGGCTCCTCGCCGAGAGCTCCCCGACGACCGTCAGGAACTCCCGGTCCCCCCGGTGCCGCTCGAGCGAGTCGCGGAGCATCGCCGCGACCTGGTCGGCGGCGGACCCCCAGCAGGGCAGGTCCTCGACCTCGGACGAGTCCAGGAAGGTGAAGCGGGCGATGCTCACTCCCGGGGCGAAGGCGGGCGAGAGCGCCCGCGCGAGCGGAGTCGCGGCCAGCACGCGCAGGTGCCGATCCAGCAGCACCGCCGCCCTCCCCGCCCACGGCAGGAGCGCCGCCTCGTGATCCTCCGCCATGTCCCCGTCCCCTCCGCGCGTCCCTCCCTCAGCGCAGCGGAGTGATCCCCTGCGTCCCGAGCGGGAAGGTCGCCAGCACCTCCTCCGGGATGTTCAGGTGCTGCGCGACCAGCGACGGCGGCAGGTGGCTCAGCCACTGGGCGAGCGACACCTCCTCGTAGCGGGAGCTCTTGAAGGTCTCGATGTAGACGAGCGTGTCGTCGCCGGTGTTCTCCACGTAGTGGCCGAAGTTGCGGCGCACGACGCCCACGTCTCCGGCGTGGAAGTCGGTCGTGTTGGCGTGCGGGCCGGTGTTGAAGACGGTCATCCGAGCGGATCCGCGGAGGTAGTACTGCCACTCGTCGGCGTTGGGGTGCCAGTGCAGCTCGCGCATCGAGCCGGGCTCGACGGTCGTCAGCGCGGCCGAGACCGTGCGCGAGGCCGGGAAGTTCGTGCTGTCGGCGATCTGGATCCGGCCGCCGCTGTTCTGGTGCACGGGCTCGGAGCGGGAGAGCCGGAAGATCACCGCCTCGTCGCCGTCCTGCACCCCGGCCGCGGCCCGGTCGGCCTGGAGGTCGCCGGGCACGTCGCCCGGGAAGATCCAGAGGTCGTGCAGCGGGATGTCGCGGAAGACCTCCTGCGCGACGCCGAAGTTCTTCGCCAGCACGTCCGGCGGCGTGTGCGCGAACCAGTCGGTGAGCAGGAGCGTGTTGCTCTCGGACTGCTCGCCGTCGTCGAACGCGAGCACGAACTCCGCCCCGTCCGGGCCGAGGCCCTGCAGGGAGTGCGGCAGGCCGGGCGGGAAGTACCAGAGGTCCCCCTCCTGCACGTCGTCGACGCTGGGCCGGCCGGTGCGGCTGAGCGTGGTGATGCGGCAGTTCCCCTTGGTCATCAGCGCCCACTCGGCGCTCTGGTGCCAGTGCAGCTCGCGGATCCCGCCGGCCTCGAGGTACATGTTCACGCCGGCGATCTCGTTCGAGATCGCGAAGTCGGCCTGCGTGAGCTCGCGCGCCCAGCCTCCCCGCTGCACCCGCCGCGGCGAGATGTTGAAGGAGGACCAGAAGAACGGCTGCGTGCTGATGTCCGTCGCGGGCGCGGCGATCTGGTTCGGGAACAGTCCCTCCAGGACGCGGTTCTGCGGGCCGGTCATCGTGTTCGCCGAGGGATCGCCCTCGGTGTTCACGATCCCCTCCTGGGGGAGGTCCGGGTCTCCGAAACCGGGGGTCTCGTGGTGCGGAGCGGTGCTGTCGTCGGGTTCCACGGCGTTCTCCCTGCTGATCGTCCTGCGCGCCTGCGCTGCTCCGATCCCACCGCTCCGGCCCGGGCGGCACCACGGTCATCCGACTCGATCCGCGCCCTGACGACCGGCCCGGGTCAGCCGCCCAGGCCCTCGAGCACGTCCCGCGAGGGCACGAAGTAGACCCCGCCGGTCGTCGCGGTCGAGAAGTCGAGGAGGCGGTCGTGCCGGCCTGCGGGCACGCCGACGAACATCCGCGTCAGCATCGTCTCGATCACCGACAGGTCGGCGGCCAGGCCGAGGAAGTACGTGCCGAACTCGCCCCTGCCGGGCCGGCCGAAGGGCATGTTGTCGCGGAGGATGTCGTGCTCGGTCCCGCCGGCGTCGACCACGGTCGCGAGCCCCTTGTGCGAGAGCTGCGCCGGATCGTCCTCGCGCTCGACGTTGTCGGCCTTGCTCCGGCCGATGACCCGCTCCTGCTGCTCGGTGGTGAGCGCGTGCCAGGACGTCAGGTCGTGCAGGTACTTCTGCACGACCAGGTAGCTGCCGCCCGCGAACGCCGCGTCCTCCGCGCCGATCAGCGCGACGCGGGGCAGCGCCTCCCCGGTCGGGTTCTCGGTGCCGTCGACGAAGCCCAGCAGGTCGCGGTTGTCGAAGTAGCGGAAGCCGACCACCTCGTCGCGGACGACGACGTCCTCGCCGAGCGCGTCGAGCAGGAGGCGCTCGAACTCGAAGCAGGCGTCGTCGCGCTCCGCCCGGATGTGGAACAAGAGGTCGGTCTGCGTCGAGACGGCCGTGTGCGCCGCGCCCACCACCTCCCTGAACGGGTGCAGCTGCGCGGGGCGCCCCTCCCCGCCGAAGCGGTCCCACGCGTCGCTCCCGATCCCGACCAGGCACGAGAGGCGCAGGCCCAGGTCGCGGAAGCCGACCGCGCGGAGGATCCCGCCCACGTCGGCGACGACGTCCCGCACGCGGTCCGCGGCGTCCTGCCCGCCGACGATGTCGAGCGAGAGGAAGACGGCGGACCGGCTGAGCGGAGCGACGACCGCCTGCGGCTCGATCGGGACGCGGTCCTCGACGGTCACCGGAGCACCGCCGGCCGGGGCGTCGTCGTCCTGGGCGTCGGCAGGGCCGTCGTCGTGGGCGTCGTCGTGGGCATCGCGACCTCCGATCCGCGCGCCGCGGGAGGGCGCGTCCGCCGCGATCCTGTCAGCGCCCGCGGTGCCGGTCACGAGTCATCCGACCCCACTCGGCGAGCGCGGCCGGCGGTCTCGGCACCGCCCGGGCGACCAGGTCTGGACGATCGTCGGAACATCTCCCCGCGCTCTTCAGGGAGCGCTCCCACGCCCCTATCGTGGAGCCGCTCCCCACCCTCATCCGGGGAGGCACCACCTTGGACACGACCCGGGCCGGGCTCGGGATCGACACGAGCACGGAGGTTCGAAGATGCCGTTTGTGACCACGGACGACGACGTCGAGATCTACTACAAGGACTGGGGCAGCACCGACGCGCAGCCCATCGTCTTCCACCACGGCTGGCCGCTGTCGTCCGACGACTGGGACGCGCAGATGCTGTTCTTCCACGCGCACGGCTACCGCGTCATCGCGACCGACCGCCGCGGGCACGGACGCTCGACCCAGGTCGGCACCGGACACGACATGGACCACTACGCCAGCGACGTGAACGCGGTCGTCGAGCACCTCGACCTGCGGAACGCGATCCACATCGGCCACTCCACCGGAGGCGGCCAGGTCGCGCGCTACGTCGCGAAGTACGGCGAGCCCCAGGGCCGCGTGGCCAAGGCCGTCCTCGTCTCGTCGGTCCCGCCGCTGATGGTGCAGACCGAGGCTAACCCCGAGGGCACGCCGATCTCGGTGTTCGACGGCTTCCGCGACGCTCTCGCGGCGAACCGCGCCGAGTTCTACCAGGCCGTGGCCTCCGGGCCCTTCTACGGCTTCAACCGCGAGGGCGTCGAGCTCTCGCAGCCCGTGGTCGACAACTGGTGGCGCCAGGGCATGACCGGATCCGCGCTCGCGCACTACGAGGGCATCAAGGCCTTCTCGGAAACGGACCAGACCGAGGACCTGAAGGCGATCACCGTCCCCGTCCTCGTCACCCAGGGCGACGACGACCAGGTCGTCCCCTACAAGGACGCCTCGCTCAAGCAGCACGAGCTGCTGCAGAACTCGACGCTCAAGATCTACGAGGGCTACCCGCACGGCATGCTGACCGTCCACGCCGACGTCATCAACCCCGACCTGCTGGCCTTCATCCAGGAGTAGCGCGGCACGCTCGCAGGCGCGTCCCGGCCGTTCCGGGGCGCGCCTGCGTGTCTGCGCTCGGAGTGGGGCCCGGCGCCCCTGCGAGCGGAGTCCCGCCTCAGGCGTCGGCGCCCGCGTCCCTGCCGAGCACCGCGGCGAGCTCGCCCCGCCCGCCGATCCCGAGCTTGCGGTACGCCGCGTACAGGTGCGCGCCGACCGTGCGCGGCGAGAGGAACAGGTTCTGCGCGATCGCGCGGTTCGACAGCCCCGTGCTCGCGAGAGCGCAGATGCGCAGCTCCTGCGGGGTCAGCGTGGCAGCGGCCGGCGACGGCGCGTCCGCGATCCTCCCTCCGGCGGCCCGGAGCGCGTCACGGGCCCGATCGGCCCAGGCGTGGATCGGCAGCTCCTCGAGCATCGCCAGTGCCTCGCGGAGGAGGGGCCGCGCCTCCGCCGCCCGACCGGCCCGGTGCAGCCCGTCGCCCACGAGCAGCAGCGCCCGCGCCCGTACGTACGGGAGCGGCGGCGGAGTCCGGCGGAGCAGCCCGGCCGCGACGTCCGGCGCTCCGTCGGCGAGCGCCACGGCGATCTGCGCGTACCGGAGGGCCGCCTCGATCATCGGCTGGTGCCAGCGCTCGAAGAGCGATTCCAGCCTCGCGGCGTGCAGGCGCACGACTCCGACGTCCCCGATCGCGAGAGCCGCGTCGACGAGATCGGGCGTGGTCAGGATCGCGAAGCCGGGGTTCAGGGAGTCGTCGTCCGTGTCGAGGAGGGGCAGGAGCTCCGGCACGGCGTCGCCCGGTCGAGACTCGAGGACCGCCACCGCCGCTCTCGATCCGCGGAGCGTCGCCCGCATCACGCTCGAGCAGAGGACGGCCGCGCCGATCGCGCTGCCCGCGCTGATCGCCTCGGGATCGGGCGCGACGCCCTCCATCGCGTCGAACCAGGCCAGGCAGGCCCGGGAGGCGGTCTCGAAGCCGACGTCCCCCAGGTCGCTCCCGAGGACGAGCGCCTCCTCGGCGAAGGAGCGGGCGCGCGAGATGCGGCCGGCGAGCGACGTGGTCATCGAGGCGGCGAGGAGCGCCTGCGGGAGGATCCGGATGTCGCCGCGCGCGCGCAGCCCCGTGATCGCCTCCTCCAGGAGCTCCCGGGCGACCTCGACCTCGCCCGCCGTGTTCAGCGCGTAGCCGAGCCACCACGCCTCCTCCGGACCGCTCGCCCCGCCGGCCGCCGCGAGCGCCCGGCGGACGACCTCGTCGCCGCGGGCGATCGGCTCGGTGACCGCCGCGAGCAGGACGGCGCGCGGGTCGGAGTCGTCGAGGGCGAGCGCGCGCACCGCCTGGATCATCGGCTCCCCCGGCGACGCCTCGCGGTTGTGGTCCCAGGCGATGGCGGCGAGGTGCAGGAGCGCGGCGGTCGCGGCGTCGACGGCTCCGTGGCTCTGCAGCGCCGTCACTGCGGCGAGCGCGGGCGAGAGGTCTCCCCGCGAGAGGGCCGTGCGCCCGGTCGGCAGCGTCTCGCGCGTCCAGGCGGCGCGGGCGGTGAGCACCGGATCGACGGTCTCGCCCGCCGCGCGGTGCACGAGCAGCGCCGCCTCCGCGGTCCGGCCGGCGAGCCCGGAGTACTCGGCCGCGTCGATCAGGCGCGAGACGCGCAGCGGCCCCGCGGGGGTCAGCTCCGCCGCCCGCTCCATCGCCTGAGCCGCCAGGACCACGTCGCCCGTCGCGAGGCCTGACGCCGCGAGACCGGCGAGCTCCTCGCCGACCGGCCCGTCAGAGCCGGTCGCGAGCTCGGACCGCCACCAGAGCGTCCGGCTCGGGTCGTCGCGGTGCTCCTGGACGAGCGTGCGGAGCACGGCCGCGCGCTCGGAGGGGCGGCTCACGCTCGTCACCGCGGACTGCACGAGAGGGTGCCGGAAGCGGAGTCCGCTCCCCGGCGTCCAGCTGAGCAGCGACGCGGCGACGGCCCGGTCGATCCAGGAGGGGTCGGGGTGGCGGCCGATCGCCAGGTTCGCCAGCCGGCTCGCCTCCTCCGCCGTCGCGACGTCGCCCAGCGCCACGGCCAGCACGGCGAGCCGCGAGGGCTGGTCGAGCTCCGCGAAGCGCTCGGCGAAGGCCGACTCGAGGCGTCCGGTCACCGCGCGGTCCTCCGCCTCGTCGGCCGACGGGTCGCGCCCGGTCAGCTCCACCAGGGCGAGCGGATTCCCGCGGGCGAGGTCGAGCAGAGCGCGCCGGGCGGCGCCGCGAGGAGGATGCGGGAGCGTGTCGAGGAGAGCGGCCGAGTCGGCGGCCGACAGCGGCCCGAGGTGGAGGTGCTCGAGGCCGGAGTCCTCCTCGGGCCGGTCCCTCGTGGTCATCACGACGACGACGCGGTCCTCGCCGATGCGCCGGGCGAGCATCCGCAGCGCCCACGCCGACTCCGGGTCGATCCGGTGCAGGTCCTCCACGACGACCAGCAGGGGCCGATCGGCGGCGGCGTCGCTCAGGAGGGTCAGGGCCGAGAGGCCGGCCAGGAGCGGCGTCGGCTGCACTCCGTCCGCCAGGTGGAAGGCCACGCGGAGCGCGTCCTGCTGCGGCAGGGGCAGGCCGTCGAGGCCCGGGCGGAGCGGGTGCAGGAGGAGCTGCAGCGCCGCGTACTGGTCGCCCGACTCCGCTGCGGAGCCCGCGGTCCGCAGCACCCGCACATCGCGTGCGCGGGCGTAGGCGACGACCTCCTCGACCAGGGTGGTCTTGCCGACCCCGGCGTCCCCGTCGATGACGAGCGCCGACCCCTGGGCGGCGATGCCGTCGACCATCAGACGGAGCCGCGCGAGCTCCGATCCCCGACCGACGACGAGCGCGTCCCGCTTCACGCGTCGAGTATCGCACCCTCGCGCAGACACTCCTCGACCCGGTGGCGGGCCCGGATGAAATCGATCGCGGCGGCCGCGGCGCTGCCGGGGGCGCCGAAGAAGGAGGTCAGGAAGTGGTCGCCTCCGTGCACCTCCAGGGTCTGCCAGCGGAAGGCGATGAAGCCGAAGGGGTCGACGCGCACCGGCGACGAGCCCTCGCGGAGCGGATACGCCTCCTGGCTCGCCCAGACGCGGCGGAAGACCCGCGAGCGGCCTCCGAGCGAGGCGACCAGGACCCGCAGACGCGGGTCCGCCGGGTCGGAGTGGAAGCGGAGGGCGGCCGTCATCACGGCGATCGTGCGGTCCCAGTCCTCGTGCCGCTCGGCGTCGGTCTCGAGCGCCGCGGCGTCGACGACGGCCTCGATCATGTTGGTCCCCTGCTCGCAGGCCAGGGGGAGGAACAGGCGGCCGAGCTCGTTCACGGCGACGAGGTCCAGGTAGCGGTCGACCACGTAGGCGGGCGTCGTGGTCCAGGACGAGACCATGCTCGTCAGGCTGCCGACCTGCGCCGGGGTCGGCCCGGCCTGCGCCCAGCCCGGTGAGCGGCGCGGCGCGGCGTGCCCGCCGAGCCGGAAGAGGTAGTCCCGCCCGTCCGCGTCGAGACGGAACGCGCGGGCCAGAGCGTCCAGGACCTGCGCCGAGGGGCGGCGGTCCTTGCCCTGCTCGAGCCGCAGGTAGTAGTCCGGGCTGATCCCCGCGAGCACGGCGACCTCCTGGCGGCGCAGCCCGCTGACGCGGCGCCTGCCGTCGGCGCCCAGGCCGACCTCGTCGGGGCGCAGCCGGTCGCGGTGCCCCCGGAGGTAGGCGCCGAGCCGCGCGGTGTCCGTGTCCACGATCCCGCCCTTCTCTCCCTTCGAGGCTAGGGAGGAGGCGGGCCCGACTCCACGCGACGCCGACCTAGATCCGCGGAGGGAGTACCTAGATCGGCGGGGCGTGCTTCAGGGTGGGGGCGGTGCGCGGCGGGGTGCGGAGGAGCGCACCGGCACTCGGCGCACCCCTCCGCGGTCAGGCGACTCCGCGGTCAGCTCAGCTCCGCCGCGGCGTCGGCGATGACCCGCGCGACCTCCTCCGGGTGCGAGCGCATCACCAGGTGCGGCGCGTCGAGCTCGACGACCGAGCGCACGCCCGCCCGCCGGTAGCCGAACCGCTCGACGTCCGGGTTGATCGTCCGGTCCGCCGCCGCGACGACGCCCCAGCTCGGCCGGGTCCGCCAGGCGGCGACCGGAGCGGCCTCGCCGAACGCCAGAGCGGCGAGCGGGCGCTGGCCGACCGCGAGCACGGCCGCCTCGGCCGGATCGATCCCGGCCGCGAACACCTCCGGGAACGCCGACACCGCGACCGACACGTCCGTGCCCGGCTCCGCTCCGTCGATCGGGAACGGGGTGTAGACGAGGTTCGCCGGGAGGTCGGAGTCGGGGAAGGCGCCCTGCAGCTGCCCGAGGCTCTCCCCCTCCTCGAGCGCGTAGGCCGCGAGGTAGACGAGGCCGACCACGTTCTCGGCGACCCCCGCCACCGTGATCACGGCGCCGCCGTAGGAGTGGCCCGCCAGCAGGACCGGCCGGTCGAGCTGCTCCACGAAGGAGCGGAGGTACTCCGCGTCGCCCAGCAGGCTGCGGTTCGGCACTGCAGGGACGCGCACGGCGTGGCCGGCGTCGAGCAGGATCCGCGTGACCGGGGCGAAGCTCGCGGCGTCGGCGAACGCTCCGTGGACGAGGACGATGGTGGGTGCGGGCATGGGCTGTCCTTCCGGTCGGGCTGCGGTCCGGCAGCCGGCTGCGCAGCCGATCCGGACCCGGGCCGAACCTAGGACGGCGGACGGCGCGCGTCGTGACCCCGCGACTCCCCTGCCGACCGGGCGGCCGCCTGTCGCCCGCCCGAGGACACGCTCCAGCGCTCGTCCCGCCCGCTCACGGCGGGCCCCGACCGCTGCAGCGTCCGCGTCCTGGTCCCGGCGGGGTCACCCTTCGACGGCTGGACCGCCCGGGATCGCGGCGAGGCGGGTCCGCTCGCGGCCTCTCCGGCCGGATCGCCGGCGACAGCGGCGGATCGGCACGCGGACTCCTGTGGCCCGAAGCCCGGGCCGCGGCGCGTCAGCTCGCGAACTCCTCCGGCCAGCCCAGCGCGGCCAGCGACCGGCGCACGCGCTCGATGTCCTCCTCCGAGGGCAGCTCCGAGGTCACTCCGGCGATCGCGGTGCCGACGTCCGCGCGGGAGGCGGGCGCGTCAGCGGCGAGACCGGCGGCCACCTCGGCCACCTCCTCGTCGCTCAGACGGCGGCGGAGGAGCGCCAGCAGCGGCACGAAGTCCTGCTCGGGCAGCCCGGCCGGATAGCCGGCGCGCAGCCAGCGGACGATGCGCGCGACCAGGCCCTCGCGGGTGTCCGGCTCGGCCAGCGACTCCGGGCCCGCCAGCGGCCAGCCCGCGCTCGCGAGCCGCGAGGAGACGCGGGCGACGTCCTCGGGCATCGCCGGTCCGAGCAGCAGCTGCTCGATCCGCTCGCGGACCACGGCCCGTGAGACGACCGTCTCGGCCCGCTCCGACTCCGACAGGAGCCGCGCGACGACCTGCTCGACCTCGTCCGTCGTGAGGCTGCGGCGCAGCAGGCCCAGCAGCGGCAGGTAGTCCTGCTCCGGCACGCCCGACGGGTAGCCCGCGCGCAGCCAGCCGACCACGCGGGCGACGATCCCCTCCCGCGCCGCGATCGGATCGGTCGAGGCCATGCTCAGCCCTTGGGCACGAAGGTCGGGATCACGTGCTCGAAGCTCACCGACTGGCCGAGGCCCGTCGCGATGATGACGCTCAGGCCGATCACGACGGAGCCGACGACGAGGGCGAAGCAGAGCACGCCGATCCCGCGCAGCACCGGGGCGGGCAGACCGCTCCGGACCGCGGGGGCGTCCGACCCGCCCGAGGCGGGAGCACCGGCGGCGACGGCGAAGGAGCGGACGCCGACGGCGAAGAGCACGGGCAGGCCCGCTCCGAGGAGCACGGCGACGAGGGCCACCTGGCCGGCGGCGGAGAGGAAGAGGGAGAGCACGGTGCGGATCCTTTCGCTCAGACGCCGGCGGTCTCGGGCGCGGGGCGTGCCGCCGCGTCCTGCCACTCGTCGTTGACGTTGTGCGCGCCGATGCTGTCGCGGCGCGAGCGGATGTAGATGAGGGAGGCGACGGCGACGAGGATCGCGGCCATCAGGAGGCCGCCGGCCGCGCCTCCGACGAGGTGGCCGATCCACCACATCACGGCGCCGACGAGAGCGGCGGCCGGGAGCGTGATGACCCAGGCGATCACCATGCGCAGCGCCACGCGCCAGCGCACCTGCGCGCCGGGGCGGCCGACTCCGGAGCCGAGGATCGAGCCGGTCGCGACGTGGGTGGTCGAGAGGGCGAAGCCGAGGTGGCTGGAGGCGAGGATGACCGCGGCGGAGGCGCTCTCGGCGGCCATGCCCTGCGGGGTGTCGATCTCGACGAGGCCCTTGCCGACGGTGCGGATGATCCGCCAGCCGCCGATGTAGGTGCCGAGCGAGATGGCCAGCGCGCAGCTGAGCTTGACCCAGAAGGGGACCGACTCGGTGTCGCTCCAGCCGCCGGCCGCGATCAGCGCGAGCGTGATCACTCCCATGGTCTTCTGCGCGTCGTTGGTGCCGTGCGCGAGCGAGACGAGGGAGGCGCTGCCGATCTGGCCGAAGCGGAAGCCGCGGTGGAGGCTCTTCTCGGCGAGGTTGCCGATCACGCGGAAGACGAGCCAGGTGCCGATCGCCGCGACCGCGCCGGCGAGCACGGGCGACATCAGCGCCGGGAGGATCACCTTGCCGACGACGCCGTCGAGCTTCGTGCCGTCGCCGGCCCAGTTCACGCCGTTGAGGCCGAGGCCCGCGAGAGCGGAGCCGATCAGGCCGCCGAAGAGGGCGTGCGACGAGCTCGAGGGAAGGCCGAGCAGCCAGGTCAGCAGGTTCCAGACGATGCCGCCGATGAGGCCGGCCAGCACGATCAGCAGCAGAGCGGATCCGCCGTCCTCGAGCAGCGCCGGATCGGGTGCGCCCGAGGAATCCTGGATCTTCACGACCGCGTTGGTGACGGTCAGCGCCACCTCGATGCTGAGGAACGCACCGACGAGGTTCAGCGACGCCGAGAGGGCGACGGCGGTGCGGGGCTTCAGGGCACCGGTCGCGATGGACGTGGCCATCGCGTTCGCCGTGTCATGGAAGCCGTTGGTGAAGTCGAAGGCGAGGGCCGTGACGACGACGAGCGCGAGCAGGATGAAGGGATCCACGCAGACATGATGCTCCCGCGGCGGGAGGCGTTTCGGCGTGGTCGCGAGGCTTCACCTGCTGTTCACCTCGCGGGGCACGCCAGCCCGAGTACCCTGTGCGGATTCTCAGGCGGGCGGCGCATCGGCGGGTGCGATTCTCCTGAGCCCGCACCGGCATGCGGCGCTCAGACGGGTGCGCTCAGGAGGCCGAGCGCGGCATCGGCGGGGTGAGGTCCGGGGTGTGCGCGGGGTCGGAGTCGGGGGCCGGCTCCTGCTGGGCGGCGGACCCGGCCGCGGCACCGGCGTCCTCGGCGGACTCCTGATCCTCGGCGGGCTCCTGCGAGCCGGGAAGCGGCGGGGTGAGGTCGAGGGCGCCGACCGCCGGCTCGGCGGCGTGCTTCGGCGTGGTCGGGCGGTTCTCGGCCGCGGCCGCCTTCTTCGCCGCCTTCTCCTGGGTCCGCTTGAGCTTCTCGGTCTGCTCGGCCAGCTTGCGGGCCTTCTTGCGCAGCTTCTTGCTGGAGTCGCGGACCGCCTCGTGCGCCGCGCGCACCGACTTCTCGGCCTTCTTCAGCGCCTTCTTCGCGCGCTTCTGCGCCGCCTTGTCGCGTGCGTCCTTGTCCTTGCCGGTCCCGGCCATGTCCGCTCCTCCGCTCGTCGACCGCTCCGGCCGACTCCCCCACGCTACCGAGCGGCACCCGCCCCGCGAACCCGCTGGCGAGCGCGCCCGGGCCGCGCTAGGCGCGCAGGCGGCGGCCGTTCTGCGCCCGTGCCGTCCCGCCTCCCCTTCCCCCTGGTCGCCGCCTCTCCTCCTTTCTCCTCGGCTCTCGCTTCAGCCCTGCGGTGCCGTTCGCGGCTGGGAGTCGCGGGCGAGTGACCCCGCGACGGGCGCGGGTTCGGCAGGCTGGGGGCATGGTCTTCCAGCACGATCCCGGCGGCTACCAGGGCCGCGCCGGCCTCCGGCGTCCCGTGCGCGGGCCCAGGCGCGACAAGTGGATGTGGTGGCGCCTGGGCTCCGGAGTCGCGGCGACGGTCGCCGGTGTGATCGCCCTGCTCGTCTTCACCGCCGACCGCTGAGCACGCCCACCGGCGACCCGGCGCACCCCCGCCACTCCGGATCGAGAGCCGATCGATGCGCTCAACCGCTTGACTCCGGAGGTTTCTCTCAGGTCGGATCCGGCGGAACGCGGGTAGTTTGGAGGGTCGCATCGGCTCAGCCGTGCGATCAGCCCCACTGCCCCACCCGGCGCTCGCCTCCCCCCTCGAGCGTCGGCAGACCTGGAACCCCCTCTGCATGCACCGTTCGTCACGCGCCTCGACTCCCACCCCCGCAGGAGCCGAGACCGGCAGTCCGTCCGCCCTCCCGACCCGTCGCTCGCTCCGTGAGCAGGAGTCCCGCGGCCGCCGCCCCTCCCGCGGCCCGTCGCGACCCCGCGTCTCCGCCGTCGCCGCGATGACCCTCGTGGCCGGCATCGCGATCACGTCGACGATGCCCGCGTTCGCCGTGGGCGGCACCGCCGACTCCGAGCTGACCCGCGACACGGCCACCGCCGTCGCCGCGGCCCGCCCGCAGAGCTTCGTGGCGGCCGGAGTCGTGCAGCAGAGCGTCACCCGCGACGCCTTCGCCGCCGAGGCCAAGCCCGAGGTCCTCGTGCCCACCGCGTCCCTCGACGCGATCACCGCCACCTCCGGCGAGTCGACCGCGGCCGCCGCCGGAGCGTCCGGAGCGTGGGTCGTCCCGATCTCCGGTCACATCAGCAGCAGCTACGGCCCCCGCCCCGACGCGCCGGTCGCCGGCGTGAACCTGTTCCACAAGGGCACCGATCTCGCCGGCGCCTGCGGCACGCCCGTCCTCGCGGCCTCCAGCGGCACCGTCGAGGAGGCGTCGTACCAGGGCAGCTACGGCAACTGGATCCTGCTCGACAACGGCGGCGGCATCGAGACCGGCTACGCCCACAACAGCGAGCTGATGGTGTCGGTCGGCGAGACCGTCACCGTCGGCCAGGTCATCGCGCTGCGCGGCTCGACCGGCGCCTCCACCGGCTGCCACCTGCACTTCGAGACAAGGGTCGACGGCGAGGCGGTCGACGCCGTGCCGTTCATGGCCGAGCTCGGCGTCCCGATCGGCTGACGCCCCGGGCGACTCGAGAACCCGGACGTCGCGGTGGGCGCTCTCGACCACCGCGACTTCTGCGTTCTCGGAGGGCGCGGACCGGCGTCAGGGCCCGGGGACCGTTCGCGCCCCGGTCGAGACGGCGGCCGACCAGTGCGCGTCGTCCGGCACCGTCGTCACCCTGATCTCGGCGTCCTGCTCGACGGCGATCTGCATGGTGCCCGTGTTGCCGCCTCCGGTGCCGGTGCGGGTCGTGCTCGGGCTGTAGACGCACGACGATCCGCTCGTCATCAGGCCGACGACCTCGATCGTCACCTCGGCGTCCGCGGTGTCGCAGGCGACCGAGACGGTGATGTGCAGCGGATCGCCGCTGAGGTACACGGTCTGGGGATCGACGGGGCCGACCTGGTCGGTCCACCGCACGGCGGCGGTCGCGCCCTCGGGCAGCGTCACGGGCCCGAGCGGAGCCTCGGTGGGCGTCGCGGTCGGAGCGGCGGTCGTCGGAGCAGCGGTGCCGGGAACGGCGGGTGTCGCCTCCTCCGCCTGGTCGGCGCCGCTCGTGCAGCCGCTCAGAGCGAGCGCCGCGAGCAGTGCCGAGGCGCCCAGCACGGTCGCGCGCCGTCCCGCCCGGAGCCCCGTCGCCCGGCGCGGAGCGGTCGTTCTCGTGGTGTCCATGGTGGTTCCCCCTGTCCACTGGCGTCCCTCCGGTCTACCCGAGCCCGCGCGGCCGCGGACCGCACTCTGCGGCGGTTGCCAGGGTCGGGGGCCGTGCTGCGGATCGATGGGGAGCTCCTCCGTACCGGCGCGGCGGCCCGTCGATCCGCTCGGGTGCCGCGGATGATCGGCACCGGGCGGATCCGACGCCCGCCGCACCCGGCGCACCCCGCCGAGCCGCCCCTCTGCACCCGGAAGGCACCGCCATGATCGCCTCGAACACCTACCCCTTCTCCGGACGCACCGTCCTGATCACCGGAGCCGGCTCCGGCATCGGCCGCTCCATCGCACGCGCTTTCCTCGAGCAGGGCGCAAGCGTCGCGGTCGCCGGGCGCACCCCCGCCACGCTCGAGGAGACCGTCGCCGGCTTCCCGGCCGAGCGCGTCCTGGTCGTGCCCACCGACGTCTCGGTCCGAGCCGAGGTCGACGCGCTCGTCGAGGGCACCGTCGCGAGGTTCGGCGGGATCGACGTCCTCGTGAACAACGCGGCCGGCCACCTCGGCGGCCCGATCGAGGAGGTGGAGGACGACGCCTGGCGCTCGCTCTTCGCGACGAACGTCGACGCCCTCTTCTACGCGGTGAAGGCGGCGCTCCCCCACCTCAAGGCGAGCCGCGGCAACATCGTCGTCGTCTCCTCCGTGTCGGGCATCCGCG
This sequence comes from Rathayibacter sp. AY2B9, assembly GCF_002931595.1. Lineage (NCBI taxonomy): Bacteria > Bacillati > Actinomycetota > Actinomycetes > Micrococcales > Microbacteriaceae > Rathayibacter > Rathayibacter sp. AY2B9. The sequence goes on from NZ_PSUB01000008.1 coordinate 102,820, forward strand.
GCGACTGGGGTCAGGCCGCCTACAACGCGACCAAGGGCGCGATCACGACGTTCGTGCAGTCGCTGGCCCTCGACTTCGGCGCGCACGGGGTGCGGGTCAACGCCGTCGCCCCCGCCTTCACGCAGACGCCGCTGACCGAGTCGATGGCCTCGACCCCCGAGGAGCTCGCGCCCTTCATCGACCGCATCGCCCTCGGACGCCCCGGGCAGCCGGACGACATCGCCCCGCCGGTGCTGTTCCTCGCCAGCGCGGACGCGGCGTACATCACCGGCGCGATCCTCGCCGTGGACGGCGGGACGAGCGCCTCGACGGGGCAGCCGCACCTGTAGGCGGGCGAGCGGCGGATCGGCCGCGGCCAGGCGACTCGCCTGCTCGGCCGGGGCGGCTCGGCGATTCGCCTGCTCGGCCGGTGCGGCTCGGTCGCCCGGAAGCGGCGGCCAGGCGGATCGGGGTCGGGGGCGGCTCTGCCCAGAACCCGAGTGCTCGCATCGGATCCTGCGGCCCCGCTCGCGAGGGTCCACCGGGCTCGACTGCGGGCGCCCACAGCCCGGATCACTCCATCCCTGACCGCGCACTCAGACTCAACCGACACCTGTGGCGTATCGTGGAGTCGATTGCATGCAGACGCATGGATACGGACTCGCCGACCGCACGGCCTCCGAGCCCATCCCTCTTCGAGCAGGAGTCGTCATGACCACCACCAGCACCCGCTTCACCGACCGCGTCGTCCTCATCACCGGAGGTGGATCCGGCCTGGGCCGCGCCGCAGCCGTCCGCCTCGCCCAGGAGGGCGCGAAGCTCGCCCTCGTCGACATCTCGGAGCAGGGCCTCGCCGCCACGGTCGACGTCCTGCCCGAGGGCACCGAGTCGATCACCGTCCTCGCCGACGTGTCGAAGGAGGCGGACGTCGACGCCTACGTCGCGCGCACCCTCGAGGCGTTCGGCCGCATCGACGGCTTCTTCAACAACGCCGGCATCGAGGGCCGCCAGAACCTCACCGAGGACTTCACGGCCGACGAGTTCGACAAGGTCGTCGCGATCAACCTCCGCGGCGTGTTCCTCGGCCTCGAGAAGGTGCTGAAGGTGATGCGCGAGCAGGGCTCGGGCATGGTCGTCAACACCGCGAGCGTCGGCGGCATCACCGCGATCGGCAACCAGTCCGGCTACGCGGCCGCGAAGCACGGCGTCGTCGGCCTCACCCGCAACTCCGCGATCGAGTACGGCGAGTTCGGCATCCGCGTCAACGCGATCGCGCCCGGGGCCATCTGGACCCCGATGGTCGAGAACTCGATGAAGCAGCTCGACCCGCAGAACCCGCGCAAGGCGGCCGAGGAGTTCATCCAGGTCAACCCGACCAAGCGCTACGGCGAGGCCGACGAGATCGCCTCGGTCGTCGCCTTCCTCCTCTCGGACGACGCCTCGTACGTGAACGCGACCGTCCTCCCGATCGACGGCGGTCAGTCCATCAAGTACTGAGGTCCCGCGGAGGGAGCGGAGGGAGCGCCTGCTGCGGCGGCGAGCCCTCCGCCCTCCCGCTGACGCCGTGTCGTTCGTGGGACGGACTCGGCCGCTCCTCCACAGGTGCTCCCTCCTACGCGCGTCCCCACCGGGCATCCGTCGCGCAGCACCCGGCACCGCGGCGGGAGCAGAATGGGGTCGGTCCCGCCAGCGGCCGGACCTCGACCGCTACGGAGACATGCATGAACCCCACCGGGAGCTTCCGCGCCGCCCGCGACACCCTCCTGCAGCACCGCACCGATGCGGTCGCCGCGAACGAGGCCTTCCAGTGGCCGGACGTCGGGCCCCGCTTCAACTGGGCGGTGGACTGGTTCGACGCGATCGCCATCGGCAACGAGCGCCCCGCCCTCTGGATCGTGGAGGAGGACGGCTCCGAGGAGAAGTACTCCTTCGACCGGATGCGCTGGCGCTCCGACGAGGTCGCCGCCTGGCTCCACTCGGTCGGCGTCGAGCAGGGCGATCACGTGATGCTCATGCTCGGCAACCGCCTCGAGCTGTGGGAGTCGATGCTCGCGATCATGAAGCTCGGCGCGGTCATCCTCCCCACGACGACCCTGCTCTCACCCGCCGATCTGGCCGACCGCCTCGAGCGCGGCGAGGTCGCGCACGTCATCGCGGACGCCTCCGAGACAGCCAAGTTCGACGAGATGGAGGGCGGCTTCGGCCGCATCGCGGTCGGCGGCGCCGTCGAGGGCTGGCTCGACTACGCCGACTCGCTCGAGCCCTTCGGCATCAGCCCGACCGTGGTCGTCCGGAGCTCCGATCCGTGCCTGATCTACTTCACCTCCGGCACCACCTCGAAGCCCAAGATGGTCGTGCACACGCACGAGTCGTACCCCGTGGGGCACCTCAGCACGATGTACTGGCTCGGCGTCCAGCCGGGCGACGTGCACATGGCGATCAGCTCGCCGGGCTGGGGCAAGCACGCGTGGAGCTGCTTCTTCGCGCCGTGGAACGCCGAGGCGACGGTGTTCGTCTACAACTACAGCCGCTTCTCCCCCACCGCTCTGCACCAGCAGCTCGACCGGGCCGAGGTCACCACGTTCTGCGCACCGCCGACCGTGTGGCGGATGCTGATCCAGTCGGCGCTCGGAGCGAAGCCGCGCGCGCTGACCGAGATCCTCTCGGCGGGCGAGCCGCTCAACCCCGAGGTCATCGCGACCGTCGAGCGGGAGTGGGGACTCACCATCCGCGACGGCTACGGCCAGACCGAGACCACCGCGATCATCGCGAACCCGCCCGGCGCCCCCGTGGTCCCCGGAGCGATGGGCCGCGCGCTGCCCGGCGTCGCCATCGCCCTCGTCGATCCGCTGACCGGCGAGCCCGCCTCCACCGGTGAGATCTGCCTCGACCTCTCCGTCGAGCCCGTCAACCTGATGTCCGGCTACCTCGGCGACGAGGACCGCACCGAGCGCGCCCGCGCCGACGGCTACTTCCACACCGGCGACGTGGCGGTCCGCGCGGTCGACGGCACGATCACCTTCGTGGGCCGCACCGACGACATCTTCAAGTCCTCCGACTTCAAGATCTCGCCGTTCGAGGTCGAGAGCGTGCTGCTGCAGCACCCCGCCGTCGCCGAGTCCGCGGTGGTGCCGGCTCCGGACGAGGTGCGCCACAGCGTGGTGAAGGCGTACGTCACCCTCGCCGAGGGCTGGGAGCCGACCGCCGAGACGGCGAGCGCGATCTTCGCCCACACCCGCGAGCTGCTCTCCTCCTTCGAGCGGGTGCGGCGCCTCGAGTTCCACCCCCTGCCCAAGACGATCTCGGGCAAGATCCGCCGCGTCGAGCTGCGCGAGCGCGAGGAGGAGGCGTTCCGCCGCGGCGAGGAGATCCCCACGGAGTGGCGCGCCGACCGCCTCTAGGCGCGGGGGCCCTCGTCCGCCGGGACACCGCCGGGACCGCCGCGGCACCGCTGAGACGGCGGCGTCCCGGCGGGGCGGTGGTGTCTCGAGGGGATGCGGTGGGCCGGGACGTCGGCCGCCGATGACCAGCGGGAGCGGGTGCCGTCAGCACGGAACCAGCGCGGCGTCGGCGGCGTCCGGATCACAGGCCGGCGATCAGCTCGGCGTCAGCGGGGGCGGACAGCGATCAGCTCGCCGTGGTCGCGGACGCCGGGGGCGCTGCGGCGGAGGGAGTGGGTCACCTCGAGGCCGGCCTGCTCGGCGAGCGCGCGCATCTCGGCGAGCGGATGGAACCACGCCGGTGCGACGGCGTGCGCGAACGCCTCCGAGCGCGGCCCTTCGAAGAAGCCGATCAGCAGGCTTCCGCCCGGTCGGAGGTGCGCGGCGAGCGCCGCGACCGCGCCGGGCAGCTCCGCCGGCGGCAGGTGGATGAGCGAGTACCACGCGAGAACACCCCCGAGGCCGTCGACGTCGAGCTCGAGCGCCGAGCCGAGCCGGAACGGGACGTCCGGGAACCGCGCTCGAGCCAGCGCGACGAACTCCGGCACCGGGTCGACGCCGACCGCGGCGGCTCCGCGGCGCTGGAGGAACTCCGTCCAGTGCCCGGGCCCGCAGCCCACGTCGGCGACCGTGCCCTCCAGCCCGTCGGCCCACGACCCGATCAGCTCGCGATCGGCCGCGGGCCCCGCGTCGACCGATCCGAGCAGCGCCGCGTACTCCTCCGCCCGCGCGCCGTACGCGTCCCGCACCTCGTCCATCCGGTGAGCGTAGGCCGTCTCGAAACGGCGCGCAGCGGGCACTCGGAGGCGCGTGGCACGTTCCGCGGTGCCGTTGGCACAGCTCGGCGGCACGGTCCACTGGCGCGTTCTGACGTTCTGGCGCGCCTGCCTCGTGAGCGTTCGCGCCCGGCCTCCCGAGGCGCTCCGCGAGGACGGATCATCGAGGTGCCGCGCCCCGTCCCCGCCCCGAAGGAGACCCGATGACCCCTGCCGACGCCGACGAGCAGGGGGAAGACGAGGGCGGCGTCGCGCTGCTCGCCTCGGGCGCGACCGCCCTGCTCCGCGCCGCTGGTCCTCATGGCGTCCGGAGGCGCCTCGAGGAGTCCCGCGCCCGCGCCGCGGCCCTCGGCGGAGGCCCGGGCGCGCGCGGATGCAGCGCTCCCGGCGTCCTCCCGGCCTGCCTGCGGGTCGTCGTCGGCGCCCTCCTCCTGCTGGCCGCCGGCCCCGCCTACACCGCGGCCGCCCTCGTCGCCGCAGCCCTCTGCGCACTCGCCCTCGCGCACGCCGTCCGCCGCTTCGCCCAGGACTCGGAGGGCGACCCGCCCGCTCCGGCCGCGGTCGCCGCCACGGCCGCGCTGCTCGCCTTCGCCACCGTCGCCGCGGCCCAGGGGATCCTCGGATTCGCGGGCGTCCCGGCGCACGTCCGGGAGTTCGACCAGCAGGACCTGAGCTGGGCGGCCGCCCTCGTCGGAGTGGTCGCCGCGTGCGGCCTCCTGCAGCTGGCGGGAAGCGCAGCGGAACCGGCGGCCGCACCGGCGGCGGGCGTCAGGCGGCGCGGCTGATGCTCGGAGCTCCGACGCTCGATGCGCCTCCGCACCTCGTCCTCGACGGCAGCGCGGTGCGGCTCGCGCCCGCGTGCGGCTCCGTCGCCGTGATCACCTTCTGGATGCAGTTCCACAACTCCGGCACCGCCGCCCTGCACGACCTCGCCCTGTTCTGCGGCTCCTTCACCGACGGCTCGGGCGTCGAGCTCGACTACGACGAGGCCCCGGTCACCGTCGTCGGCCGGCCCGAGCGGGTCGCCCCGGGAGCGGGATTCGTGGCCGTCGCGCACTACACGATCGCGCCCCTGCGGGCACCGCGGACGCTCCGCCACTCCATCGTGCTGCGGGGCCGCACGAGCGACGACCGGCCCTTCACCGACGTCGCCGCGCTCGAGATCCACGTCGATCCGAGGCGCACCCCGGAGGTCAGGTTCCGCCCCCCGATGGCGGGATCCGACACCTTGCGGTGGAGATGAGCGACGATGCGATCGCATGAAGACTTCTCACCACCGGCCCGGATCGGCCAGGGTAGAGGGATCGCGTCGTACGGAGGACGCGCCAGAGGAAAGGACTCCGCCGTGAGGGGAATCGCAGAAGGCAGCCGACCGATCGTCGATCGCGGAGTGTCCCGCCGGGACACCGCGGCGGCCGCGTGGCTGGCCCAGAGCGGCGTCGACGTCCGCGCGAACGGCGCGTTCCGCATCGTGGCCGACACCCTCTGCAGCGACGGCGTCGACGTGCTCCGGATCTGGCACTCGCCGGCCCGCCTGCACCGCACCTCCGCCATCGGACCGGGCGTCCGCCTGATCATCCCGCTCGAGGGCGCGATCGTGATCCAGCCGGACGATCCGGCGGCACTCGAGGTCCGCGTCGCGCCGGGCGACATCGCCTTCCTCCACTGCGACTCCCCGTTCACAATCGTGACCGACACCCCGAGCGCCCGCACCGAGATCGCCCTCGACCGCCCGCTGCTGGGCCTGGTCGACTCGGCCGACCGCGGAGCCGTCGTCACCGAGGCCGACGCGGCCAGCCGCGGCATCCTGCTCTCGACCGTCAACGCGACCTTCGGCTCCACCCTCGACGCCGACTCCCCCGCCTTCCCCCTGGTGCGGGCCGCCGTCGAGCAGCTGGCGGGCGCTGTGCTGGCGACCTCGCTGCCGCGCGAGAGCAGCGAGGACGTCTACACGCGCGCCCTCGCCCTGATCGCCGCGATGTCCACCGACCCCCGCCTCTCGGTCCAGGAGATCTGCGAGCGCCTCGGCGTCCCGAAGCGGACGCTGCAGCGCACCTTCGCGCGGAACGGCACCACCGTGTTCGACGAGATCCGCCGCGCACGCCTCACGACCGCGCGCGCCCTCCTCGGCGGGAGCGACTCCCCGCCCTCGCCCGAGCACGTGCTGAGCAGCTACGTCCGCTCGCAGCGCCTGCGCCGCGACCTGCTCCACCTCGAGACGGTGCCCGCCTCGAAGCTGGGCTGACCCCGGGGCCGCAGCGCTCTCCGCGTCGACAGCCCCGTGGGCGAGGGAGGTCACCGCGCGGGCGCACGCCTCCCATCCGGACGCTCCAGCTCGGTCGCACCGTCTCCGCAGTCGCCCCGCGCTCAGCCCGGGTACGGCACCGACGCCGCCGGCCACCCCGAGGCCGCGAGCTCCGCGCGCAGACGGTGGTGGTGCTGCACTGCGCCGAGCGAGTCGGTGCGGAAGGCGATGGCGAGGGCCGCGTCGGCCCAGTAGGCGTCCCAGCCGGAGTAGCGCTCGAAGACGCGGTCGCCGACCGCGGCCAGCAGCTCCCAGGCCCGCGCCGCCGGGAGGTAGCCGGCGACGTAGGCGTAGCGGATCGCGCCGATCGTGCGCTCGGCGTCGCCCGCGAGCAGGAGCAGCGGCGGCCGCCCGTCGACCGCCTGAGCGAGCTCGAGGAGGTGGAACTCGCTGCCGCCCGTGAGCGCGGCGACCCGGGAGCGCATCCGCTCGGCGTCGCCGGAGGCCGAGACCTCGGCGAAGCGGGTCGAGAGCGGCCCGCGGGTGAGCACGTCGGCGACCAGCAGCTCGACGTCGTCGGCCGAGGCGATGCGGAAGTCGCGGTCGAGCGCGACCCGGTGCTCGACGAGCGGATGCAGCGACAGCTGCTGCCAGGGCGCTCCTTTCGCTCCGTCGGCGTATCGGCGCCGCAGCTCCTCCGGGAGCTCGGCCCAGGAGGGCTGGAACGCGAGGGAGGAGTTCCAGCCGGCGAACGAGAAGTCGCTGACCGCGTCGAGCGCGAGCAGCTGCTGCTGGCGGAGGGACGGGGTCGGCGAGCCGGCCGCGCCGAGGTACGCGAGCTGCTCGCGGCGCGGCGCGCGCGCATCCCACTGCTGGAAGCCGACCGTGGCGGCGAGCAGCCCGAAGGCCAGAGCGAACGCGAACGCCGTGAACGCGACGCTCTCGCCGCCGCCGAGCGCGAGCCCCCACGCGAAGCCGACCAGGCCCACCGGAGCCGCGAAGGCGGTCACCAGGAGCGCGCGGCGTCCGGCGCCCTGACCGCGCCGGTGCGCATCGGCCGCCCGCGCGTAGCGCAGCCGGGGTCGGACGGGGAACTCGACGTCTCCGGGATGGTTCTGCAGCGGCACGGTCGCAGCCTAGGGGCGCGGGTCGCGTCGATGTGTGCTTGCCTGGTCGCATGACTCTCGCCGAAGCACTCCTCGAGCGGGCCGACCTGCAGAAGCGGATCGAGGCCCTCCAGTCGCGGATCGTCGCGAACGCCTCCTACCAGGAGGGAGAGGAGCCGACCGAGGACCCGGCCGAGCTGCTCGCCGATTGCACGCGCGCACTGGGCGAGCTCGAGCGGCTGGTCACGGCGATCAACCTCACCAACGCGACGGCGACCACTCCCACCGGAGAGGTGCTGACCGCGGCGCTCGCCCGGCGCGAGGCCCTGCGCGCCCGGCACAGCCTCCTGACCCGCGCGGCCGACGCGGCCGCCGGCGAGCGCGGCTACCGCCAGCTCCGGAGCGAGCTGCGCCGCCTGCCCGCGCTGCCGGTGCGGGAGCTGCGCGAGCAGGCGGACGCCGTGGCGCGCGAGCTGCGCGGGCTCGACGCCGACGTCCAGAGGACGAACTGGGGGGTCGAGCTGCAGAGCTGACACGAGACGCGGTGAGTCGGTAGGCGCACCGGAGCGAGCACGCACCGTCGGGCCGGCGGTTCATCCGGCCCTCTGTCACGCGGTGGGCAGCGTCCCGGCTCCGGCCGTCACTCACAGCCCAGCACCGAGGACCGGTGACCGCGCAGACAGGACACCTCATCACCATGTGCTGGCCGGTGCGCCGAGGGCGGGTTCGGGGACCTCACCGCGTCTCTGGCGTGCGCGGACGCTCGCCGGGTCGGGCCGGGACCTTCCCGATCGGGCGCGTGGGCGCACGCCGGGCTCGGGGCTGCGGCTCCTCGAACGGACACGTGGACGCCCGCCGGGTCCGGGCCGGCGTCCGGCCACCTCCGCCCGGCCGCGCCCGCCCGCCCCACCGCTCAGTACTCGATGCGCCCGCGCCGGTCGTGGAACTCGCCCGTCGGCCCGTCGGAGCCGAGCAGGGCGAGCGCGACGGTCGCGTCCGTGCCCTCGGTGACGGTCTGGTGCCCGCCGTGTCCGTTGAAGTCGGTCGCGGTGTAGCCGGGGTCGCTCGCGTTGATCCGCATCGCCGGCAGGTTCTTCGCGTACTGCACGGTGAGCGCGACGACCGCCGCCTTCGATGCCGCGTAGGGGATCGCGGTGACGGGGAACTCGTCGTGGCCCTCGGTGCTCAGCCAGCGCGGCCAGCCGACTCCGGACGCCACGTTCACGACGACCGGGGCCGCGGAGGCCCGCAGCAGCGGGAGCGCGGCCTGTGTGACGCGGACGATGCCGACGACGTTCGTCTCGAGGACGCCCGCCATCGCCTCCGGGGTGAGGTCGTCGACGCCGAACGAGGTGCCCAGCACTCCGGCGTTGTTGACGAGCACGTCGAGCCCGGGCAGGGAGGCGATCGCGGAGTCGACGCTCGCCTGATCGGTGACGTCGAGGCGGACGGGGTGGGCGCCGAGCGCGCGGGCGGCGTCGCCGTCGGCGGTGTCGCGCATGCCGGCGTAGACGGTGTGGCCCGCCTCGAGGAGTCGGCGGGCGGTCTCGAGGCCGAGGGAGCGGTTCGCTCCGGTGATGAGTGTCGTGGTCATGCGCCCATCCTGCGCGGGTCGTCGGGCCTCGACCAGGCCGCGCTCGACGGGGGGACCGTCAGTACCTGGCTCGGCGACGGCGGGCGGAGGAGGATGGGCGGCATGGAGGAGTTCGCCACGGTGCTGCGCTCGTGGCGCGACCGCATCCGTCCCGCCGACGTCGGCCTGCCCGCGGGCTCGGGCCGCCGCGCCACGGGCCTGCGCCGCGAGGAGCTGGCGGCGCTCTCGGGAGTGAGCGTCGACTACCTGGTGCGGCTCGAGCAGGGACGCGCGCGGAACCCGTCGCTGTCGATGCTCCGCTCGCTCGCGGTCGCGCTCCGGCTCACGGACAGCGAGCGCGACCACCTCTACCGGGTCGCCGGTGCCGCCGTCCCCTCGCCGGGCGTCGTGCCGCAGCACGTGAGCCCGGGCGTGCAGCGGATCGTCGACCGCCTGGGCGACGTGCCGCTCGCGGTGTTCACGGCGGCCCACGACATCCTGCTGTGGAACCCGCTCTGGGCCGCCCTGAACGGCGACCCCTCGGTGTACACCGGGCTGGAGCGGAACCTCGTCTGGCGGCACTTCACCTCCGGCCACGCCGGCACCGAGTTCGACGCGCAGCACGAGGAGGACTTCGCGACCGACCTCGCGGCCGACCTGCGCGCGGCGACCGGACGCTACCCGCGCGATCCGGCGCTCGCCGCCCTCGTCACCCGGCTGCGGGAGGAGTCGCCCGAGTTCGAGCGGCGCTGGGCGGAGGCGCGCATCGCCGAGCACCGCGCGAGCCGGAAGACGGTGACGCGGACGCCCGTCGGACCGATCACGATCGACTGCGACGTGCTCACGGCTCCGGGCACCGACCTGCGGATCGTCGTCTACACGGTGGCGCCGGGCAGCGAGGACGAGGCGCGGCTCGACCTGCTGCGGGTGACGGGGCTGCAGGCGCTGAGCACGGCGCCGGCGTGAAGCGGACGGGCGCGGCTGGGGCGCGCGCAATGGAGCGGGGTGCTGGCTGAACCGGGCTGAGCTGAGTCGAGTGGGCTGAGCCGAGCCACCGGGCGGCGCAGGCTGGGCTCGTCCCACGGCGGGCGGGGCAGGCCGGGCTCGTCCCACGGCGGGCGGGACCGGCTCGGCGCGGCCGACGGCGCAACCTGCCGATGCGGGCGAGCGGCAGCGAGTGACGGCCGAGGTGGACGGCGAGACGCGTCCGCGGCGCCGACGTCCGCGCCCCCGGACCCCCGCCTCCCCGCTCAGGACGCGCAGTACGCGGTGATGAACGCGTAGAGCTCGCCCTTCTGCTCGGGGGTCGCGGCGACGACGACGGTGCCCTGCCGGCCCGCGGTCTCGACGGTGACCGGCAGGCGCGTGCCGACCTTGTCCTCGGCGAGCGCGTGGGTGTCGCAGCGGGTGGGGACGGCGTCCAGGACCACGGAGTCGAGGGTCCCGGCGGGCACGGAGCGGTCGAGGGTCCAGGCGTCGGCGGCGTCGGGCGGCTGCAGCAGGATCGTGGCGTCGACGCTGCGGAGCACGAGGGGGGTGCCCCGGACGTCGGCGGTGATGGTGAGGCGCGCCGGCTCGTGCGCGGCGCCTCCGGACGTGTCGATCCGCAGGGCGAGGTCGGCGTCGACGGTGCGGGCGAAGCAGCCGGACCGGGCGAGCGCGTCGACGAACGAGAACGGGTCGTCGGCGGGGTACGCGTGCTCGCCGTGGCCGTCGATGGCGAGGACGACCTCGAGCGCAGTGGGCGCTTCCGCGACCGGGCAGGCGGGCTCGGGCACGTCGACGCGGAGGTCGCGCGAGGTCCCGTCGGGGACGCCCGTGCCGCCGGTCCAGGTGAGCGGGACGGCGAGGCGCGGGTCCGTGAGGCGGGCCGCGGTGACCTCGATCAGGGCGCCGCTGCCGTTGTGGACCTCGAAGGCCATGGTGCCGCCGGCGATGTCGGAGCGGTTCTGCTGGACGGAGACGGTGACCCCGGGAGCCGGGGCGGACGGGGCGGAGGAGCGGGCCGGGTCGGGGGTGGCCTGAGACGGGGTGGCGGTGGTCGCAGCCACGGTGGCCGCCGCGGTGCCGCTCGGGGCGCCCGTCGCGCCTCCCGGCGCGCAGGCCGCGAGGGCGGGCAGGAGGAGCAGCGCGGCGGCGAGGGCGCGGAGGCGTCGCATCGTGCCTCCCTCCGCTCGCCGTCATTCTGGCGCCCCGGACCCCTCTCCGCGAGCGGGCGCTCCGCCTCCCCAGCTCGATCGATGCGTCACGAACGGTCGCCACGGCGGGCGGATGACGACCGTTCGTGACGCATCGCCGGAGCGACAGGGGGTGAGGACGCGGGGACGCGCACCCATCCGGGTGTGCGTCCGCTCCGAAGAAGGGCGGGGACTTCAGGAGGAGACAGATGGCACGCGGCAGATGGCACGTCGGCACGATCGTCGCGCGAGTGCGCGCATCCGCAGCGATCGGGGCCTCCGGGCTCGACGCGGTGGAGCGGGCGGAGCGCCGGGCCGAGGTCCTGCGCATCGCCGGAGGAGTCGACTCCGGCCGTCTCGGCGACGACCAGGCGATCGCGGCGTTCGGCCGGATGGTCGACGGCCTGCAGCGCGACCTGCCCGGCTCGGCGCTCGGCGTCTAGCCCGCGAGGCCGGCGTCCCGGCACCCGTCCGGAGCGGACACCCGCCGGGCCGACATCCCGAGCCTCCGCGCGGCGCTGAGATCCGCCGGGCGAGCGTGCCGACGGCCCACTGGGCGCGAAGACCCGCCAGCCCGGCACCCCGAGCGCCCGCGCGCCGCAGAGCCCCGCTACCCCAGCGTCCCGAGCGCCATCCGCGGCAGCAGCCGCTGGATCGCGACGGCCGCCGCGCCGCGCGCCCACTCCACGAGCCCGCCGTCGTCGACGAGCAGCGCCAGGGGCGGAGCGTCCGGGTCGCGCGTGGCCGCGATCGCGGCGTCCACCACCGCGGCCTGCTCCGTGTAGAGGGCGACACCCTCCCCGGCCAGGATCACCGTGCCGGACATCGAGAGGTTGCCGATCGCGGCGATCATCGTCCCGAGCGCGCGGGCGGAGTCGGCGAGGATGCGCTCGGCACCGGGGTCGCCCGCGCGAGCTGCGGCGAAGCCCTCGGCCAGGGTCAGCTCGCGGCCGGTGGCGACGAAGAGCTGGCGGAGGAGCGAGGGCAGGCTGAGCATCGCGGTCGAGCAGCCGCGGTGGCCGGCCTCGCAAACGGGGCCGGTGGGATCCAGCGGGTAGTGGCCGCCCAGGCCGAGCCCGGCCTCCGGGGGCGCGACCACCCGGTCGTGCACCACCAGTCCGTAGCCCACGCCCGCGCCGACGGTGAGCACCGCGAAGTGCGGGATGCCGCGGCCGCGTCCGAACCAGTGCTCGGCTCCCGTGAGCGCGACCACGTCGTTCTCGAGGGCGACCGGCAGCCCGAGGGCGGCGGAGAGCGGAGCGGCGAGGTCGACGTCGCGCCAGCCGAGGAACGGCGCGCGGCTCACCCGGCCGTCGGCGGCGATGCTCCCGCCGAGCGTCACGCCCAGGCCGGCGAAAGCGGAGGGGCCGCCGAGCTCGTCGACGACCGAGACGATCGCGGCGATCACGTCGGCGGGCTCCGTGCCGGGCAGCGGGCGGACCAGCTCCCGCGCGGTCCGCGCGCGCAGGTCGGTGCGGACGGCGAGGACCTCGGTGCCGGTGATCTTCACGCCCGCGAAGCTCAGCGCGTCGGCGCGGATGTCGAGCGGGCGGGCGGGGCGGCCGACTCCGGTGCTCTGCTCGGGGCCCTCGACGACCAGGCCGCCGTCGAGGAACGGGCGCGCGAGCCGGGTCAGGCTGGCGGGCGAGAGGCCGAGGCGGCGGCCGAGCTCGGCCCGCGAGACGGGACCGTGGATCAGGACCTCGCGCGCCAGGAGCTCGGAGGAGCTCCCGGAGGCGTCCTCGGCGACGATGGTGTCGGTCACGGGGCTCCTTCTTTCCGGGCTGGTAGAAAGCTACCGGCAGTGCGCCGCTCCAGGAACGGATCCGGTCACCCTCACCACTCTTGACACCCCTATTACTTCTGCTCTAGAAATAAGCCATGCACCGCAGCATCGCCCCCACGAACGACTCCGTGACCCTCTCCGGCCGGGAATCGCGCCTCTTCCACTTGCAGGACGGGGGCACCAGCGTCGTCGTCGACGCCCGCCTCGTCACCTTCCCCACGATCGTGCACTGGGGCGCCGCGCTCGGAGATCTTTCCGCCGCCGAACTATCCGCCCTGGCAGACGCCGCCCTCCCCCAGCGCGTCTCGGGCGGGCTGGACGCCTTCGCGCCGTTCGGCCTCGTCGCCGTCGAGGCCGACGGCTGGCAGCACGCCCCCACCTTCGAGGGCACCCACGAGCGCGCAGCCGCGTCGGAGCGCTTCGAGGTCGAGAGCATCGAGGCGCTCGGCTCCGCCCTCCGGACCGTCGCCACGGGCGCGGGCGTCCGGCTGACCGTGGACCTCGAGGTCGACGCGGCGGGCCTGCTCACCCAGCGCGCCCGGGTCGAGAACCTCGACGCCCGCCCGTTCCGCCTCGAGCGCTTCGAGCTCGGCTTCCCGCTCCCCGCGACCGCGCGCGAGATCCTCGACACCACCGGGCACCACCTCCGCGAGCGCCACCCGCAGCGCCGCCCGCTGACCATCGGCGAGCACACCCGCCGCACCCGCCGCGGCCGCCCCGGCGCCGACGCGACCCTCCTCCTCGCCGCGGGCACGCCCGGCTTCGGCTGGGAGCGCGGGCTCGTGCACGGCGTCCACCTCGGCTGGAGCGGCGACACCTCGCTCCGCGCCGAGCGCACCGTCGAGGGCGTCTCGCTCCTCGCGGCCGGCGAGCTGCTGCGGCCCGCCGAGATCGAGCTCGCGCAGGGCGAGAGCTACGAGACCCCGGTCGCCTACGGCTCCTGGGGCGACGGGCTCAGCGCTCTGCAGGCCCGGTTCCACGCGTCGCTCCGCGCCCGCCCGCAGCACCCCGTCGCTCCGAGGCCCGTCACCCTGAACACCTGGGAGGCCGTCTACTTCGACCACGACCTCGCTCGCCTCACCGCCCTCGCCGAGCGGGCCGCGCGGATCGGGGTCGAGCGCTTCGTGCTCGACGACGGCTGGTTCCTCGGCCGCCGCGACGACACCGCGGCGCTCGGCGACTGGACCGTCGACCCTTCGGTCTGGCCGGAGGGCCTCACTCCGCTGACGGACGTCGTCACCGGCCTGGGCATGCAGTTCGGCCTCTGGGTGGAGCCCGAGATGATCAGCCCCGACTCCGACCTGGCCCGCGCGCATCCGGAGTGGATCCTCGGCCCGGCCGGCCACCTCCCGGCCTCGGGGCGGCAGCAGCAGGTGCTCGACCTCTCGCAGCGCGGCGCGTTCGAGCACGTGCTCGACGCCCTCGACGCGCTGCTGATCGAGTATCCGATCGCGTACCTCAAGTGGGACCACAACCGCGACGTGATCGAGGCGGTCTCGCCCGCCACCGGTCGCTCCGCCGTCCACGAGAACGTGCTCGCGCTCTACCGCCTGCTCGACGAGCTGCGCTCCCGGCATCCCGGCGTCGAGATCGAGTCGTGCGCCTCCGGGGGCGCCCGCGTCGACCTCGGGATCCTCGCCCGCACCGATCGCATCTGGACGAGCGACTGCATCGACCCGCTCGAGCGGCAGACCATCCAGCCCTTCACCCAGCTGGTGGTGCCGCCCGAGCTGATGGGGCAGCACATCGGAGGGCCGCGGTCGCACTCGACGCAGCGCACCCACTCGCTCGCCTTCCGCGCCGGCACCGCGCTGCCCGGCCACCTCGGCATCGAGTGGGACGTCTCGGATCTCGCCCCCGCCGTCGAGGAGGAGCTGACCGCCTGGGTCGCCTTCCACCGCGAGCACCGGGCGCTGCTGCACACCGGGACGGTCGTGCGCGCCGACCTCGCCGACGACGCCGCCTCGCTCTCCGGAGTCGTCGCCGCCGACCGCTCCGCCGCCCTCTTCACCTTCGCCCAGCTGCGCACCGGCGCGACCTACCCGCCCGGCCGGATCACGCTCCCGGGCCTGGACCCGGAGCGCACCTACTCCGTGGCGCTCGCCCCGGTCACGTCGCCGCTCGGCGGCCCCGGGCAGTCGCCGCTCGGCTGGGCCGAGCACGGGACCGCGCTCCGCGGCCGCGTGCTGGGCACCGTCGGGCTCCAGGCCCCCGTCCTCGATCCGGAGCAGCTCGTCGTGCTCGTGCTCACCGCCCTCTGACCCGCCCTCCCGGCTCCGGAGCCGACCCGCTCCCCCGCCGCCGCACCTGCTCTCGCACCGCCCTCCGCGGTCGAGCGCGCCCTGAGACCTGTCCCCACGCGCAAGGAGGCGCCGCATGTCCGCTCATCCGCATCCCCCCGGGTTCTCCCGGCGGCTGTTCCTCTCGGTGCCGCTCGCCGCGGCGTCCGCCGCCGCCCTCGCCTCCTGCGCCTCCTCCGGCGCCGGCGACGGAGTGACCACGCTCGACTTCTTCCAGTTCAAGGCGGAGGCGGTGGAGGACTTCGCGCGGATCATCCGCGAGTTCGAGGCGGCCAACCCGGACATCCGGGTCATCGCCAACAACGTGCCCGACCCCGACACGGCCATCCGCACCCTGCTCGTCAAGGACAAGGTGCCGGACGTGCTGACCCTGAACGGCAGCGGCTACTACGCCGACCTCGCGAAGGCCGGCGTGTTCCACGACTTCACCGGCGACGAGCTCGTCGAGCGGGTGAACCCGGCGGCCCTCGACATCCTCGCCGCCCTCGGCAGCTTCGAGGGGAACGAGGTGAACGCGCTCGCCTTCGCGAACAACGCGGACGGGATCCTCTACAACCGCACGATCTTCGCCGAGAACGGGATCGAGGTGCCGACCACCTGGGGAGAGCTGATCGCCGTCTGCGAGACGCTCACCGCCGCCGGGATCACTCCCTTCTACGGCGCCCTGCTCGACAACTGGACCGGTGCCCCCGCCTTCAACGCGCTCGGCGGGCAGCTGCAGCCGGACGGCTTCTTCGACGCGATGCGCGAGGAGGGAGCGGCGCTCGGCCCCGACTCCCCCGTCTCGTTCACGAAGGACTACGCGACGACGATGGAGCGGCTCGGGCAGCTCTTCTCGTACACGCAGGAGGGCTCGTTCGGCCGCGGCTACGACGACGGCAACCAGGCCTTCGCCGCGGGCGAGGCGGCCATGTACCCGCAGGGCATCTGGGCGATCAACCCGGTGCGCACGAACAACCCGGACATCGACCTCGGCGTCTTCCCCTACCCGGTGCTCGACGACCCGGCGGACACGCGGGTCACCTCGGGCGTCGACGTGGCCGTCGCCATCGGCCGCGGCACTCCGAAGCTCGACGCGGCCCGCCGCTTCGTCGACTTCCTTCTGACCCCCGGAGTCGTCGAGCCGTACGTCGAGAGCCAGGCCGCCTTCTCGCCGCTGGTCGGCGCCGCACCCAACTCGGACCCCACGCTGGCCGAGCTGCAGCCCTACTTCGAGCAGGGACGGCTGATCGGCTTCGTCGACCACCAGATCCCCGCGAGCATCCCGCTCAACCCCACGCTCCAGGCGTTCCTCGCCAGCGGGGACGCCGACGCGGCGCTCCGGACCCTCGACAGTGAGTGGCGCAAAGTCGCGGCACGCACGACCAGGAAGTGACCCCATGACCACGACCACGACGGCCGCCGCGCAGGCGGTGGCGACCACTCCTCCGCCGCCCGCGCGCCGCAAGCGCACCATCGGGCGCACCTCGAAGACCTTCTACTGGATGACGGTCCCCGCCGTCCTGCTCTTCTTCGTGCTCCACACGGTCCCGGTCCTCACCGGAATCTTCTTCAGCTTCACGGACTACGCGGGCTACGGCTCCTGGGACCTGATCGGCGCCTCGAACTACCTCGCGCTCCTCCAGGACGACCGCGTCTGGAAGGCCTACGGGTTCACCTTCGGCTTCGCGATCGTGGCGACCGTGCTGGTGAACGTGATCTCGCTCGCCATCGCCGTCGCCCTCAGCGCGCGGATCAAGTTCCAGACGGCGTTCCGCGGGATCTACTTCATCCCCTACGTGCTCTCGACCCTGGTCATCGGCTACGTGTTCCAGTACCTCTTCGCGAACTCGCTGCCGCAGATCCTCGGCGCGATCCCGGTGATCGGCGAGAACATCCTCGCGAACGCCGACTGGGCGTGGGTGGCGATCGTGGTGCTGGCGGTCTGGCAGGCCTCGGCCTTCTCGATCATCATCTACCTCGCCGGACTCCAGACCATCCCGGGCGAGCTCTACGAGGCGACCTCGCTCGACGGAGCGGGGAGGTGGCGGCAGTTCACCTCGATCACGTTCCCGCTGATCGCCTCCTTCTTCACGATCAACATGGTCATCTCGATGAAGAACTTCCTCCAGGTGTTCGACCACATCATCGCCCTCACCAACGGCGGTCCCGGCACCTCGACGGAGTCGATCACGCTGCTGATCTACCGCGGCGGCTTCCAGGGCGGCGAGTACGCCTATCAGACGGCCAACGCCGTCCTCTACTTCCTCATCATCATCGTGGTCTCGCTGATCCAGTTCCGAGTCCTCAGCCGCAGAGAGGCGTCGTTCTGATGACATCGACCATCACCCCCACGACCGCGATCGCCCTCGGCGAGCCCGAGGGGCGGCTCCGGCCCAGTCGCGACACCTACCGGATCAACTGGTGGGCGACCGCGCTCATCGCGGTCTGCTCGCTGACGATCCTCCTGCCGCTCTACTTCGCCGTCGTGACCGCGCTGAAGACGCCCGACCAGCTCGGCGGCACCGGGTTCGAGCTGCCGACCTCGATCTCCTGGGGCAACTTCGCCGAGGCGTGGACGGCGACCCGCTTCCCGCAGGCCTTCGTGAACACCGCGCTGATCACGGTCGGAGCCGTCGTGCTGACGCTGTTCTCGAACTCGATGGTCGCCTACGCGGTCGCCCGGAACATGCACAGGCCGTTCTTCAAGGGCGTCTACTTCTACCTGCTCGCCGCGGTCTTCGTGCCGTTCCCGATCATCATGCTGCCGGTGGTGAAGGAGACGGCCCTGCTGGGCCTGGACAACCAGGCCGGGCTGATCCTGCTCTACGCCGTGTTCGGGCTCTCGATCAACACGTTCATCTACACCGCCTTCATCCGCTCGATCCCGATCGAGCTCGAGGAGGCGGCGCGCACCGACGGCGCCTCGACCTGGCGGACCTACTGGCAGGTGATCTTCCCGCTGCTCGGCCCGATGAACGCGACCGTCGGGATCCTGACCTGCGTGTGGGCGTGGAACGACTTCATCCTGCCGCTCGTGGTGCTCTCGGACCCGTCCGCCCGCACCCTGCCGCTGGCCGAGTACGTCTTCCAGGGGCAGTTCAACACGAACTACACCGTCGCCTTCGCGTCCTACCTGATGGCGATGGCGCCGCTGCTGATCGTGTACCTCTTCGCGCAGCGCTGGGTGGTCAGCGGAGTGATGCGCGGGTCGATCAAGTAGCGGTCGCGGCGAGCGCCGCCTCGAGCAGGTCCGTGAGCACGGTGCCTCGCGAGCCCGCGTCCTCCGGGTGCCACTGCACGCACCAGAGCGGCGCGGACTCGTGCTCGAGGGCCTCGACGGTGCCGTCGTCGGCGCGGCCGACCAGGACGAGGCCCTCGCCGGGACGGTCGACGGCCTGGTGGTGGGAGCTGCGGACGTCGAGCTCGGCGGCGCCGAGGATGCGAGCGAGGGCGCTGCCCGGCTCGAGCGCCACGCGGTGGTCGACCATCCCCGACAGGTGCTCGCCGGGGACCGACCGGCCGACGTGACCCGCGCCGGGCAGGTGCTGCACGAGGTCGCCGCCGAGAGCGACGTTGACCAGCTGCATCCCGCGGCAGATCCCGACCAGCGGGGTCCGCGTCTCGACGGCCCGGCGGACGAGCGCGATCTGCGCGCGATCGGCGGCGGGGAAGGACTGGCCGCGGTGCGGGTCGTCGGGTCGGCCGCCGTAGAGGGACGGGTCGACATCCTCCCCTCCGGTGACCACGACGGCGTCGGCGGCGGCGAGCCGGCGCTCGAGCTCGGCGGCGCCGGCCTGCTCGGCAGGGACGCGGTCGACCACGAAGCCCGCGGCGGTGGCGGCCGAGACGACGCTCGCGGTCAGCAGCTGCAACTCGATCTCGAACTCGGGATCCTCGCGGCCGCCGTCGGCGACGTCGACGACGAGCAGGACGGGGCGATCGGAGGCCATGCGGACATCGTGCCACCCGGCCGGCTCCTGCAGAACGTCGGCGGAGAGCAGTGCCCCTCGGTCGAGAGGCGAGGAACCGCGCGTCCGGCCGGCGTTCTGCGCGAGCCCGCAGACCTCTCCCGGGGTCTGGTCAGGATCCGGCCCCGCGATCTAGGATGTTCACGTTCACATACCGTGCGAAGACGCACACCTCCGCGGCCCTGCGGATCGTGCTTCGACGCCGCACCCGATCACGAGGGCCTATCTGCATGAGACGATCACGATCGGCGGTGAGGACCGCTCTGGCGGTCGCGACCGTCGCCGCCACGGCGCTGCTCGGCGCCACGGTCCCCAGCTCCGCCTTCGGAGCCACCGAGACCCCGCTCCTCCACTACACGTTCGACACCGCCCCCACCGGCACCACGGTCGCCGACACCAGCGGCAACGGCTACAGCGCGACGCTGCGCGGCTCCGGAGCCCAGTTCCGCAACGGGCTCATCAGCCTCCCCGGCGGATCCGCCGCGGCCGCCCCCTACCTCGAGATCCCCACCGCCGGCCTCGTCGGCAAGAAGGACCTGACCTTCTCCACCTGGCTCGCCCACAAGGGCGGCACCGGCAACGTCGCCGCCGCGTTCGTCGGAGCGCCCGTCGCCTCCGGCGCCTCGTTCTCCTCCGGCTACTGGCTGCTCAACCCGAGCAACCTCTCCGGCTACACCAAGTCGGTCGTCACCAACTCGGTCAACGCGGGCGCTCCCTACAACACCGAGATCGGCGCCGGAGCGACCGGCGCCCCGACCGTCGGCGCGCGCACCCCCTCGGGCCTCTCGCTCTACACGACCGTCATCGACGGCTCGACCGGCAAGCTCACCGTGTACGTCAACGGCGCGCAGATCTCGCAGAGCACGATCGCCCGCGACGTCTCCTCGTTCGGCCCGTCGCTCGTCGCGTACATCGCGCGCTCGACCTACAACGACCCGGGCTGGAACGGCGAGATGGACGACTTCGCCGTCTACGACAGCGCCCTCAGCAGCAGCTCCGTGCAGGCGCTCTACTCCTCGCAGGCCCTCGACCGCGCCGTCGCGTCGGTCACGGTGCCCACGGAGGCGACCGCCGGCTTCACGGTGCCCACCACCGCCAGCGGCGTCGGCATCACCTGGACGTCGAACAGCGCGGCCGTGGCCATCACCGGCGGCACCGCGACCGTCACGCGCCCCGCCGCGGGACAGCCGGACGCCACCGCCACGCTCACCGCCACCTACAGGGTCGGCACCGAGACCCGCTCGGTCGACTACATGGTGCGCGTCGCCGCGCAGCTGGACGACGCGACGAAGGTCCAGCGCGACCTCGCCGCGATCGCCATCCCGAACGTCGGCGACATCCGGACGAACGTCTCGGTGCCCACCACCGGCACGCTCGGCTCGAGCATCGCCTGGAGCGTCGTCAGCCCGAGCGGAGCGACCGTCCGCGACGGCAGCGCCGCCGGCACCCGCACCATCGACGTCGACCGCCCCGCGACCGGGAGCCCCGCGATCGACGTGGTCGTCCGCGCGACCGCGACCAGCGGATCCACCACCCGGACCCGCGACTTCACCCTCCGGGTGCAGCCGCTCCCCGCCGGCACCGACGACACCGAGGCGTACGTCTGGGCGTTCTTCACCGGAGAGGGCGACGGCGCCGAGCGCATCAGCCTCGCCGCCTCGAAGGGCAACGACGCGCTGAGCTGGAACACGCTGAACGGCGGCAAGCCGGTCTTCACCTCGAACCTGGGGACGATGGGCCTGCGCGACCCGTTCATCATCCGCTCGCACGAGGGCGACAAGTTCTTCATGCTCGCCACCGACCTGAAGATCGACGGCCTCCCCGGCGGCTTCGACACCGCGCAGAAGTCGGGCTCGAAGTACATCGAGGTCTGGGAGTCGACCGACCTGGTGAACTGGTCCGCCCAGCGCCACGTCAAGGTCTCCACCGACTTCGCCGGCAACACCTGGGCCCCCGAGGCGTACTGGGACGACGAGCTCCAGACCTACGTCGTGTTCTGGGCCTCGAACATGTACCCGACCACGAACACGGCCGATCGCGCCTCCGTCACCTACAACCAGATGATGTACGCGACGACCGAGGACTTCACCTCCTTCTCGGAGGCGAAGCCGTGGATCGACGTCAAGCGCGGCGCCGGCAAGGGCACCATCGACTCGACGGTCGCGAAGGACGGCGACACCTACTACCGCTTCACCAAGGACGAGGCGTCGATGACCCTCCGCGAGGAGAAGAGCACCGACCTGCTGGCCACCGTCTCGGGCTCGCTGCCCGGCACCGGCGGACCGGCGGACGAGTGGTCGCTGGTCAAGGAGAAGGTGGCCTCGGGCCTGCCCAACGGCGAGCCCGGGAAGACCTTCACCAGCGGTGAGGGCCCCAACGTCTTCCCCGCCAACGAGGGCGACGTGAACGGCCTCGACTGGTTCCTCTTCATCGACCAGCCGAACTACCACGACGGGCCGAACCACTACATCCCGTTCGGCACCGACGACCTCGCGAACGGCGACTCCTGGCAGCCGCTCGGAGCGAAGCTCCGCACGGGCCTGCCGCAGAACGCCGACGGCGGCAAGCCGCGCCACGGCACGGTCATCCCGGTGACGCGCTCCGAGTACCAGAAGGTGCTCGAGGGCTACGCCCCCGGCCTGGCCGTCGCCTCGGTCGCTCCGCTGACCGCGACGACCACGGCCGGCACCGCGCCGGTCCTGCCCCGCGCCACGATCACGACCGCCGCCGGCACCACCAGCACGGTCGACGTGGCCTGGGACGCCGTCGCGCCCGCCGCCTACGCCACGGCCGGGACCTTCACGGTCTCGGGTGTCGCGCAGGACGCGTCGCGCATGCCGGTGCAGGTCACGGTCACGGTGCAGTCCTCGCTGAAGGTGAGCGCGACCGCCACGTCGCGCTGCGTCGCCGGCAAGGTCGTGCTGACGGTCGTCGGCAGGAACGGCGACACGGTGCCCATGGACGTCTCGATCAGCACCCCGGAGGGCGTGAAGACGATCGCCGGCGTGAAGCCCGGCGCCTCCGGCTCCGCCGCGTTCACGGTGCGCTCGACGCAGCTCGCCGCGGGCGAGGCGACGGTCACCGGCACGGCCACGGTCGGCGGCAAGACCGTCACGGCCACGGCCACCGCGCCGTACAGCGCGCGCAGCTGCGGCTGACGCACGGCACTCCCCGGGAGCCCGTCGCACCTCACCGGTGCGGCGGGCTCCCGTCGTCGTGCGGGGGGAGCCGGGAAACCGCCCTGACGCCGAGACGCCGCACGGACGGCGCGGTGCCGCGGCGCGCGGGCGGACCCGGGACGGCCCGCCCGGCGTCATCCGGTGACGGCTGCCGGTCCGGCTTCGAGCAGGTCGCGGACGCTGCGCGGCTCGCGTCCGAGGAGGCGCCCGAGCTCGGGGTCGGTGCCCGCGAAGAAGCCGCGCTCGGCCGCCTGGTGCATCCCGAGGGTGAAGCGCACGAGGAACTCGGGCTGACCCGCCGCGACGCGCGCGGCGACCCACTCGTCGTCGCCGAGGACGCGCAGCTCGACGGGTCGCCCGCCGACCTCGGCCGCGATCCCGGCGATCTCCTCGAACGTCGGAGCCTCCGTCGCGGTCAGCGTGACCGGCCCGTCGTGCGGGCTCCCCGAGAGGAGGAGCCGGGCGGCCGCCTCCGACTCGTCCTCGCGGGCCGTCCACGAGACGCGGCCGTCGGAGGGGACCTCGATCACTCCGGTCTCCCGCCACGGTCCGAGGAACAGACCCAGGCTGTGCGCGTAGAAGCCGTTGCGGAGCGACGTCCAGGCGAGTCCGGACTCGGCGAGCAGGCGCTCGGTCGCCGCGTGGTCCCGGCCCGGGCCGAAGGGGGTGTCGGCGGCGGCGCCCTGGTGGCTCGTGTAGAGGACCCGTCCGACTCCGGCCGCGACGGCCGCCTCGACGGCGGTGCGGTGCAGGGCGACGGCGTCGGCCCGCGGATCGCTCGAGGAGACGAGGAGCAGCTGATCCGCTCCGTCGAAGGCGCCCGGGAGGGAGGCGGGGTCGGCGTAGTCGCCGACGCGCACCTCCACTCCGCGCTCCGCGAAGCGGGCGGCCTTCGAGGCGTCGCGGGCGGCGACGGCGATCCCGGAGGCGGGGACGGTGTCGAGGAGGTGGTCGACGGTGGCGCCGTTCAGAGCGCCGGTGGCACCGGTCACGATGATCATGGGGAGAGCCTTCCAATGAGGGGTATCAGCGATACCACGACGAAGATAACCACGGAATTCCCTTGATAGCAACCGTGCGCTACCGTCGGTACGTGACCAGCTCCACTCCTCCGACCGACACGCGCCTGCGCATCGTCGAGGCGGCCGCCGGCCTCCTCCGCGACGAGGGCCCCGCCGCCGTCACCACGCGAGCGGTCGCCCAGGCGGCCGGGCTGCAGGCCCCGGCGATCTACCGCCTCTTCGGCGACAAGGACGGCCTGCTCGAGGCGGTCGCGGAGCACGTGCTGGCCACCTGGGTCGACTCCAAGGCGCGGACGGTCGAGGCGGCCGTCGCCGGGGGCGTCGACCCGGTCGAGGACCTGCGCGCGGGCTGGGCCGCGCAGGTGGAGTTCGGCCTGGCCAACCCCGCGCTCTTCCGCCTCCTCAGCGATCCGGGCCGCGCCTCCGGATCGCCGGCCGCCCTCTCCGGACGGCGGGTCCTCGCCGCCCGCGTGCAGCGCGTGGCCGCCGAGGGCCGCCTCCGCGTGCCGGAGGAGCGCGCCGTCGGCCTCATCCAGGCGGCAGGCACCGGCGTGGTCACCACCCTGCTCTCCACCCCCGCCGCCGACCGCGACCCCGGTCTCGCCGACGCCGCGCTCGACAGCGTGCTCGCGGGGATCCTCACCGACCCGCCCTCCCCCGGCGACGGCGGGCGGCTCACCGCCCTCGTCGGCGTCCGGGCCCTCGCACCGGAGCTCGCCGGCCTCACGCCCGCAGAGCGCCTGCTGCTCGCGGACTGGCTCGACCGCGCCCTCGAGGCGGCCGCGCAGGAGTGACGGGCACGCAGGAGTGAGGGGCAGGCAGGAGTGACGGGCGCGCAGGAGTGACGGCCGCGCTTCCACCACAGGAGTGACGGGCGCCATCCCGCCGCGGGGACGACGGCGCCTCCGTCCCGCAGAGGCGCGGGCTTCGCGGCTAGGCGCGCCTGCCGTCGGGCGGGAGGATCGACGCCTGGATGAGCGGCACGAGGCAAGGAGGGCATGTTGAAGCTGTGGAGCGCGTCGAACGCGTTCCTCTACCTCGGCAACGTGAAGGAGAACGACTTCCTCCAGAACGTCTCCGAGCTCGTCGGGGACTACGACCGCGAAACGACCTCCGCCAGCTACAACAAGGGCGTCCGCTCGACCTCGACCGCCTACCTCAACGACATGCCAAGTCGCGATTAGCAAATTCACGTGGTCTTAGAGTAAAGCTTCTCCGCAACGAACTGTAGTTCGGGCTCAGAGTAGTTGGTGTGCTGGAATATATTGGCCATGAAGGTCACTCCGCAAACCATGTCGAAGTGATGACAGATTGAGACCGTGCGTTGGGCGAGGGTGTTCGGAATCGGCGGCGCCCCACCTGCGTTGCCGGACAAAATGGATGCCCAAATCCCGGGATATGGTTGAGCCGTCTCTGTTGTGTTAAGGCCGGCATATTTATCTTCTGCCCCAAAGGAGACACGGGACCCGTCCGCGACAAGCGCAACACCGATGATCTTATCCATAAGAGCAGTATCGCCGCCATGCATTCGAAGGAATTCGTGAATGACAATACCCCCTTGGGAATAGCCGCTGAGAATAAACTTCTCACGTGGACAACGGCGCGACTCCTGGTCAAGTAGGTCATATAGTAGATCAGCTCCATCATAAACAGAGTCAGCGAAGGACGTCGGCGATACGAATCCCTGCAGCAGCGGGCTATAATTTCCCGGAGTAGGTACCGCTGCGTATCGCAGGCCAAGCGGTTTAACAGACCGCGAGTCCAGCGCGGCGTAACTGTTGTAAATCTCCTGCACGTAGTCACCGAAGAAGTCCTCCTCCGTTTCGACTGCATTGTCGCTGTAGTCAAAGGAATATTGAGGTACCTGACCGGAACCACGGGCGCCGATAAAGGCGATCGACTTGCAATCGTAGTAAACGGGCAACGTCGCGTGTGCAGTTGGCGTCTTCCGCACAGGGGCGACGTAGCCGACCCATGGGACGATGACTGCTCCGGCACCGGTAACAGCAGGACCTCCCCCGAGCGGCGCAGGGCCAGTAGGGTCGCCTCCCCAGTCGGTATTGGTCACGTCGGCGTAGCCGTCCGCCTGCACCCCTGCGGTAGTAAATCTCACCCAGCCATGAAGCTCAGCACCGGCTCCACTTGCGACGTACAGGGCAGTGCTCGCATATCGGATGTCCGTGCCGATCAGGTGCGCTTGGCCTGCGTCGATGACGTCGATGCCCTGCCAGTCGCCGGCGCTCGGGACCGTGACGTCTCCGTCGCCGTTGCCGTCTCCGCCAATGGTGTCGTCTCGGAGGGAGGTGAATGTCACTGGGCTTGTCGCGGTGCCATTTGCGGGCAGCGAACCCGAAACCTGAATACCGGCCCCATAAGACTTGATGACTTGACCAGCGCTGATGGTGAGGGTGGCGTTGCTCGCGATCGTCAGGGCGTCGGCCCAGTAGGTGCCGTCATCAATGATGAGCGGAAGGCCTCCGAGGGGAACGGATGCGTTCGTGGTCAGCTTTCCCGAGACACTGATGCCATTGATGGTGTTGCTCGAGCCGCCATTTCCGCGCAGGAGTGCGCCGTCGAGTTTGTCGCCAAAGATGTGAATCGCGGTGCTGCCGGAACCGGTGACCGTATTGTTCTGGACGGTAGGGATCGGGATCTGTGTTCCGGAACCTTCCGGTTGGCCAGTCGCTCTAACGAAGATCCCCATTCCAGCGCTGTTGCGGACGATATTGTTCTGGATCTTCACTGATGCGGTTCCCGCGTTCGCTCCGGAACGGTCGACCCAAACATCGATTCCAGTCGATCCGCTGTTGCTGATCGTGGCATTGGACACCTCGACGGTCTTAGCTCCCGCGTTTGCGTTCACGGCAGTGGATGCGTATCGGATGTTCCCGTATGTGCTCACGAGCGAGCCTGCGTCGATGACGTCGATGCCCTGCCAGTCGCCGGCGCTCGGGACCGTGACGTCTCCGTCGCCGTTGCTGTCTCCGCCAATGGTGTCGTCTCGGAGGGAGGTGAATGTCACTGGGCTTGTCGCGGTGCCATTTGCGAGCAACGAACCCGAAACCTGAATACCGGCCCCGTAAGACTTGATGACGACCCCGCCCTGAATCTGCAAGGTAATTCCATTCGGAATGCTCAGATCGTCGTCAATCACTACAACTGGGGTGTTTGTTGCATCCCAAGTCTGATTCGAGCTGAGAGTGCCCTTGACATGGAGCTCGGCGGTGATCTCTGCGGTCGGAGCGGAGGTCTTCGAGGTGGTCGTGTAGCCGGTCTTCGTTCCGGTGACGGTGACGGTGACGGTCGCGCCGACGTCGGCGGTGACGGGCTTATAGGTCGATGTGGTCGCGCCGCTGATCACGGTGGTTC
>NZ_PSUB01000008.1:129731-172230 GCF_002931595.1 Rathayibacter sp. AY2B9
CGGTCTTCGTTCCGGTGACGGTGACGGTGACGGTCGCGCCGACGTCGGCGGTGACGGGCTTATAGGTCGATGTGGTCGCGCCGCTGATCACGGTGGTTCGGCGCTTCCACTGATACGTGAACGTCGGCACGGGATTCCACGTCCCGGGCACTGCCGTCAGGGTCAACCCGACCGTGGTTGTCCCGGTGATCGTCGGCGTCGGCGCGGCCGTGAACGCTGTCGCTGCGGCAGCCTTGATCGCCGCGGTCGCCGCGGAGGTCTTGGAGGTCGTGGTGTAGCCGGTCTTCGTTCCGGTGACGGTGACGGTGACGGTCGCGCCGACGTCGGCGGTGACGGGCTTATAGGTCGATGTGGTCGCGCCGCTGATCACGGTGGTTCCGCGCTTCCACTGATACGTGAACGTCGGCACGGGATTCCACGTCCCGTGACAGCGGTCAGCGTCGAGCCCACCGTCGTGGTTCCGGTGACCGTGGGGACCGGCGCGGCCGTGAACCCTGTCGCTGCGGCAGCAGGGGTTGCGGGTAGCCCGGTCAGTACGAGCGCTAGTAGCAAGAGCATCGCAATGCGGGCGCGGGAGGAGAGCTTGAGCAGCACCGGAAACCAATCGAGGATGTGACAAGGACCGCGACATCGCTCGGGAGGACGGAAGAGTAGCAGCCCACACCGCCCGGTTGAGAAGCCGCTCATTGTCTCCACAGCCGGAGCTACTCCACAATCACCAAAACGGTGACAAATCGGTTGACGTGGCGTGAGGGGCCGATGTGAGAGTTAGGTGAGCGGTCCGGGCTCGAAGAAGTGCGGCGGCAGGGGTGTGTAGGGCAGCGGGTCGCCGGGCTTGTTCTCGTCTGTTAAGAGTGACGAACGGCGGGTGCGTCCCGGCGCACCAGCTGGTCGGCTGCGGGAGAGCTTGCAACCAGCGAACTGACATAACGTTGGTTATCGGAGCTTGGACCCGACAGTCTTGAGTTTGCCACTGACTCGGGCGCAGATCTCACGCTCTACGCTCAATCAGTGAACGCCCAGGAGCACATGGCGCGTGACCGCGTTGGTACTAGAACGGATCTACCCCGCCCGCGACATCGCCGCTCCCCGCGCATGCGCTACCGCTCCTCCGAGCCACTTTCCCCGTCAGACGAGCCCTCATTGGCGATTCTTACGCTACATTGCGTTCACAACCTCGCCGGCTCGATTGGACACCTGGTGCACAACAACATCTCGGACGAAGACTGGAACGCCCTCGTCGAGGGCCTTGTCCTCAAGCGGTATCACCTACTTCTTGGTGCAGGTGCTTCTCGAGACGTTCAGGATCGGAACGGGATTACGCTTCCGGGCGGGGACGAGATGGCCACCGAGATGGCCAGTACCTTTCAAATAACAGTTAACGAC
Organism: Rathayibacter sp. AY2B9; assembly: GCF_002931595.1. Classification (NCBI taxonomy): domain Bacteria; kingdom Bacillati; phylum Actinomycetota; class Actinomycetes; order Micrococcales; family Microbacteriaceae; genus Rathayibacter; species Rathayibacter sp. AY2B9. The sequence continues at coordinate 131,118 of NZ_PSUB01000008.1, forward strand.
CGCGAGCGAACCGATTTACCTCGTATTTTTCGAGCCGCGGAACGCCATAAGACTACCACGGGTCAATCACGAAGCGAATGGATCGCAGCTCGATTCTCTCGCACGCAACCCCCGGCCTGGTACGAAATGATCCACTCGGTTTCGTGGAAAACGATGTGGACACTGAATATTGATGATGCCCTCGAGGAATCCATAGAAGGCAACTGCCGCTCAGTCCATTTCACGGACCAAGTCGAAGAGGTGAACTATGGAACACCCTCCATTGTACACCTTCACGGAAGCGCAAGAACACCATCCAAAGGCGTGGTGTTTACCATTGACGAATATAACGAGTACATCTTGCGGCCGCGATCTTGGCCAATCCGTTTCCAAGAAGTTCTTTCTGACAACCCGTTTGTGATTCTGGGTGCTGCCCTACACCACGAAGTCGACCTAATTAGTTCTTTACGCACCCGCTCCGCCGGAAGATCTCGTATAGAGCCAACCATCGCCGTTATGCCGAACCCGTCGGCGATGGACATAGAGGACTTTGCGCAGTGGAACATCAAAATCTTTGACGGCACTGCCGAACAGTTTCTAGTTCGAATGCGAGACTCGCTTGTTGAAGCAAGAGTGCGTCTTGTTCCCACCGGGCCCAACCGGGCCCCCAGTCCAACTCTTGTCTCTTTTCTTGAACGATGGCGACCAATAGCTAGGACTCCTCGATCGCCCTGGCATGACTACCTTGGCGGCGAAGAACCGCAATATGCGGATGCAGCAAGCGACAGTATCGTAGAGCGAAGTATGCAGGCCGCGATCATCAGGGCAGTCGAGCAAGGTGAGCCCGTCCTCATTTATGGTCCGCCTTTCAGTGGAAAATCTTCTGTCGCCCTTTCCTCTTTGAGACAACTCGAGAACCAGGATTGGCGCGTCTTTTCCTTCGATGGCGACTCCGAATTCGATCATCTAGCGGTTATAGCAAAGCTTAGAGAAAATCCTGAAAGCATCTTATATATCGATTTTGCCAGTGAGTTCACAAGTTCGATACAGAGGCTATTGCAACATGCTGAAACTGTTGGTATCCCGGTTCGGCTAGTAGCAGTTGCCCGCTCGGGTCCAATTGAACAGTTGCGCGCGACCAGACGGTTCACAGAATTCGAAATACCGGAGACTCTCACCGAGAAAGAGTTGATCCTCTTATGGACTAAACTGAAACAATCGAATCGCCTGGTTCGACCATGGTCGGCGATGAAGGGAATGCCTACCTTCAACGAACTCAAGAACGCGGGAGTCACCTCCATGAGCAGAGCCATTTCTGTTCTCGTGCTCGGCGAAGCGTTTGAGTCCAGAGTTCAGCGTGATTATCGTTCGATCGCGGACCCTAGCGTTAGAAGCGTCGCCATCCTTGCCGCCCTAGGCTCACGAGTAAGCGGTGGCATAACACTGGGAGTCGTCGCTGTCGCCCTTGGAATCAGCGCTCGATTGATTGAAGATAAGCTCGCGACGGACAACATGGGTGCATCGATCGTTCGACTCGACAACGGCCGCTTGCGGCTGCGGCACCGCTTCTTCTCAGAGTATCTGACGGACAGCGTAGTCCTGCAGAAGGAAATGAAGGACGTAGTCACTGGGCTATGCTTCGCACTTGCCCCCCAATTGAGCCTCGATGCTATTAAGCATCGCACTTGGGCTCATCGTATGTCGCGTCACGTTCTCGACCATGACCAATTGTCGAACCTTATCGGCAGGTCTGAGCTGGACAATTTCTACACCACTATTGAAGGCGCATTCAGCTGGAATGCGAGATTTTGGGAGCAACGTGCTCTCGCTGCCGATAAAGATCATGCTTCGGTCATCGCGCGGCAATACGCGAACCGCGCGCTCGAAACGTATCGTGATAGCTACACTCTCAATACTGTCGCCACAATCTTATTGAGGCAGATAAAATACCGAGATAATCTGAGTCCGGCTGATCAGGGACGCGTGCATGAAGGCTTTTGGGATGCGGTTGTTTATCTACGAGAAGCTCGCAATACCGCTAAGGCCACATCGGAGCACCCATTTGTGAATTTCTTCACCAACGTCATCCGATACGGAAGATGGCAGATCCGGACGTCGGGAGAGCTTAGTTTTGCCGTCAGGAAGGAATGGAACGAGTGGTATCGCCTGGCACAGGAGAGTAGTGCGTACGTGACCCCGGAGAGACTTGCTGGACTTCAGCAGTACCAACACGAGTGGCTGCTTCTCGTAACGAACTGATGACCACATCAGGCGGTATCGACGCATGAACTCACCGGTGGCAGTGCTGGGTAGCGGTTAACGCGCCCGCTCTCGGCTGCGGCGAACGGGTCACTGAAGGTGTGCGGCTGGTCTCCGGCACGAGCACTCGTCCGGATTGCGTGACCGCTTGGCTCACCGGACGCCCTTGAGCGATCTATGCGCGCATGCGCACATCGATGACGCTTCGCGGGATCCCATGGGCGTTTATCTCATTCGCGATGGCCGTGCTGTCGTAGAAGAGGTGGAGGCAATACATGGGGAAGTAGGCCCATCGATTTGGCACGCCCAGTTGAGGAGCGCCGTAGCCCACCCGCCGAGCGGCCGGACTCGGCGCCGACCGCTCGATGGTGCTGCAGCACCAACTAGCGCGCATGCTCGCCGCGCTCCGGCAAATGCGCTGCTGAACGTCCGCGGTTGGTTCTCGGCACGTGTACGCGACCGGACTGCGCGACCACATCGCTCGACGGACGTCCCTGAGCGATGTCGGCACGCATCCGCACGTCAATGACGTCTTGCGGGATCCCGCGGACCTTCATCTCGTTCGCGGCGGCCGTGCGGCGAGCGGCGCTGTCGTACGACATCCCGCTCTCTGCTCGCAGCGCGTCTGCTCGCCCCTCGGCGCCAGCCGGAACGGCGTCAGCGGTACGGGCGCTCTGGGAGGGCAGGGGCTCGTTGCGGAAGTAGGCGGCCTCGTCGCGGTACTCCGCAGCGTCGGAGCGCAGCTGTTCCGGGGTCAGCGTCGCTGTTCCGCCGGCATCCGCCTCGCGATCGAACCGGTCTGCCTCGCTCAGCAGGAAGTCGACATCCTCGTCAACGTCGCCGCGGTCGAGAGCCAGTTGGTAGTTGTCATCGAACCTGCCGAGCCGAGCGGCTTCCGCCTCGGCCGCGAACTGATCGAGACGCCCTGCCTCGACGTCGGCAGCGATGGACTGGTGGAGATCCCCGCCCGCGGCAGCGAGCTCTGAGGCGGCGGCGTTGTCGGCGGCGGTCAGCGCGCCGGCGCCGTCCCGGTAGAGCTGCGCCTGAGCGCGGGCGTCGTCTGCGAGGGCGCGCAGCTGGTCGGGCGTCTGCTCGGAGGTTCCGCCTTCCTCGGCCTGCGCCTCGTACTCGCGAGCGTTCAGCTCGAGCGCGGCCGCCTGATCGATGTTCTCTTGACCGTTCTCCGCTCCGCCCTGGTCGGTCGGCGTGGTCGGCTCGTCCCGCGTGGCGTCGGCGCGGCGCTGGTCGGCGTCCATCATCCCGGCGACGGCTGCGGCTTCGACGGTTGTCTCGACGCTCTCCGCCCGTCCTCCGTCAACGGCCGCGCGCTGCTCGTCGGTGAGGAGCTGCAGGACCTTCTCAGCGATCGCAGCGTCCACCGCCGCGTCATTGCCGGCCAGAGCCTTCACCTCGTTCAACGGATCCGCAGGGCCGGACTCGGGCACCCGATCGGTGGCCTCAGCGGCTGCGACGACAGCGAGGGCCTTCTCGGCGGAGAAGTCGGCCGACTGGTCGCCGCGCAGCTTGTCCGCGATGTCGGCGACGTCGACGCCGTAGCGGTCCTGGACTTCACGCGCGATGGCCTGTGTGGCACGTTCGGCTACAGGGTCGAGGTCCTTCCACTGCTGCGCCGTGGAGAGGACGTCAGCGACCTGCTGCAACTCGGCGCGCTGCCACCAGTCGGGGCGATCCACAACAGCGATCTGCGCACGCGCGACGTCGCGCTCAGCCGAGAAGCGGGCCGCGAGCGCGCGCGCGTCGGCCTCGCTCGTGCGCAGCGCCTCACGCGCCAAGTCCTCCCGCAGTCGGGCGAACTTGTCGCCCAGCTGGAGCGCGACGGTCAGCGCGACCCGCGCCGACTGACCGACCTCATCCTCAACGCTGTCCCCATCGCTCATCAGCTCTGTCCCCTCTCGCTATCTCTCGAAACCGTCGCGCTCACGCGTGCCGGCAGTCTTCGTGGTCGGCACCTGTACAGCCGGCTCCGCCGCGGGAGTCAGGCGCGTGGGCACCGGCCCGCCGCGACCCGCGGCGAGCTCTGCGCGCTGCTTCGCGGCCTGCTGCTCCGGCGGGAGCGCGGCGACCTGGTTGGCGGCGATCTGCGCGGTGTAGCCGTCACGGACGACGGTCAGGCGCTGCGTCATCATCCGCGCGAGCTCCTGCGACCGGTGCAGATCCCCGACATCCTTCGCGGCACGGAAGATCGACGCGGTGGTCTGCGCGAGCTGCTTCAACAGAAGAGCCTCCGCTGCCGCGTTCTGGCCGCGCTTGGCCTGCACCAGGATCAGCGCAGCGGTCGTTGCCGTCGACGGCATCGCGACCGGTCGCGGCCGCGACTCGCCCGCCCGCGGCTGCGCCGACCGGGCCAGCGTCCGCGACGCCTCGGCCAGCGGTCCCGGCGTCGGCTCCAGGCGCCGCCACCACGCCGCGTACTCGCCGGACGCCTCGCGGGCGAGGTGCGCCCAGGTGGCCCTGTCTGACGGGTCGACGGAGGCGATGTAGTCATGCAGACGGCGCATGTCCTCGGCGTACATGGCGAAGAACTTCGGAGACATCTCGCTCTCCTCGCGCCCCGGATTCGCCGGCCGGGACTGCCACGGATTCTTCGACGTCGCACGCCACTCCTGCGCCGCTTCGGACGCGGACTCGGGACGGTCCGGCCATCCCTTCCGCAGCTGCGGGAGCGTGAGGTCGAGGGGTATCCTGCCGCCTCCGTGCCGCACGACGGGCTGGCCCTTCTCCGGGCACAGCGCCACGGAGTAGCCGACCACGACGTCGTCACGTCCGACCGCGAACCGCGGACGGATCACGATGCCCTCACGGCGCATCCGACGCACGAGCTCGCCCTCGTCCTGCGACGCGGTAGCCGCCGCTCGAAGGCTCCGCTCCAACCGCTTCGCGTCGACCTCGGTCCCGCCGCGGCGCGACGCGGACTCGCGCTCGGCCGGCTTCTCGCCGCGCTGCGCCCCTGCGCGCTCGGACTCGTGCAGCGGCTGCAACTCGAACTCCCGCTCGAGCTCCCGCGTGATCGTCTGCGCCTTCGAGAAGTCGCGATGGACAGAAGCCTTCGTGCCGTCCTCGCGCACCAACGACACGGCGATGTGCACGTGGTCGTTACCGTTTTTCGACAGGCCGTGACGCACCGCCACCCACCGGCAATCAGCCTTGCCGATGTCGGCGCCGGCGAACCCCATCCGCTCCACGAACCGCTCGGAGATCTCGGCCCACTTCTCTTCCGAGAGCTGGCCCTCCTCGGCGCTGATCGAGAGCGAGCAGTGCCACACGTCGACGTCAACGCGCTCCTTCGACGTCACACGCCCGTCTCCGGATCCGTGACCTCCTTGACGCGGGTGACCGACGTCCCGAAGACGCGGCGCGGCTCATCCAGATCGGCAGCGATCGCGAGGGCCGCTGCGCGGTCCAACTCGACGTAGCCGTTCTCCGCCATGATCGCGCCGTTACCGGCGACCAGGTGTGGCTCTACGTGCTCGTTCGCCCGACCCTCACCCTGCAGGTAGCTCATCAGTCCGGACATGCGTCCGCCCCGGGTCACGCTCGGGATCACGCGCCGGCCAGCCTCTTCATCGCCACCGATACTCAGAGACGACCGCGCGGTAGTCAGCGATCCTCGTCGGGGAATCGGCTCTCCGTGTTCGCGAACCGGGCGAGCTGGTTGAGGTTGCTCGAGACGTACCCGATCGTGCTGCGGATGTTCATCAGATCCGCGGCAACTGACTTGAACTCCGCGTCCGTGATGACCGCGTCCTCGGCCGTCGCGGACTCGAACGGGGAAGTGCGACGCCCGCAGCGGGTCGAGCAGGCTGTCGCCGGCGACTACTCGCCGTCCTTCGCCCTCGCGCTGATGCAGAAGGACGCGGGGCTGATCCAGGCCTACGCGGACAGCGTCGGCGCACCCGTCCCCGGCGTCGCGACGGCCCGCCACTACATCGACGAGGCGATGGCCGCCGGCTTCGGCGGGGAGAACGCCTCGGCGCTGATCAAGGCGATCGCCGCGGAGGCCGACGTCGACCTGACCCGGCGCTGACCCTCCGCCCCGGGGTGCCCCTGCCCGGCCGTGACGGCCGCCGCAGGGGCTCCCCCGGCACCCTCCCCGTCCCGGCCGCGCCGCGTGCTTCACTGGAGGGATGACCACGCGTGACGACCACATCGCCGACTTCGCCGAGTTCCTGACCGCCTCCCCCTCCTCGTACCACGCGGCCGCCGAGGCGGCACGGCGCCTCGAGGGAGCCGGATTCACGGGGCTGGACGAGACGCAGGCGTGGCCCGCGGGGCCCGGCCGGTACTACGTCGTCCGCGACGGCGCGATCATCGCCTGGCACCTGCCCGAGGGCTCCGGGGCGACCACGCCCTTCCGCATCCTGGGCGCCCACACCGACTCCCCCGGCTTCATGCTCAAGCCCCGGCCGACGATCGGTTCGAAGGGCTGGCTGCAGGCCGGCGTCGAGATCTACGGCGGCCCGCTGCTCAACTCCTGGCTCGACCGCGAGCTCGAGCTGGCCGGGCGCGTGGTCACCCGCGACGGCTCGACGCGCCTGCTCCGGACCGGCCCGCTGCTGCGGATCCCGCAGCTCGCAATCCACCTCGACCGCACGGCGAACGAGGGACTCACCCTCGACCGCCAGAAGCACACCGTCCCCGTGTTCGGCGTCGGCGACGCCTCCGAGGTCGACCTGCTCCAGCTGCTCGCCGCGCACGCCGGGCTCGACGACGCCTCCGACATCGCCGGCTACGACCTGCTCACCGCCGACACGCAGGCGCCGCGCCGCTTCGGCCTCGACGAGATGTTCCTCGCCGCCGGGCGGATGGACGATCTCAGCTCCGTGCACGCCGGCCTCGTCGCACTCCTCGCGGCGAGCGCCGATCCCGCGGCGCCGCCCGCGCACATCAGCGTGCTCGCCGCCTTCGACCACGAGGAGCTCGGCTCGGCGAGCCGGTCCGGAGCGAGCGGGCCGTTCCTCGAGGACGTCCTCTCGCGCATCGGCACGGCCCTCGGCGCCGGCGTCGACGAGCGCGCCCGGGCGATCGCCGCCTCCTGGTGCCTCTCGGCCGATGCGGGCCACTCGGTGCACCCCAACTACTCCGAGAAGTACGACCCGGCGAACCAGCCGGTCGCCGGGAAGGGGCCGCTGCTCAAGATCAACGCGACGCAGCGCTACGCGACGGATGCGCGCGGTGCGGCGCTGTGGGCGGGCGTCTGCGAGCGCGCCGGGGTCGGGTACCAGGAGTTCGTCTCGAACAACTCGGTGCCGTGCGGATCGACGATCGGCCCGCTGACCGCGACCCGGCTCGGCATCTCCACGGTCGACGTGGGAGTGCCGCTGCTCTCGATGCACTCGGCGCGCGAGCTCGCCCACGTGGACGACCTGGTCGCCCTGACCGCGGCGATCGAGGCGTTCTTCACTCCCTGAGCCGGGTCCGGCGCGATCGGGGTCCGCGGCGCCGCGCAGTGTGCGGGCGGACCCTGCGACCCCGCGCAACCGCCAGGCGGACCCCGCGGCTCCGCTCAGTCGCCGGGCGGCCGCCGGCGCTGCTGCTTCGTCTCGGAGCGCTGCTGCTTCGCGGCGAGCCGCCGGCGGGTGGAGCCGCGCGTGGGCCGGGTCGGGCGCCGCGGGGCGGAGGGAGGCGCGAGGGCCGCGGTGATGATCCCGCGGAGCAGCTCGAGGGCCGTCTCCCGGTTGCGCAGCTGCGAGCGCTCCTGCGCCACCGTGACGGTGACCGCTCCGGAGACGAGCCGCCGCCCGAGGCGCTCGAGCAGGCGCGAGCGCTGCTCGTCCGAGAGGGCCGTCGACTCCTCGACGCTCCAGGTGAGCTGCACGCGGCTGTCGGAGGTGTTCACGTGCTGCCCGCCGGGCCCGGAGGAGCGCGAGAACCGCCACTGCAGCTCCGATGCGGGGACGACGAGCCCCGGCCGCACCTCGAGATCCATGCGGCAAGCCTGGCACGCGCCCACCCCGGAGCGGGAGCGCCGGCGATCCGCTCCCGGGTGCGGTGTCCTCTTGCGGACGTGTCCGCTACAGGCTCTTGTCCCCGTCGTGGTCACGTCCGGACACTGGAGAAGTGCCCGGGCGGGCGCATCGGCCGACTCCTCAGGGCCACCCGAAGGCGTCGAGGGGTCGGCCGCACGGCTCGGTCCCGCGGGGGCTCAATCGCGCGGCACCGTCTCGGCGAGGTCGATCTCGCCGTCGCCCAGCGCTCCCGGCTCGAGTGCCTCCGGATCGTCGAGCACCGGCTCTCCGGCACCGGCGTCGCCGTCGCGGGTGCGCGAGTCCGCCGCCCACGCCGTGCCGAGCGCGAAGAGCGTCGCCACCCCGTAGTACTCCATCGCGGCGGCCACGCGGCGGCGGCCGGTCCGCGGATTCATGCCGAGCCGGTGCGACGCGGTCTCGAGCGTGACGCCCTGGCGCATCAGCCGGAGCAGCGGCAGCCAGCTCTGGTCAACGGCGCCGATCGGAGCGGCCTGCCGCCACAGGACCTCGAAGTACGACTCGACCAGCCCGGCCAGCGCCGCATGGCGCACGCCGAGCACGCTGGTCGGCTTCGTCTCGCCCCACTCGAACGGGACGGCGAGGTGGTCGCCGTCGACCCAGAACCAGCTCGGCGGGCTCTCGAGGAGCCGGTACTCGACGCCCGCCGCCTGGTACGCCTCCACCCGGGCGAGCACCCGCGGGTCGCGCGCGCCGGCGGCCGGCATGATGACGCGCACCCGGTCCTTCGCCGCGAGCGCGTGCCCGAAGCGGATCGCCCGCTCCGTCGGCGGGTCGAGGAACCGCTCCACGTTCGGGAGCACCGCCACGAGCGAGCCGGAGTCGCGGCGCACCAGGTCGAACCAGAGGTCCTCGGAGGCGTGCGGCCCGTGGCGGAGGAGGGTCGGCACGGGATCCGACGTGTCCTCGCCGACCCGCCAGGCGCCGAGCAGCATCGGCAGGCCCGCGACGACGCGCTCGATCCCGTCCAGGGACTCCCTGCCCGCCCGCCGCGCCGACTCCGTGTGCCGGGCGATGGCCGCGGCCGCCCACTCCATCGGCGCCGGGAAGTCGAGCTGCTCGCCCTCGCCGCCCATGAGCCCCCGGCCGCGGAGCCGCTCGATCGCCGCAGCGACCTCGGCCTCGTCGATGTGGGTCAGCTCCGCCGCGTCGGCCAGCGTCGCCGGCCGTCCCCGCAGCAGCGCAGCCAGGAGTCCGTCGTCGTCCATGCGTCTCCTTCGCCGTGGGCCGTCACCCGAGGGTGCCGTCTCCGCGGTCGAGGAGCAAGGGACGCGCGGCGGACGGCGGGGAGCGGCCAGGCGGGGGCGGGGGATGAACTCGTGACGGGCCCGGACCTCGGCTCACCTGAGGACGTCCAGCGGAATCCTTCTTCTTCGCTCTCGATCGCACTCTCTCGCAGTGGCGGCTCGTCACCGGGAAGGCGGTGGTCACTGCGGACGTCCGGGATCGATCAGGAGCGCGGTACTGCGGTCACTCGGACAGCAGCGGGATCGAGCGGCCCAGGCGCCTGCCGTACTCGGCGATGGCGCGGCCGACGGGGAGCCGCTCGGCCTCGTAGCGCTGGAGCGCCTCGTCGACCGGGTGCCGCGCGAGGGAGCCGGCGAGGGCCAGCGCGTCGCCCGCCGCCTTGGCCGCACCCATGGCCGTGTGCGGCCTTACCGTCACGGCGGCGTCACCGAGGAGGGCGACCCGGCCGCGGACCGTCCGCGGCGGGACGTAGTCGACGATCGCCTGCAGGAAGGGCTGCGGCTCGGCCAGGACGGCGGCCGCGAGGGGCGGCGGCAGGCGGTCGAGCGCGTCTTCCTCGAGCCGGCGGCGGAGGTCGTGGGCGAGATCGCCGGGCGCGAGGGACACGCTCTCCGGCGGACGGCCGGACGCCGTCATCACTCCGCGGAGGGCGTCCTCGGAGAGGGGCCGGTACCAGACCCAGTTGTAGCGTCGGCGGCCGGGCTCCACCTCGCCGGCGGGTCCGGGGACGAGGTAGCCGAGGATGTGCTCGCCGGGCGCAGTGTAGAAGGCGAAACGCCCGAGGAGAGTCGCCGCGGCCTGGGCGGGGAGCGCCGACTCCGGGATCAGCCCGCGCCAGGTCGAGTAGCCGGCGTAGCGGTTCCCCGGCGCCTCGGGCGCGACCGCCGCGCGCATGACGGATCCGAGGCCGTCGGCTCCGATGACGATCTAACTCCAGGCCGCTCCCGTCGCGCAGCTCGACGACGACCGGGTCCGTCCCGGTCGAGGGGCGCACCCCGGCGACGGCGTGACCGAGGAGGTAGCGGTCGGCGGGGATCCGCGAGCGGAGCGAGTCGTAGAGGTGGTCCCACGACACCTGCGTCTGCGGGGAGGGGTCGCGGCCGATCACGCGCCCGGAGCGGTCGAGGGTAATCCGCTCGTGCGCGACGACGCCGACCCGCGCCTCGTCGTCGCGGCCGATCGCGTGCAGGAGGTCGATCAGGTCCTGCTGGGCCACCAGCCCGGCGCCCCGCCGCGACAGGCCCGTCGCCGACCGCTCGAGGACCGTCACGCGGTGCCCGTCGCGGACGAGCAGGGCCGCGGCGAACAGTCCGCCGATCGAGCCGCCGACGATCCCGACGTCGAGCGGGCGCACCGCTCCTCCTGCTGCAATGAGCGCGACCGCACCGGCGAGCGGGCGGCCCTCGTTCCTACAGAGGGCGGAACAGCGCGGCCTCAGGACGCATCAGCCCGGAGATCCGGAGAACCTTGGACAGCCGTGCCTCGCGAACTCAGCGACCATCACTGCACAGCTCTCTCACCTAGACGGATCAGAAGGGTCTTCGCATGGGCATTCATCGGTTCGGGTGAATCCGGCTCGTAGCGGAAGAGTGCGGTTCCCGACCGATCTGCAAACGCGAAAGCAGACCTGGTGAAGCCGGACTTGGAAACAATGACTGGTTTTTTCTGATCGATCATCGATGCGCCGCACAGATCTCGCACCGCGGGTTCGGAAATCGGTCGCGTCTGATACTTCACCTGCACGATGAGATCGACGGACTCGATATCGATCCCTCCGTCCCTGGATCCGCGTCCCAACCGGGCACGTGCAACGCCTTGGCGGATCAGCCAGCGCCAGACCTCCCGCTCAGCCTCTCTCCAAGGCCGGTCCTGGTTCGTGGATGCTGCCAGACTCCGCGGATAGCCGTAGTTGCCGCCGGGTCCTGAGTCCGGACCGCGGTGCCAGACCGGTCCATCCGACCTCGGCGGGGTCGTGGGTTCGACCAACGAGCCGAAGGCCAGTTTCTCCCCAGCGGACATGATCAAGAGCTTGGGCGGTCGCGGAACAACCTCGGCAGATCGCTCCTTCTCGCGGTGACGCTCCCCGAGGTGACTCCTCGCCTCGGAATCCGACATCCCCACGAAACTGAGCGGAGGCGGACCTTGACGCACCGGTTGCCGGAGCAACGACAGCGCCACGAGTCGACTGTTCGTCTTCCAGGACGCGACCGCCGCTTCTACCAGTACCCTCGCGCCGAGTTTCCGATGCGCGGCACGATCGCGAGGGGCGAGCTGTGACCAGAGTTCTTGAGCGGTCGACTGGATCTCAGCCCTGACGGCCTGCTCACTGGTGAGCCGCACCAGCGACGATCCGAGAGCCTCCACCCGCGCAAGAGCCTCACCCAGCTGCAGCTCGCGTCCCACGCCACGACTCTAGTGAGAGCAGCCGTCCCCAGGCGATCAGTATCGAACAAGCGGTCGAAGACGCCCGTGCGCCCACCGCATCCTTCGCGGGCAGGAAGCAGCGAGCGCGAGAGTGTCGGCGGACGGCTCGTTCGAGACGGTGACGAAGAGGGAGAGACCTCGGCGGTTCTCGCGTGCGCCGTTCAAGCGTTATCCGCACTCAAGGGGGTGCTCCGAATGTCTCTGCTGACACCTGTGTCCTGGCTGATCATCGCCGCGAACGATCGGGAACACCAGAGCGCCCGCGAACACGCCGACAAAGATCCCGTACGCCGTATCGCCGGCCCCCTCAAGTGCGGTCGTCCACCCGCAGCGACCGGATCATCCCGCGGAGCAGGCGCGCCGCCGCCTGCCGCTCCTCCTCCGCGAGCCCCTCCAGCATCCGCAGCTCCACCCCGCGGACGGCGGCGGACGCCTCGGCGAGGCTCCGGCGTCCGCGCTCGGTGAGTCGGGCGGGGAGCGCCTTGCCGACGGGAGCCGCGTCGGGGCGGGTGACGACGCCGTCGCGCTCCAGAGTCTGCAGCAGGACGTTCATCGACTGCCGGGTGACGAAGGCGCCCCGCGCGAGCTCCGAGTTCGAGAGGCCCGGCCGCTGGGCGAGGAGCTCGAGGCAGGAGTAGTGGGTGACCGTCATCCCGAGCGGGCGCAGCACGGCCTCCATCGCCGCGCGCAGGGCGCTCGACGCCTCCTTGAGGAGGTAGCCGAGCGAGGTCTCGAGGTCGATGCCGTCTTGACTCATGTCAGTATTCTGACATACGCTCCTGTGTGTCAGAAAGCTGACACAACCGAGGAGGAACCCCATGCCCGTCACCGGCCCCGACTTCGTCTCGCTCCAGGTCCGCGACCTCGCGGCGTCCCAGGCGTTCTACGAGCAGTACCTCGGCCTGGTCCGCTCGCCCGCCGGCCCGCCGCACGCCGTCGTCTTCACGACGACTCCGATCGCCTTCGCCCTGCGCGACCTCGCGCCCGGCACCGACCTCGACTCCGCCTCCCGCCCCGGGGTGGGCGCCGCGATCTGGCTGCACGCGACCGGCGTGCAGGAGATCCACGACGCGCTCGTCGCCGACGGGCACCCCGTCGTCGCGGCTCCCATCGACGGCCCGTTCGGGCGCACCTTCACCCTCGCCGACCCGGACGGCTACCACGTCACCCTGCACGACCGCGCCTGAGCGGGACGGTGCGGACCGCGCCTGAGCTGAGCGGGGCAGAGCGGGACGGGACGGGGCCGAGCGCCTCAGCCCATCGCGCGCAGCTGAGCCGCGAAGAGGTGCAGCGAGCGGTCGACCTCGGGCAGCGCCGGCGTCCGGTTGAGGTGCCCGTGGGGCATGCCGACGGCCAGGTGCCCGGTCACGGAGACGCCCGCCTCCGCGAGCTGGCGCAGGAGCAGCTCGGCCGACCCCCGCAGCTCGTCGTACTCGTTCACGACAACCGTGACCGGAGGCAGACCCGCCAGCGGCGCGGAGCCGGGCAGCGCCTCGACGGGGAGGTCGGAGATCCGCCCGAGGTAGGTGCGCACCATGCCCTCGATGCTCGACGGAGGAAAGCGGAGGACGGGCGGCAGCTCACGCAGCTCGGCCGCGATCGCGTCGTCGACGGCGGGGTTGGGGAAGTGGGCGAAGGGGTAGGCCAGGAGCACGTGCTCCGGCAGCCGCGCACCGGCGTCGCGCTCGCGGAGGACCGCGCCGAGGGCCAGGGCCGCTCCCGCGCTCGCGCCGCCGATCGCGACGGGTGTGGATCCGGACTCCGTGCTGCGGAGGTGCCGCCAGGCGGCGTGCACGTCGTCGAGCGGGACGGGGTAGCGGACGTCGGGGCCGGCGAGCCGGTAGTCGACGGAGACGACCCGGGCCCGCGCCCGGTGGGCGAGCTCCGCCGCGACGACGTGCGACTCGCGCATGTCGATGCTCCCGGCGGCGAACCCTCCTCCGTGCACCCAGAGCAGAGCGCGCTCGGGCGCGGCGGGCGAGTACACGCGCAGCGGGACCGGTCCGTGCGGGCCGGACGCCGTCTCCGTGACGACGTCGATCCCCTCGGGCAGCGACCAGGGCCCCGGATCCTCCTCGAACGCGGCCATGCGGGCGGCCTGCTCGGCGTCGAGCGGATACGCGAGGCCGGCCAGGAGGGGCAGCCGAGCGGCGAGGTACGGATCGAGCGGCATCGGCGCCTCCTGCGGGGTCGGGGTCGCGGACCACGCTAGCCCGGCCGCGGGTCCTCGAGCGGCGCCTGCTCAGCCGCGTCTCTGCAGGAGCATCACGCCGTCCAGGAGCACGGCTGCCGTGCCGTCGGGAGCGGTCACGGCGCGCTCCCTCGTCTCGACGAGCTCCGCGGTCCACTCGGCGGGGTCGAGGGCCAGCTCGGCGAGCTCCTCCTCGGGGCCGACGAGGTGCATCGCTCCGTGGCGGTGGTCGTCGCCGCTCGCCCACGGCGGGGGCGCGGCGTGCGAGACGACGGCGAGGCGGCCGCCGGGAGCGACGACGGAGGCCGCCCGCCGCAGCACGTCGATCCGCGGAAACTCGGCCATCGAGTGCAGGAAGCTCGCCGTCACCAGATCGAACTCCCCCACGACCGGCCAGTCCTCGGCGAGGTCGGCCTGCACGAAGTCCACATCGGCGCCCCGCTCGGCCGCGGCCGCGCGCGCCCGGCCCAACGCCGTCTCGGAGAGGTCGAGCCCGGTGACGCGCCAGCCGAGCGACGCCAGCCACAGCGCGTCCGCCCCCTCGCCGGCGCCGAGGTCGAGGGCGCGGCCCGGCGGCACCGGGCCGACCAGCCCGACCAGCGTCGCGTTCGGCCGGCCCGACCAGATCCGATCGGAGTCGGCGTAGCGCGCCTCCCACTGCTCGCGTGCGGTGCTCATGCTGCTCCTCGTCCCCGGGCGCAGGGGCACCCGCGTCGAGGATGCCGCGCCGCCGCTCCGGCCGCCAGCCGTCGTGCCGAACCGGCACGGGCACCCGTCCCGCGGACGACACGTCCGGACGGAGCCGCGGCGCCGCGCGGACCCGCCGGACGCACTTCCCCGACACGCCCCGCGCCGATTAGCGTCGGTGCATGGCCCTCCGACTCGAAGAGATCATCGTCGACTGCACCGACTTCCGGACCCTCGGGCACTGGTGGCAGGAGGCGCTCGGCTGGGACGTCGTGGACGAGGACGAGGACGGCATCGAGCTGCTCGCCCCGTCGGGCCGCGGGCCGAGCCTGCTCTTCCTCGACGTACCCGAGCGCAAGACCGTGAAGAACCGCCTGCACCTGGATTTCGTGCCGGACGACCAGGAGGCGGAGGTCGCGCGGCTGGTCGGCCTGGGGGCGACGCGGTCCGACGTCGGGCAGGGCGAGCAGTCCTGGGTCGTGCTCGCCGACCCGGAGGGCAACGAGTTCTGCATCCTCTCGGCGCGGGAGTGAGAGCGCTTCCACTTTCCAGGACGGTTGTCGGGAAAGCGCTTCCATGCGCATGCATCGAAAAAGATTCTGAAATGTCAAGGGTAGAACGATCGTTCTCGACTCCCTAGCATCGCCTCCGACGCGTTTCCCGACCGGGAGCGCGCGGAGCCGAGGAGTCACCGTGACCACCTACGACAGACCCGTCGCCGCCGTCGGCATGACGCAGTCGCAGCAGCAGGGCGAGCTGCTCGCCGGCCGCGCCCTCGAGAACCGCGCCTTCGGCCTCTACGCGTACGCCTACCGCCTCACGCTGTCGGACTCCGCGGCGAGCGCCGCCCTCCGCCACGCGGCGGTCACCGTCCGCAGCGGACGGCCGCAGGGACTCGACGACACGGGCGCCCTCGACCTGATGCGCTCCGAGGTCGGGCGCGCGAGCGTGCAGCGCGGCGGCTCCGCGATGGAGCGCACCGAGCAGGCCCCGCCGGCGATCCGCGAGGACGACCTGCTGCGCTCGGGCTTCCACCGCCGCCTGCACGCCCTGCCGACGCTCGAGCGCCAGGCCTGGCTGCTCCGGCACACCGGCGGCCACGACGTCGACGCGATCGCGGCGATGCTGCAGGAGCCGGCGGAGCGCATCCGCTCGGCCCTCGCCTCGGCCGCCCGCACGCTGGTCGAGGGCGAGCTGGCCGAGAGCGAGTCCGCGGAGTAGCGCGGCACGAGGTGCCCGAGAGACGCCGGGTCCAGCCGGCGGCGCCCCTCAGGCGTCTGGGACCCGGCCGCGACTCGGCGCGACCGGGAGGACGGGGTCAGTCGAGGTAGTCGATGTCGTCCCACGGCTGGTGGACGTCACCGGTGTCGCGGTCGTCGTCCGGCACCTCGAGCTCCTCGAAGATCACCGGAACACCCGTCGAGATCAGGACGCTGACCTGGCGGTTGCCCACGATCACGAAGTCGACGAGGCCTCCTCCGGCCTGCGTCGCCTCGGTCGCCGACCGCTTCAGCTCGGCGACGTCGGTCCCCTGGGACAGCCCGTAGGTCTTGCCCTCGATGGTGACGGTGGTGCGGATCATGTGGCGCTGCTGCTCCTCGGCTCGATGGGTTCAGCGTACGAATCGCGACAGAGCGCTGCCAGGCCTTGCGGTGGAGGCCCGCGGCTGCCACGGGTGAAGGGGCCGGCTGAGGCGAGCGGCGTCCGGAGCCGAGGCGGGAAGCAGCGTGACGGGCCGCTCGGGCGGATCCGCCGCTCCTGACCTCGGTTCCGGACACCGGGCGGCGGAGTCAACCGGGCGCGCTCCACGGAGCTCCCGCCGTAGCGTGGAACCTGTCCGCACGTTCCGCATCCGGCGACAAGGAGGATCCGATGACCGAGAAGAACACTCCCGAGGACCCGCAGACCACCGACCCCGAGCACGTCGACCCCGAGACGGCCA
This sequence comes from Rathayibacter sp. AY2B9, assembly GCF_002931595.1. Lineage (NCBI taxonomy): Bacteria > Bacillati > Actinomycetota > Actinomycetes > Micrococcales > Microbacteriaceae > Rathayibacter > Rathayibacter sp. AY2B9. Next base: position 147,853 of record NZ_PSUB01000008.1, read on the forward strand.
CCGACCCCGAGGGCGACCCGGTCGAGAACCCGTCGGGCTGACGCCCGCACCGGAACGGCCCGCGGCCACCGGGACACCGCTGAGAAGGCGGAGTCCCGGGGGTCGCGGGCCGTTCCCGTGTCCGGCGCCGCCATACTGACGGAGTGCAGGCCGAGGACGATGAGCGCAGGGATCTCGAGCGGATCCTGTCGGCCCGACCCCGCGACGACGGCGCCGACCGGGACGAGCGGCGCGAGGCGCTGCGACGGCTCGGCGAGCTGGAGGCGGAGGACGCTCCTCCCGGAGTGACGGGATCCGGCGCTCAGACCGGCGCCGCGCCGTCCGGAGCGCAGCCGGGCGCGGCGCATCCCGGGACGGCGACCGGCTCGCGTGCCCCCCTGCCGGCGACCGCACTCCCGCTGTCGGCGACCGCCGGCTCCGAGACTGCGGAGTCGCCCGCCGAGCACCCCGACCGGCCGGCCCCGCGGACGCCGCACCCCCGCCGCCGCCGCCTCGTGCTCGCCGCCGCGATCGTCGGCAGTGCCGCGGTCGGCGCGATCGTCCCCACTGCGCTCCTCCTCCCTCCGCCCGCGGACCCCGTCGCCCCGCCGACCGCCTCCGCGGATCCCGCCGACCGCTTCGCCGCGCTCGTCGAGGGCTGGGAGCCGACCACCGACGTCCCGCCGGGTCTCGCCCTGCTCGCCGGGGAGGCCGTCGTCTACGGCTCCGGGTTCGACACCGCCGAGAACGACCGCCTGCTGATCACCGAGCCGAACGGCACCACGGTGTGCCTCGCCGTGCAGCGCCCGGACGCGTCCTTCTTCGCCGGCTGCACCGGCTCGGAGGCGTTCTTCGCCGGGGAGCCCCTCCGGGTCAGCGGCACGACGCTCCGCAGCGGCGCCCCGGTGTACACGCAGATCCTGCTCCGCCCGGACGGGACGATCGAGGGCGGCTACCAGCTGGTGCCGGAGCCGCCGCAGCCCGAGGCGGAGGAGTCCGGAACGGTGGAGTCCGGGTCACCGGACCCCGCGACCAGCGAGCCCTGAACCGCCGGGCCCGCGACCAGCGAGCCGTGAGCCTGCGACCAGTGAGCCGCTAGGCGCGCGTCGCCTCCGCCGCGTCCGCGATCACCTCGGCCGCGGACGCCGTCCGCTCCCACACCGCGCGCTGCCGCTCGGCGCCCGTGCCCCGCGCCAGGACCCGCTCGACGCCGCATGCCGCGACCTCCTCGTCGCCCGACTCCGCCAGCGCCCGACCCGCGTGGTCGAGCAGGCGCGCCAGTACCGCGGAGGCGGGGGCCGGGCAGCCGTCGACCGGATCGATCAGGTCGCCGGTCGTGCCGTGGCGGCTCGCCAGCCAGGAGGAGACGGCGATCACCGGAGTCGGCAGCGGCACGGGCGGGACCCCGGCGCCCGCGTCGCGCACGGCCGTCTCGGCGAGCGCCCGGATCAGGACGGCGATCAGCGCCGAGTCCTCGGCGTGCAGCGGGACGTCGGCGATGCGCACCTCGACGGTCGGGTGCGCACGGGAGAGACGGGCGTCGAAGTAGAGCATGCCCTCGTCCAGCAGCACGCCGCAGGAGGTGAGGGAGGCGACGACGCTCCGGTACTGCTCGACGTCGCCCCAGATCCCGACCGGGCCGGCGGTGGGCCAGCGCCCCCAGGACTGGTAGCGCCAGCTGGCGAACCCGGTGTCGACGCCGGCGCTCAGCGGGGAGTTGGTGCTCAGGGCGAGGAGGGCGGGCAGCCAGCCGCGCAGCCGGTCGAGGACCGCGATCCCCTCCTCCGGCGACCCGATCCCGACATGGACGTGCAGGCCGCAGGTGAACTGCTCGCGGGCGACGAGGCCGAAGCGCTCGGCCATCCGGTCGTAGCGCTCGTCGGCCGAGAGGTGCGGCTCGAACGCGGCGGGGCTGGTCGCGACCGCGACGGCGCGGGCACCGACCTCGCGGGCGGAGTCGTCGGCCAGGCGGCGGCCCTCGCGCAGTCCGGCCAGCAGCGCGTCGTACGTGCGGGCGGGCGAGCCGACCGCCTCGATCTGCTCCGCCTTGAGCTCGGCGGCCAGGGCGACCGCCACGGAGCCGCGCACGGAGCCGAGCAGCAGCGGCGCCGCGGGCGTCGGGAGGAACGTACCGGCGTCGACGAGGAGGTACTCCTCCTCCACCCCGAAGGTGCGGGCGCTCATCGGAGCGCCTTCCGCTCGAGTCCCCCGCCGCAGCCCACCCGGTCATCCCACCGTGCCGGGCGCCCGCCGGGCAACCGTCCTCGGCCGATGTTCAGCGTCGGGACGCCCGCGGCGCCGGTCCGCGGGCGGGCTGTCAAGGCCGGGTGCTGCCGGGCGCGGAGCGGCAGGATCGGAGCACACCCAGAACCGGAGGTCCCCGTGCCCGACAGCACTCCCGAGCAGGCCGAGTACGACGTCGCCGTCATCGGCGCAGGACCCGCGGGGACGGCCGCCGCCCTCCGCGCCGCGGAGCTGGGAGCGCGCGTCGTCGTGCTCGAGGCCGCGCGCGTCGGCGGCACCTGCGTCAACACCGGATGCGTGCCCACCCGCGTCCTGGCGAAGACGGCGCGGATGATGCGCGAGACCCGCTCCGCCGGCGACTACGGGATCGAGATCGGCACTCCCGTCCTCGACTGGGCCGCGACCGTGCGCCACGTGCACGAGCGCGTCGACCTGGTGCGCTCGATCAAGCGCGAGGCGCAGCGGTTCGAGGAGGCGGGGGTCGACCTGATCCACGAGGGCCGCGCCCGTTTCGTCGACGAGAGCACCCTCGTGCTCGACAGCGGGCGGCGGATCCGCGCGCGCTCGATCATGGTCTGCGTCGGCGGGCACTCGCGGCGGCTGCCGATCCCGGGCGCCGAGCTCGCGACCGTGCCGGAGGACGTGCTCGGGCTGACCGAGCTGCCGCGCCGCGTCGCCGTGATCGGCGGCGGCAACACGGGCGCCCAGCTCGTCACCGTCTTCAACGCCTTCGGCTCGGAGGTGACGCTCCTCGACGTCGCCCCGCGGATCCTGATGACCTCCGACTCCAGCATCTCCGAGCACGTCGGCGCCGCCTTCGAGCGCCAGGGCGTCCGCGTCCGCACAGGGATCGAGACGGTGTCGGGCATCGAGCGGCAGGACGACGGCTCGCTCGCGATCGCGTGGCGCGAGGGCGGCGAGGACCGCACGGCCGAGGTCGACGCGGTGATCATGGCCACCGGCTGGCCCGCCGACGTCGAGGACCTCGGACTCGAGAACGCGGGCATCGAGGTCGTCCGCTCGGCGATCCCCGCCGACCAGTACTTCCGCACGGTGGTGCCGCACATCTTCGCGGTCGGCGACGCGAACGGGCGCGACATGCTCGTCCAGGCGGCGCAGTTCGAGGCGGAGGCCGCCGCCGAGAACGCGGTGCTCGGCGCGAACCGGCGCACGCCCCAGTTCCTCCTGCCCGCAGGCGGATTCACGGACCCGGACTACGCGGGCGTCGGCTTCACGCAGGAGCAGGCCCGCGAGCGCGACCCGCAGTGCGTCGTCGCCTCGGTGCCGTTCTCCAATTTGGACCGCGCCGTCATCGACGACCGCGAGAACGGGTTCCTCACGCTGATCGCCGACCGGCGCCGCGAGCTGCTGCTCGGCGCGCACGCGGTCGGCGAGAACGCGATCGAGGTCGTGCAGTCGGTGACCACGGCGATGGCGGCCGGAGTCGACCTCGCGACCCTCGCGAACGTCCGCTTCGCCTACCCCACCTACAGCGCGGTGATCGGGATGGCGGCGCGCGCCCTGCTGGCCGAGCCGGCGCGCCCGACCGAGCTGGACTGACGCGCTACCCGATCCTCGGAGGCGGCGCCAGCCCCGAACCGGCGGCCCGCCGCCTCCGAACAACTGGAGACGGGCACTCCGCCCGCCCCGCCGAGAGGAACCCCTGTGCCGATCCCCGCTGTCGACTACAACCACGTCCGACTCACCGTCCGCGACATCGCCGTCTCGCGCCCCTTCTACGACTCCGTCTTCGGCTTCGACGTCGCCTTCGAGGCGCCGCCGGCCGACGCGTCGCCGGAGGAGAAGGAGCAGCTGGCGTTCGTGTTCGGCGGCGTGATCTACCAGTTCCCGGGCGGACTGCTCGGCCTGCGCCCCGTCGCGCCCGGCGACGACCGCTTCGACGAGGACCGGGTCGGGCTCGACCACGTCAGCTTCACCGTCCCCGACCTCGACGCGCTGAAGGCGGCCGCGGCCGTGCTCGACGACCTCGGCATCGCCCACGAGCCGATCAAGGACGCCGGCGGCATGAGCCTCCTCGAGTTCCGCGACCCCGACAACATCGCGCTCGAGATCACGTCCCCGAGCTGATCGGAGCAGCGCGCGCACGATCGGGCGGGTCTCACCAGGCCTCCACGCTGATTGAGTAGCGCGCGTATCGAGATCCCCCACGCTCGAAGGGGCGGGTCTCGATCCGCCGTTGCGCCGCTACTCGACCAGCAAGGGTCCCCGCCGTGCTGATCGAGTAGCGCGCTCAGCGCGCGTCTCGGGATCCCCGCGAACCCACGGAGCGCGGATTACGGACGACGTCGACGGTACGGAGTCGTCGTCGACACCCGGACCAGGCCCGCGCGCTCCAGGATGGGCCGCGAGTACCCGGTCGAGTCGCTGTGCACGAGGGTCTTCCCGAGTGCCTGTGCGGAGGCGGCGCGGGCGGCCGTGACCAGGCCGTAGAGCCCGCGTCCGCGGTACTCCGGCAGCGTCGCTCCGCCCCAGATGCCGGCGAAGGCGGTGCCCGGGACAGGCTCGAGCCGGCCGCCGGACGCCATCCGCCCGTCGACCTCGGCGACCCACAGCTCCATGCCGTCGCCGCGCGCCAGGCGGGCGACGAGCGAATCGGCGATCGACACGTCGACCTCCTCCTCGAAGGCGGCGTCGATCATGGCGCTGAACGCGCGGACGTCCGGCTCGTCGACGACCCGCCGCAGCACGACCCCCTCCGGGACCGGCCGGTCCGAGAGCAGCGCCTCGACCGGGCCGATCATGATCGACTCGGCCTCGTCCGGCGCGAAGCCGTTCGCGACGAGGGCGTCGTGCAGGCCGGGGGCCTCGTCGTGGCTGCGGGTCTTCCACTCGACGCGGGTGATGCCGGGATCGGCGTCGAAGTGCGCGCAGGCCGCGGCGACCAGGCGGGCGATCTCCGCGGAGGAGGCGCCGGCGAGGTCGCGGTAGGTGACGAAGCCGCGTCCGCCGGCGAAGGTCACCAGACGCAGAGGCCCCTCGCGCGTCACGGAGACGGCGCTCGGGGTCTCGGCGTCGGAGCGGAGCTGGTCGTCGTAGGCGCGGAGGTAGTCGGAGCTCATCGCCCCGACGCTACCCCCGGACCCGGGCGATCAGGTCCTGGATGAAGGGGATGACGTCCTTCGCCTGGTCGACGCTGGCGAATCCGGTGGCGACGAGCGGCCAGATCGAGCCGATGAGCGTCGCGATCACGGCGGCCACCGCGGCGACCCAGGCGAGGGCCGCGTTGCGGGAGAGGAACGCGACGGCGAGGCAGGCCAGGCCGACCGCGTAGCTGAGGACGATCGAGAGGACGATCGCGCCGACCGGGACGTCGAGCGCCCCGGCCGTGGTGCCGTCGGCCGCGCCGATCAGCCCGAGGACGGGCAGCAGCACGGCGACGACGACCACGAACGAGAGCACGACGCCCGTGCCGAGCGCGATCCAGGCCGCACGCGGCTTGCGTCGCGCGCCGTACGAGCGGGTGCGCACGGGACTACTCCCGACCGGCGGTGGACGACGCGCGGTCGTCCTCGGAGCGGTGGGCGTCGGCGTCGTCGGACGCGTCGTCGCGATCGGCCGCGGCCTCGTCGCGCTCGACGTGCTCGGACTCCTCCGCCGGAGCGACCTCGACGGTCGCGGTGCGGGGGTCGCCGTCGTCGTCGACCGGCTCGACCTGGACGCGGACCACGAACTCCGCGGTCTCGACGACGGCCGGGGCCGCGTGCGTCTCGACGCGGGGGTCGTCCTCGTCGCGCTCGGCGGCGCGCTCGTCGTCGGCCGTCTTCTGGGCGGCTGCGCGCTCGTCGCGCTCGTCGGCCGCGCGCTCCATCGCGTCAGCGGCGTCGTCGGCGGCGTCCGCCAGGCGTCCGCGGGCGGAGTCGACGGCACCGGAGACGGCGTCGCGAGCGTTCCCGGCGGCCTCCACGGCGGAGTCGCGGGCGTCGGACGCGGCGCGCTTGGCGGTGTCGACGAGCGGCTCCTCGTCCTCCTCCGGCTTCTCGATCGGGTCGAACGGGCCGTGGACGTCGGTCGCCTCGACGTTGACGACGACGTGGCCGCCGGCGACCGGCTCCGCCACGCGCTGCACCTGATCGCGCACGGCGTCCAGGACCTCGCGGACGGGGTGGGGGTACTCGACGACGAGGTCGATGTCGACGGTGGTGACGCCGTCGGCCTTCGAGACCGTGACTCCGGGGACGGTGCTGGTGCCCAGCACGCGGCGGGAGGCGCGGTCGAGGCCACGGGCGACGGCTCCACCGAGGTGGTGGACGCCGGACACGCGCTGGGCGCTCTCGCCGGCGGCGGTCGCGACCCGGCTCTCGGTCGACTCGGGCTCGGACGGCTTCCCGTCGCGGCGGGCGGACTCGCGCCGGCTCTGCTCGTTCGGGGTCGGCTGCTCATCGGTGCGGATGCGCTCGACGGTGCCGGGCTCCATCGGATCGGACATGGGGTGCTCCTTCAGAAAGACTTCCATCCCGCCTGAGCGGGGCTCTCCGGCCCTCCCGATCGGGAGGGCCGGACGGTGGTGCCGGCGGCTACTGCACGCGGGCGGTGCCGCTCATCTTCGTCCGCAGACCGCTGACGATCTGGATGACGACGGGCGTCTCCTCGCCGAGCAGGGCGTCCCACTGGCGGACGGCCTGGTCGACCGTCTGCCGGGTGCGGGCGGGCGAGGCGCCGCGGCGGGTGTGCGCGGTGACGCGCAGCACCTTCTGGTGCTTGATCTCGAACGCGGTCACGTCGACCGCGACGATGGACGGCTCCTGCGACAGGGCCTCCTCGAGGACCTGCTCGGCGACCTTCGCGTCGATGGTGACGGAGCCGCCGGTGGGCGTCCCCGCTCCCTCTCCGGAGCCGACGCGCAGCAGCGTGGAGGTGCGGCCGCGGCCCTGGCGCACGATGAAGCGCACCAGCAGCAGGATGAGGACGAGCGCGACGACCGCGATGGCCCAGAGGATCCACGGGGTGCCGCCCGAGAGGGCCTGGCTCGTGGGGTCGGCCGCGTCCTGCGCGGCGGTGGACACGTTCTCCTGCACCTGCGGGAGCAGCGACCCCACCGCGACGGCGCCGCCGGCGAGGAGGAGGACGAGGCCCACGACGAACAGGAGCAGCCGGTTGAGGAATCGGTTCGTGGTGGTCATCAGCGGACCGTTCCCTTCTCGGACAGGCGCACCTTGGAGCGCAGGCGCGGGGTGCAGTCGAACGTGGCGAGCTCGGCGTCGACGGCCTCGCGGATCGGCGTGACGTCGATGCTGCGGCCGGAGGTGCGGGAGACCGTCACGTCGACGACGCGGGATCCGACCGACACCGACACGTTGTCGGGGTCGACGTCACCGGCGTAGCCGGCGGTGCGGGCGACGGCCTGCGCGATGACGCGGTCGTCGACGATCGCCGCGGTGCGGTCGGTGCTGACGGCGCGACGGCCGCGACGGCCGGGCTTGAGCGACACGACGATCAGGACGAGCCCGATCAGAGCGAGCACGGCGCCGGCGGCGGCGGTCAGCGCGATGGGCGCCGCGGCCGCGTTGAGCAGCGAGGACGCTCCGTCCTGCGGGGCCACGAGCAGCGCGGGCTGGCCGAGGACGGCGAGGACCGCCTCCGTGCCCAGCCACGCGAACAGGAGGATGAGCAGGACGGCGAGGACGATCGCCGATCCGGAGCGGGACGAGTGCGTCTCGCGCCGCACCAGGCGCGGGTAGAGCGCCCGGCCGGCAGTGGTGGGAGTCGTCACGACACCCTCCTTCGTTCTCGGAGGTCGGCACCGGTGATCCGGAGGTCGACCCGGCCGATCGTGGAGCCCGTCAGTTCGAGGCAGCGCGAGCGGATGGTCGTCTGCGCCCGGCTGAGTCGGTCCAGCAGCGTCCCGGAGGAGCGGCGGCCCGTCTCGCCCAGGGGCGTGACGTGGATGGGGGCGTGCGCGACGACGTGGAGGCGTCCTCCCTCGTCGTCGAGCTCGACGGACACGTCGGACGGGTTCACGTCCAGCGCCTCCGCGGTGACGGCCGACACGACTCGGCGCACGGCGCGCGAGCTGATCGTCGTGCGGCCGTGGCTGGCCTCGTCGGCCATCACCGCCGCGGTCACGAGGACCGCCGCCCGCGGAGGGTGTCGCCGAGGGAGCGCAGGTCGAGCTTGCCCTCGACGACCCGCCCGACGCCGTAGCCGATCGCCATGGCGAGCGCGACCCAGAGGAGCGCCCAGAAGCCGAAGACGAGGGCGGTCAGCGCGAGGACCGCGCCGAGGACCAGGCCGATGTGGGACGGAGTCACTTGACGCGGCTCTCGGTCTCGTCGTCCTTGTCGTCCGAGGGGATGAAGACGTCGGAGATGGTGACGTTCACCTCGGCGACCTCCATGCCGACGACCGAGGAGATGGCCTCGGAGACGGCGGAGCGGATGCTGTCGGCGAGCTTCTGCAGCGCGACGGGGTACTCGGCGACGACGGTGATGTCGGCGGCGACCTGCTTCTCGCCGACCTCGACGGAGATGCCCTGGCCGCGGTCCTGCGCGTTGATCGCGTTGCGGATGGCGCCGATGGCGCGGGCGGCGCCGTTGCCCAGGTCGTGCACGCCGGGGACCTCGCGGGCCGCGATGCCGGCGACCTTCTCGACGACGCCGTCGGCGATCGTGTTCTTGCCGGCCGAGGTGGCGGTGCCGTGCTTGGCCGAGGAGGCGTTGGCGAGGCTGGTGGGGGTGACGTTGGTCATGATCTTCTCCAGATGGTCAGAGGTCGTGGCCGGGGCCGCGGTGCTCACGATCCGTGGCACATGATGAAGACGTGGCCCGGGGCCCGGACGTCCCGGTGGCTCAGCCAAGGTGCAGGGAACGTCGAGCGGAGATGCGTTTCGCGGCTACCGGCGTCCACAGGCCTCGGCGGCGTACTCGCTGAGCGGCCAGCGGAGTGCACAGCCGCGTCAGGCCGCGGTCGCCGTCCCCGCCGGGAGCCGGCGGTCGCGCCGGCGGGTGAGGGCGCGGCGCCAGGCGGGGCTCCACCGCTCCTCGGCGACCGCGTTGAGGCCCCAGGACAGCAGGAGGACGACGACGAAGGCGACGAGTCCTGCTCCGTCGCGGCCGATCAGCGGCCAGAGCGCGCTGACGATCGCGCTGCCCACGACCAGATGGAGGATGTAGAGCGAGTAGCTGATCCGCCCGAGCCAGAGCAGCGGCGCCCATCTCAGCACGGCGGTCCGGCGCCGCATCGCGACGACCGTGACGGCCGCGCAGACGCCGAGGACGACCGCTCCGTCCGGCCCGCCGTGGAGGAGCTGGGCGTTCAGGGCCGCGATCAGAGCCGCCGGCACGGCGAGGAGCTCGAAGCGCCCCTGCCGTCGCGAGAGGAACAGCAGCATTCCGACGCAGAAGAGGGGTCCGTACTCGGCCAGCGTCAGGTTCGCCAGGACCCGGACGGCGACCGGCGCCGAGACGACGTCGACGCCTCCCGAGACGAGGTGGGCGGCGACGGAGGCGGTCGCGGCGACGCCGAGCCAGACGACCACCAGCACGCGGACCAGCCGATCCGTGAACCGGCACTTCGTGAGGACGAGCACGAGCAGCACCAGCAGGTAGAACTGCATCTCGACGGCCAGCGTCCAGAACGCGCCGTTCACGTTGGGCACCAGCAGCAGCCGCTGCACCATCGTGAAGTTGAGCAGCAGCTCCAGCGGCGTGAGGTCGGTGCCGGGGACGCGGGCGAGAGCGCCGACGACGATCGAGACGACCACCGCGATCCAATAGGCCGGGTAGAGGCGGCTGACGCGGGAGATCGCGAAGTCCGACGGCCGCCGCGCGCGGTCCGCGGACATCAGGATCACGAAACCGCTGATGACGAAGAAGAGCTGGACGCCGAACTCGCCGAACGGGAGCGCGAAGGATCCCGGCGGTGCATCGGGATGATCGAGCGAGAACGCGGTGGTGAAGTGGTAGACGACCACGCCGAGGGCGGCGAGGCCGCGCAGACCGTCGAGCTCGACGAAGCGTGACGCCACGGCTCCCCCGCTCCGGAGCCCCCGCCCCTCGCTCGAGTGTTCCAGAGCGCTCCGGCCGCCCGCGCGTCGGCCGTCCGTCGTTCCGCGCCGCGCCCGGCACCCGCCTCGACCCGCATCCCGGCGGCGGAGGCGCGGGGAAGGCGGCGCTCAGCTCTCGGGACGGATGCGGAGCGCGCGGGCGAGGGTATGCCGAGCTGACCGAGCGGTTCGTCGCGGATGCGATCGCGTCGGCCTCGCGTATGACCGAGCGCGGGCTCCTCCCCGCGGAGGAGCAACGCGTCAGGCCTCGTGCAGGTGACGGTCGAGCGTCATCCAGCTCTCCCGGCTGAGGCGGGCGGCGCCGTCGGTGTCGCCCGCGCGGAGGGAATCCACGATCGCGCGGTGCTGCTCCACGGATCCGCGGGCCGCGAGGGAGGCGAAGCGCTGGCGCTCGGCACGGCGGATGAGCGGAGTGGCCTGCTCGAGCACGTCCTCGATCATCCCGTTGCCGCTGAGCCCGGTGAGCACCGCGTGGAACGCGTCGTCGGAGCGCAGCGCCAGCTCGACGTCGCCCTCCGCCAGCGCCCGCGCGAAGTCGTCGTTCGCTGACTCCATCGCGGCGAGCGCTTCCGGAGTGACGGCCGGGCCGGCGAGGCGCGTGGCGAGCTCGTGCATGGCGGCGGCGATCTGCTGGGCGTCGCTGATGCTCTCGGCCGTGGCGGGGGTCACGATCGTCGCCCGGCCGGGCTTGGCCGAGACGAGGCCGACGCGGGCCAGCCGGAGCAGCGCCTCCCGGATCGGCGTCCGGCTGACCCCGAGCCAGGCCTCGAGCTCCTGGTCGCGGAGGCGCCCCCCAGTAGGCGCGCGAACCTGATGCCCCCACCGGCGCCGGAGAAGCCTCGCGCTCCTCGATGAGCGAGAGGACATAAGCTCGCACACGTGGCAGCCGGCGCAGTGATGTACAACTTCGCGATACAGCTGGCTGATGTGGACCGCGGCGTCTACGAGGACATCACGTTGCGGGCCGCTCGGCACCCCTCCGAGACCGACGCGTACATGATGACGCGCGTGCTCGCGTACTGCCTCGAATACGTGGAGGGGATCACCTTCAGCGAGGGGATCTCGTCGACAGCGACCGAGCCGGCGGTGCTGGTCCGCGATCTCACCGGCAGGCTGACCACGTGGATCGAGGTGGGCGCGCCGGACGCCGAGCGACTGCACTTCGGGAGCAAGCTGGCCGACCGCACGACGGTCTACACGCATCGCAACCCGGAGAAGGTGATCGCGGCGTGGTCCGGCAAGCGCGTCCACCAGCTCGAGCAGATCACCGTGCAGAGCTTCGACCAGGGGTTCCTGGATGCCGCGGTCGCGGTACTCGAGCGCCGCAACACGCTGACCGTGTCGGTCGTCGAGGGGCAGCTGTATCTCGAGTTCAACGGCGTGACGTCGAGCAGCGACATCCACGTGCATCAGCCGGGCTGAGCCGGCGCCGAGTGTCACGAGGTCCGTGTCCGGAAGACCGGTCGGAGGACACGATGAAGCATCCTCCGAAACGGCCCCTCGGGACGCACCCGGAGACGACGAGTTCCCGGCACCGTCCTGAGACGGTCCGGGCCCTCGGGCTCGCCGGGGCTGCGCGTCAGCGGCGCAGCGTGTGGCTCGGCTTCTCGTCGAAGCGCACCTGGTACGCGCTCGCGAAGCGGCCGAGGTTGCCGAAGCCCCACTCTCGGGCGACCGCGGCGACAGTGGTCGAGCAGGGGTCGCCGGCGACCAGGTCGGAGTGGGCGCGGTCCAGCCGCACGTCTCGCAGGTAGACCGACGGCGACACTCCGAGGTGCCGCTTCGTCGCCTGCTGCAGCGTGCGGGTGTGCAGTCCGGCCGCGCGGGCGGCGTCGGCCGGAGTGATCGGCTCGTGGGCGTGGTGCTGGAGGAAGTCGAGCGCCACCCGGGTGCGGGAGGCGGACGGGCGCCGCAGCACGGCCGGTACGTCCCACGCGCGCCACGGGAACAGCAGGAGCAGCACCCGGGCGAGGTCGAGCTCGGCGGTGAAGCGCACGAGCGGAGTGATCGCGGCCGTCGCGAGCGCGGCGCTCGCCTCCGTCACCGCGGCGCGCCAGCGGGCGAGGACGCCGGGGTCGGCGTCCGCCCCGTGGTCGAAGGAGACGGGCTGGCGGGGGCCGGCGTGCGTCTCGGTCGCGACGTCCTCGAGGAACCCTTGGGCGAAGTGGATGAGGTTCTGCCGGTGCGGCTCGAACTCGAGCCCGAACTGGCGCTCCGCGGGGAACAGGAACGGGGCTGAGAGCGCGCCGGTCCGGGTGAACGGCGGCAGGTTCAGGCGTCCGCCTCCGGCGCGGAACCAGCCGACGACGTACTCCTTCAGGTGGGGGACCTGGCCGGTGAGGGCGCCGGAGCAGTCGGAGGTGCGCAGGGTCACCCGGTCGCTGCCGCGGACGGCGTAGCGGTAGGAGAAGCCGCGCTGCAACGGAGCGACGCGGAACTCGCCTCCGCCGTACGCCTCGGAGTAGACGGCGGACGCGGCGGACGGATCGTCGCCGGAGGCTTCGTAGCGCCGGTCGGCCCGCTCGTCGCCCGCGAACGGGCTGCCGAGGGTGAAGGTCGACTCGCTCATGACGTCCGCCCGGGGCGGCGGCGGAGGGAGCAGTGCATGGGGACTTCTTCCGGGTTCGGGGTCCGTGCGCTCGGGGGGACGCACGAGGGGTACGGAATCAAGACGTGTCGAGGAGCCGGAATGTCACGAATCCCGTCTCGAGACGTCCCCCATCGGCGGCACTCGCAATCCGGCCAACGGATTCGGCGGCCCGTTGTCAAGGCTGGTAGTCATGCCGGACGGCGCCCCACACTGAGGGCATCGGCGCGCGGGGACACCGCGCGCGGGACCGCGGAGGAGGCGCTCATCGACGACGACCCCCTCCTGAACGCGTCCGACGCGACCCTCGCCGCGCGCGCCGTCGACGGCGACGTGCAGGCGTTCGAGCAGCTCGCCCGCCGCCACGGCGCCCTCATGCGCGTCTACGCCGCGAAGCTCCTCGGCTCCGAGGCGGAGTCCGAGGACGTGGTGCAGGAGGCGTTCCTCACCGGCTGGCGGCGTCTGGCCGATCTCGACAGCCCGGCGCACATCCGCAACTGGCTGATGCGCATCGTCACCCACAAGGCCATCGACCGGATCCGCGTCCGCCGCCGCCACGACGACATCGACGACTGGGATCCGCCCGCGCCGCCCGAGCACTCCCCCGAGCGCATCGTCGAGGCACGACTCCAGCTGGACGCGGTCTGGGAAGCGCTGGACCGATTGCCTGCTGATCAGCGACGCTGTTGGCTACTCCGCGAGACCGCCGGCTACAGCTACCAGGAGATCGCCGACGCTCTCGAACTCCCCGTCTCGACGGTCCGCGGCCTCCTCGCCCGGGCCCGTCGATTCCTGCTCCACGAATTGGAGGCATGGCGATGACCGACGACGCCGCCGTGCCCGAGGACGACCTCGACGGCCACACGCTCGAGGAGCTGGGCGAGTACCTCGACCGCGGCCGCGAGCCGCGCGACCCCTCGATCGAGAACTCCGCCGCGTGCCGGCTCGCTCTCGCGAACCTCACCCGCCTCACCGAGCTCTCGGCGCGGGCGCTGCGGCAGGAGGCCGACCGCGAGCCCGACCGCGACGAGGTCTGGATCGCCGGCCTGCTCGACGCGATCCGCTCCGAGGTGCGCTCCGGCCGCGACATCCCCGTCCGCCACCCCGACCCGACCCTCCGCCTGGCGCTCACCGAGGCGGCCGTGCGCGGGATGATCCGCCGCGCCGGCGACACGATGGGCGGCGTCATCATGGGCCGCTGCACCCTCGACGGCGACGTCTCGGCTCCCGGCGCCGTGGTGCGGATCGACGTGACCTGCGCCCTCGAGTTCGGCCTGCCGGTCGCCGTGGCCGCCGACCGCCTGCGCGAGCGCATCCGCTACGCCCTCGAGCGCCACACCGAGCTGACCGTCGGCGCGATCGACGTGACCGTCGACGACGTGTACCCCCACCGGGAGGAGCGGGAATGACCGACGACACCGAGCTCTCGCAGCGGCTGACCGCCGAGATCCGCGACATCGAGGGCGTCGCGGGGGTCTACCCCGCCCAGCCGATCGTCGAGGCCGCGGCCGACGCGCTCGCCGTGAAGCTGGACCTGCGGCAGCCCGACGTGCTGGTCGACATCGACCGGTCGGAGGGGTTCACCACGGTGAGCGCGCACATCGCCGCGTCCGCCGCACTGCCGGCCCCCGAGACGCTCCGGCTGGTGGGCGAGCGGATGCACGCGCTGCTCGCCGCCGACCCGTCGGTCTCGGGGCCGCTCGCCGTGAACGTGAAGGTGCGCCTCATCGAGGATTCGGGGCGCGCCGAGCACTGAGCGGGGCCGCCGCCGCCCCCCTCCCGCGAGAGGCAACCCGAGTACCTCGCGCGGCGTGCCGCGTACCGAGGTGGCGTCTCGCGGAAGGGATCAGGGGCAGCCCGTCCGGGTCAGCAGGAGACGAGGCGGTCGAAGCGGGACGCGACTCCCGAGCTGTCGCTGAACTTGCGGTTGATGACGCTCATCGTGTTGCAGCCGCTGTCCGGGCCGTTCTTCCAGATGACCTTGACGTTGCTCGCCTGGTCGCAGTGCCACCACGCCGTGACCTGCGCGCGACCCAGGGAGTCGCGCTGCGAGCGGACCTCGTAGCAGTTGCCCGGGCCGCCGTTCTGGTAGACGAGCTACCCGGCGGAGGCGGGGGTAGCGACGGCGACGGCCCCTCCGAGGGCGAGGGCGATCGCGGCGAGCGTGGCCGTGAGACGACGGTGCATGGCGTTCTCCTTCGAACGGGCGATCGGAGGCGACGGCGGCCGCCCCTCTGCCAGCACCCTGGACCCGGCCCGGCCGAGCCCGGTCGTGAGCTTTCGTGCCGGAGATCACCCCGCCTGGAGGGTGGGGGGAGAGCGAGTACTCCTCACTAGCGTCGAGGCGCGTGCAGCTGCGCGCCCCTTCGACGCAGAGGACTCGCCATGCCTTCACGACTCCTCGACCGGCCGCGACTCGCCCTCGCCCTCGCGGCCCTGTGCCTCGGAGTGCTGGCGGCGACACCCCCGCAGGCGGTCGCCGCCCTCGCACCGGCGTCCACGACTCCGACCGCCTCGTCCGCCGGCCAGGCCGTCACGGCGGCACCCGCCGACGCCCCGGGCTGGACCACGCTCCTGCGCGACGACTTCACCGGGCCGGCGGGGGCGCCGGTCGGGAGCCAGTGGGAGCACGAGGTCGGCACCTGGGGCACCGGGGCGGTCGACCGCACGACCGCGTCGACGGCGAACGTCTTCCTCACGGGCGGCGGCGCTCTGGGGATCCGCGCCCTCCGCGACTCCGCCGGAGCATGGACCTCCGGACGGATCGTCACCGCCGACAAGTCGTTCTCGGCGCCGGCGGGCGGCCGACTGCTGATGACCGCCTCGATCCAGCTGCCGGACGTCGCGCAGGCCACCGGGTACTGGCCCGCCTTCTGGGCTCTCGGGCGGGACGCGAACGCCGTCATCGACTGGCCCGCGACCGGCGAGTTCGACATGCTCGAGGCCGTCAACGGCACCGCCCAGGTGATCCAGACGCTGCACTGCGGAGTGCCGGACGGCGGCCCCTGCGACGAGCCCGCCGGCCGGACGAGCGGGATGCTGGACTGCGCGTCCTGCGTGACGGGGTTCCACCGCTACTCCGCCCTGCTCGACCGGACCGTGCCCGGCGACGAGCGCGTGGAGTTCCTCGTCGACGGCGTCACCCGGCACGTGGTGCGGGAGTCGGAGGTGGGGACGGCCGCATGGCAGGCCGCGGTCCCGAACGACGTGCTGCTGATCCTGAACCTCGCCATCGGGGGCGGCCTGCCGAACGGCGTGTGCGGGTGCGACAGTGCAGCCGCTCCGAAGAGCTCCGGCGGGACGATGCTCGTCGACCACGTCGCGGTCTACCGGTCCGACGCGGCGCCGGCTCCGGTCGTCGTCGGAACCGCCGCGGTGGGCGCGACACTGTCCTCCTCCGCCGGTCTGACGGGACCGCTCATGCACCGCTGGGCGGCGGGAGGCGTCGACATCGCGGGTGTGACGGGTCCGGATCTCGTGGTCCCCTCCTCCGCGGTCGGCAAGCGGGTGACCGTGACGGTGAGCGCCGCCGACGGCTCCGGCCCGACGACCTCGCAGCCGACCGCACCGGTCGCCGCCGGCACCCTCGGCACCGCGACGCCGACCGTCACGGGCACGGCCCGAGTCGGAGCGGTGCTCACGGCAGCCCCGGGTCCGTGGACGCCGACTCCCGTCAACCTCACCTACCGGTGGAAGGCGGACGGCGCGGCCATCGCGGGAGCGACGTCGCCGCGGTTCACGCTCACGAAGGCTCAGGCGGGGAAGCGGATCACGCTGACCGTCACCGGGACGAAGACCGGCTACTCCACCGCGAGCCGGACCTCCGCGGCGACGGCGGTCGTGGGACGGTGACGGGCGCGGGCTGTCCCCCGCCCGCCACCGTGTCTCAGACCTCGCGCTTGCGGCGAGGAGCGATGCGCAGGACGGCGGTCCCCGCAGCGATGAGGGCGAAGGCCGCGAGTGCCAGCCAGACCGAGTCGAACCCGGTCATGGCGAGCGTTCCGGCACCGACTCCGGCTCCGGCGGCTGTTCCGATGTGGTTGTACATGTCTCTCTCTCTGTTTCACCAGTCGCGCCGACGGCGTGTCAGCGCATCCAGGTAGGCCTTGGTGTGGACGACCTGCAGGAACAGGTCGACGACGAGCTCGTACATCGACGCGGCGGCGAGCATGTACCGCCAGCCGCGGTCGCGGACCGTCACGATCCGCTCGACGACGAAGATCGCGGTGACGGCCAGCCAGAACGGCTGGAGGCTCAGCTCGCCCCAGCCGACGGCGTAGACGATCGTGGCCAGGTAGACGTAGGTGATGATGCAGCCGAGCATCGTGAGCAGCTGGCGCCCCCAGTAGGGAGCCGTGACCCGCGTGAAGCCGTACTGCACGCAGTTCTCGACCGCTCCGCGCTTCCAGCGCAGGCGCTGACGCCACAGGTCTCCCCAGGTCGGCATGACCTCGGTGACGAGGGTGCAGCCGGCGGGGCTCAGCACGTCGTAGCCGAGGTGGCGGATCGCGAACGTGAGCTCGTTGTCCTCGGTGAGGACCGTGGTGTCGTAGATGCCGCCGATGCCGTCTCCGGAGGGGAGGGAGCCGGCCAGGCGGGCCGCGCTGATGCGGCGCATCACGGCGACCTGGAGCACGGCCGCGGTGCCCGTGACGACCAGGCACTTCCCGTTCAGGCGGCGCACGTCGCGGGCGTAGCGCGCGTACTCGTTGCGCTGGAGGTGGCCGACGAAGCCGCCGCCCTCGCCGCCGCGGAACACTCCTCCGACCGCGCCGATGCCGCCGTGCAGCCTGCCGCGGGCGATCTCGAGGAACCCGGGGTCGAGCGCGGAGTCGGCGTCCTGCACGAGCACCAGGTCGTCGTCCTGCAGCCCCGGGAGGACCTCGGCGAGGAACTGGTTGAGGCCGCCCGCCTTCTTGTGGCTGTTCCCGACGGTGACGAAGACCTCGGCGCCGTGCGCGAGAGCGATCTCGACCGTGGCGTCGGTGCAGTTGTCGGCGATGACGACGATCCGGTCCGGCGGCCAGGTCTGCCGGCGCAGGCCCTCGATCGCCGCGGCGATCCCGGCCTCCTCGTTGTGGGCGGGGAGGGCGGCGACCAGGTCGCCGATGCGCGACGAAGCGCGGCGGCCGCTGCGGGGGCGGGTGCCGGCGATCGGGGTGGATGCCGGAGGGAGCCGGTCGGCGTCGACGGCGGGGAGCACGGTGCGCTCGAGGACTGCAGTGGGGGCCGGCGGACGCTCGAGCAGCGCGGTCGCGGCGGCCGGACGCTCCAGGAGCGCGGTCGCGGCGGTCGGACGCTCCGGGACGGCGGTCGCGGCGGCCGGATACTCCAGGACAGCGGCCGTCGCGGCCGGAAACGCGGTCGGCGCAGCCCGACACTCCAGGACAGCGGCCGGCACGACCGGTCGCTCGACCACCGCGGACGGGGCGGCCGGACGCTCCAGCACCGCGGTCGGGGCGGCGGGAACCGTCACCGCTCCGGCAGGCGTCGCGGACGCGAGGCGGCGCGGAGCGGAGACCCGTTCGCGCCCGGAGCGGGCGGCACGGCGTCCAGAGAGCGGGCGCGAGGCCGTCTCGTCGTGCGCCTCCCAGGTCGCCCGGCGACGGGGAGCCGTCGGCTCGTCCGCGCCGTGGCCGGGCTGCGTGCTCATGACTGTTCCTCTCCGCGGCCGGGGGCCGATGTGCGCCCGCGCGGAACGGAGGTCGTCGCCGGGGTGGGCGCGACCCGAGTGAGGAACGGCGTCCGACGGGGGGATCGGAGCAGGGCCTGACAGAGGACAGCATCGGGGGGTGCTGCGATCAACCTAGGGGCACGGAGATGATGGAAGCAAGCAAAATTTGTCACCCTAAAGGGGCCGAACAAGGTCCTTGCGGCTTCTTTGTCTTCGTCGTAGTTGATCCTCGCCTCGCTGAGCCTCCTCCACACCCGGCGCACCCCTGTCCGCTCGGCCCCGCGGCGGGCCGTTCGGGGGTCGGCGGCGCTCTTGTGCGCCGAGCCGCCGGGGTCCACCATCGAGCGACGGCCCCCGCCCGGGGCGGCCGCACCCGACGGGTCAGGGGCGCCATGCGGTCGCGAGGTCTGCTCTTCTGCCTGATCCCGCCGATCCTCTGGGGCGGCATGCTGCCGGTCGCGGACAGCATCGCGGCGACGGTCGACTCCTTCTTCATGACCCTCATCCGCTACACCGCCGCCGCGGTCGTCCTCGCCCTGCTGCTCGCCCGGGCGGAAGGGCTCCGCGCCTTCCGGCTCGACGGCCGCGGGTGGCGGCTGGCACTGCTCGGCGCCTCCGGATTCGCCGGCTTCGGCCTGCTCGCCTTCACGGCTCTGCGGTTCACCTCGGCCCCGAACGTCAGCCTGATGATGGGGATGATGCCCGCGATCGGCGCGGTGCTCGCGAGCATCGGCGCGCGTCGCCTGCCTCCTGCCGCCACCGTCGGCTGCATCCTGCTCGCGCTCGCTGGAGTCGCGCTCGTCGTCACCCGCGGCGACGTCGCCCTCCTCCTCGACGGCGAGCTGGGGTTCGGCGAGCTGCTCGCCCTGCTCGGAGCGATCTGCTGGGTCGTCTACACGCGCGGAGCCGCGGCGTTCCCCGGCTGGTCGGCGCTGCGGTACTCGACGCTCACCACCGCGCTCGGCTGCCCCTCGATCGCCGTCGCGGTCGCCGTGGCGACGGCCACCGGCTCCGCGCACCCGCCGACCGGTGCCGAGGTGCTCGCGGCCTGGCCGCAGCTGGCCTACCTGATCCTGCTGGCCGGAGTCGTCGCCGTGCTGCTGTGGAACACGGGCATCAAGCTGCTCGGCGCCCTCAACGGCACGCTCTTCCAGAACCTCGTCCCGGTCACGACCTTCGCGATCAGCATGGCGGGCGGCTACCGGCCGGGGCCCGTCGCCCTGCTCGGCGCGGCCATCGTCGTGACGGCGCTGCTGCTCAACAACTGGGCGACGCGGCGCGCGGCCGCGGTCGCCGCGCGTCCCGCGGCGGTGCCGGCTCCGGTGCGCTGAGCGCACCGCGGGAGCCTCCCGCTCGGGGCGGTCACTGGTCGGAGTTGCCGGCCCAGCGGACGGAGCCCTGCGCCTCCTCCTTGCTGATCGGGGACACTGTGCGGCAGTGCGAGCACTCGAGCAGGTAGCGGGTCGAGACGGTCAGGACGGGGACGAAGAAGAGCGAGAGGCGCGTCCGGCGGCGGAGGATCCGCTGCTCGTCGCGCTGCCCGCAGACGCGGCAGACGAAGACGAGCGTCCGGAGGAGGTCCTCGACGGCTCGAGTCCCGAAGATGAGGAGCATGCGTCCGAGCGTAGGGAGCAGGGCGCGCTCCACGGAGGGGGTTGCCGGGGCGCCGTCGCCGCGTAGCGCCGGGCGCAGACGACCACGGCGAGCGCTGTCTCGAGCAGGTCGCCTCCGTAAAACAGCAGGAGCGCCGCCTGGCGTCCGGTCTCGTCCGGCGCCTCCGCGTAGAGCACGGTCGCGAGCAGCCCGTGCGTGGCGATGCCCGCTCCGAGCACACCCAGGCGCAGGCCGAACGGGGCGCGGTGCGGGTTCGGATCGACTCCGGCGAGCGCCGCCGTCAGCAGGCAGCCGCTGAGCAGGAAGTGCAGGCCGAGTGCGAGGTGCAGCAGCGGGTCGGCGTGCGCGGCGGCGAGCAGCCCGGTCGCGTGCACGAGCCAGAGGGAGCCCGTCGAGAGCAGGAGCGCCGTCATCGGGTGGGCGAGGAGACGGGCCGGGCGGCTCCGGAGCAGCCGCGAGAGCCGTCGGGCCGCGGTGACGTCGAGCGCGCGCAGGGCCAGGGTGACGGGGGCCGAGAGCACCAGGAGGAGCGGCGCGAGCATCCCGAGGACCAGGTGCGTCAGCATCGCCCCGCGCGGATCCGCGTGCGACCACTCCGCGAGCGGACCCGCGAAGCAGAGCGCCGCGGTCGCGAGCCCGCCGAGGAGCAGGGCGGTGCGGTGCAGCGGCCATGGCCGTCCGCGCCGCCGCTCGAGTGCCGCGGCGCCCCCTCCGAGCGCCGCCGCCGCGGCCAGCGGGACCAGGAGCAGCAGGCCCGGGTCGAGCAGGGAGTGGTCGGCGTTCGGGGTCACGCCGTCGCGCGCCGTCGCCGAGGCAGGAGAAGGAGCCCCGCCGCGAGCAGCACCGCTCCCGAGGCGATCCAGGCGGAGTCGTAGAGCAGCAGGTCGACGTCGTAGCGCACCTGGTGCACCCGGAGCAGCTTGTGGTCCACGACTCCGTCCTACAGCTGGAACAGCCCCGCCCCCGTGAGCCCCGCGGCCCACGCCGTGCGCGGACGCAGAGCGGATCGGCGCCGGGCGTCGGCGAGCAGGAAGCCGCCGCCGACGAGTGCGAGGATCTCGGCCGCGTGCAGCAGCCCGTCCGAGAGCAGGCCGATCGCCGGAGTGGAGCGGTCGTAGAAGTGGTGCCAGGCGAGGATCTGGTGGAAGACGATCTCGTCGACGGCCGCCAGGAGGCCGACTCCGATCAGGAAGGCGCCCTGGAACGCCCTGTCGCCGCGGAGTCCCCGACGCCGCATCCGGTCCCCTCCCGATCGAGTGCCGGGGCCCCGGGATCCCGAGACCCCCGCGCCTCCTCCCGAGGCCCCGCCACCAGGGAAGCGGACGCCCGGATCGCGGCCTAGAGGGTTGACTCCTCGCGCCCGCGCCGGTCGTGCTGCCCCTCCGCTACGGGCTGGGCCGACGAGGCGCAACCCCGCGCGAGGGGCGCTCCCGTTCGGGAGAGTGGAGGCATGCAGCAGCTGACCTACGCCTCCAAGAGCTTCGTGACGACCGACGCCGTGACCGAGGCCCTCCTCGACCTGGTGACCGCGATCGACCGCCAGGAGCACTCCGAAGCGGTCACGGTCCCGGCGTTCACCGAGGACGGCGAGCTCATCGAGGCGAAGATGACGCTCGACGCGAGCAGCGAGCTCGTCGCCGTCCCCGTCGAGGTCTCCATCAAGGACGAGGAGTCGACCACCGGCGCCGTCGAGGCCGCCGTCGAGGACATCCGCTCCCGCATCAAGAGCAACCGCGCCACGATCGCGCGCCCCGTGATCGACGAGGACCCGGAGCCCTACAACTACGAGGAGTTCTGAGCCGCGCCTGCGGGCCTCCACGCATCCGCACCTCCGCACTGAGGTGCCCGGATCTGCTCGTGACACACCGGAGCGGCCGGCCGATCCGGGCACCTCAGCGCCGGTCCACGAGCTGCGCCTCTTGACCGGCGGCGCAGCAGGGAGTCGGATGAGGGCGTGCGCGCGCTGATCCCCGTCTCCGATCCGTGGTCCGTCGACGGGAGCGGGCGGACGGACGACGGGCCCGTCGACGACCTCTCGGTCCGCGCCGAGCGGGACGGCGGCTCGTACTCGGTCCGCACGCTGCGGCTGACCGGTGTCCGCCTCGGGCCGCGCGGCTCGGTGCACGGAGTGGTCACCGACCCGGTCGCGACGGCCGCGCTCGCGATCGGCTCGCTCCTCCTCTCGGTGATCCCCGCCGGCCTGCCCGGGGACCGGACGCGAGCGGCGATGGTGGCGGCGGAGGCGCGGGCCCAGGAGCTGGCCGCCGACCGGCCCGCGTGGGACGTGAGCGCCCTCCCCCTCGAAGGGATCGACTACGCGCTCTTCACCCGGACCCTGCCCGAGGGCGCCGTCGCGCACGCCGACCTCGGCTGGGCCGTCGTCGCGCTGTGGAGCACAGGCCTGCTCCCCCGGGGTCCCTTCCACCTGCTCGACATCCCCGACGAGCCCGTCCAGCGCTGAGTCGCCCGGATCGGCTCGCGACACACCGCAGCGGGGAGCCGATCCGGGCGACTCAGCGAACGGGTCAGCGCACTCAGCGCGGGGTCACGCGCCCGCGACCGTGGAGCCGCGCACCAGCAGCTCGGTCGGCAGCAGCGTCACGCGCTGCACCTCCTCGCCGGCCAGGAGTCGCACCAGCACGTCCGCCATCGCCTCGCCGAGGCCCGTGGAGGGCTGGCGCACCGTGGTGAGGCGCGGCTCGCTCGCCTCGGCGAAGTAGTCGCCGTCGAATCCCGCGAGCGCGATGTCGCCCGGCACCGTGAGGCCGCGCTCGCGCAGCGCCGTCAGGGCGCCCGACGCCATCTGGTCGTTGGAGGCGAAGACCGCGTCGATCGGCCGGCCGGAGTCGAGCAGGCGGCGCATCGCGGTCGCGCCGTCCTCGGGCGAGTAGTCGCCGTACTCGACGAGCGAGTCGTCGAGGCCCGCGGCGGTGACGGCCGAGCGCCAGCCGGACAGGCGGTCGATCGCGGCGGGCATGTCCTGGCGGCTCGCGATCATCGCGGGGGCCGTGCGGCCGAGGCCCAGGAGGTGCTCGGTGACCGTGCGCGCCGCTCCGGTGTTGTCGACGTCGACGAAGTAGCTGCCGCCCTCCTCCGTCAGCGGCCGCCCGCCGAAGACCACGGGGAGGGAGGCGCCGAGCTGCGCGTAGGAGTGGTCGCCGCTGTGGTGCGAGACGACGAGCGCGCCGTCGACGTTGCCGCCGAGCAGGTAGCGCCGCGTCTTCTCGGGAGCCGCCTCCGACGCGATCACGATGGTGAGCGTGTACTCGGTGCCGGCGAAGGCCATCGCGGCGCCCTGCACCACTGAGGCGAGGAACGGATCCGCGAACACCTTCGCCGCCGACTCCGGCACCACGAGCGCGACGGTCTGCGTGCGGCGGCTGGCGAGGGAGCGCGCGGCGCGGTTGGGCACGTAGCCGAGCTGCTCGATCGCGGCGAGCACGGCCGTCCGGGCGCCGTCCTTCACGCGCGGGGAGTCGTTGACGACCCGGCTGACCGTCGCGCGGGAGACTCCGGCCAGCGCGGCGACGGCTTCGAGGGTCGGGGCGGCCGAGGCGGTGTCGTGGGTCATGCGGGCCTTCCTCGCGGGTGCCTCCGAGGCTAGCCGAGCGCCGGAGGAGCGGGCTCGTGCGGGGCGTCCGCGGCGTGAAGTGGCGCGGATCGCGGCCATTCGGGGGTGATGCGGGGCGGCGGACCGGGCCGGCGGAGTGAGTCCGCGGCCTGCGAGGGCGCGGATAGCGGCCGTTCGGGGTGGCGCCGGGCGGTCGGGGCGCCGCCTCGGCGATCACCGGCGCGACCGGCGCACGGCGATCGGTCGCGCACTGGCGGAGGCAGGCAGCCTCGCGCCCGTCAGCGCCCGCGGCGGAAGCGCGCGAGGAGGCTCCGGAGCCGCTCGGCCTGCCGGTCGGTGAAGTCGTTCGACAGCCGGAACGCCTCGTTCGTCGGGTCCGCCCCGTTCGCGACATCGCGGATGGCGCGCAGCGCCTGCTCCGACGGCGTCGGCCCGTCCCCCGGACGCGGCTCCGACGGCCCGCTCGAGGGGTCCTCGTCGCGCCGGTCCTTCGGCTCCATGTCGCCTCCTCTGCGCCAGCCTAGGCGGCGGGAGGTCGGGCCAGGAGGCCCGAACGGGGCGTGATCGGCGGGATCCTGCGCGGCAGTGGTCGGGATGCTCCGAGCACGACGACCGGTCGGGTCGCGAACCCGCCGGCCGCTCGTCCCGGGCGGCAACTTCCTCGCCAACGCCTCGCAGGTGCTGAC
>NZ_PSUB01000009.1:0-153673 GCF_002931595.1 Rathayibacter sp. AY2B9
CCGTGTGACGCCCGTGTTTCCCCACCCCGTCCTCCCGCGGCTCCGCTCCCCGTCCCTCCGGCGGATCCGCCATCCGCTGCGTCCCACCCCGGGCCCCGACCTTGCGGATCAGTGGGCGACCTCCCGATGTCGACCCGCCACCCCCTCGCTCTCCCCCCGAGCCGAACGATCGATCCGCGGGTGAGCGGATCGATCTAGGCGGTCGTCCCCCGCTCTGCGAATCGCAGCCGCCCTGGAAAGCCGACTGCGCCGAGCCCGGCAGGGACGGGCTCGGGGACGAGCACCGCGACTGCGCCGAGCCCGGCGGGGACGGGCTCGGTGTGAAACACCCCCGAGCCGAACGATCGATCCGCGTGCCAGCGGATCGATCTAGGCGATCGCTCCCCGCTCTGCGAAACGTGGCCACCCTCTCCGGCCGACCGCGCCGAGCCCGGCGGGGACGGGCTCGAAGGAAGATCAGCCGAGGCTCGCGACCCACTCCGAGCTGCCGTCGACGAAGGACTGCTCCTTCCAGATCGGCACCGACGCCTTGATGTCGTCGACCAGTGCCGCGCAGGCTTCGAAGGCCGCCGCGCGGTGGGCCGAGGCCACGGCGCAGGCGAGGGCGAGGTCGCCGACCACGAGGTCGCCGACCCGGTGCACGGCGGCGATCCGGACGTCGGGCCAGCGCTCGGCGATGCGGCGGGCGGAGGCGAGGAGTGCGGCGGGGGCGTCCGGGTGCGCCTCGTAGGACAGCCGGAGCACGCCGCGGCCCTCGTCGTGGTCGCGGACGACGCCCGCGAAGGTCACGACGGCGCCGTGCGTCGGGGAGTCGACCGCCTGCTCGCACTCGTCGACCGTGATGGCCTCGGCCGCGAGCCGGGCGAGGGCGACCGGCTCAGCGGGCATGGTCGCCGCCTCCGAGCTGGTCGAGCAGGTGCCCGATCACCGGGTCGAGCACGTCGATCCCGTCGCGGACGCCGCCGGGGGAGCCGGGGAGGTTCACCACGACGGTGCGGCCGCTGACGCCGGCGAGCCCGCGGCTGAGCACGGCGGTCGGGACGTGGGCGGCGCCCTTGGCGCGCACCGCCTCGGCGAGGCCGGGCAGGGGCCGCTCCAGGAGGGGGGCGGTCTGCTCCGGGGTGACGTCGCTCGGGGCGACGCCCGTCCCGCCGGTGGTCACGACCACGTCGACTCCGCTGCCGATCGCGTCGGCGATCGCCTCGCCCACCGCGTCGCCGTCGGCCACGACGACCACCCGGGACTCCCAGCCGCGGGTGGTGAACCAGGCCTCCAGCGCCGGTCCCGTCCGGTCCTCGTACACGCCGGAGGCGGCACGGGTGGAGGCGACGACCGCCACCGCCCGCCGCGTCACGGGGTTCCTCCGCTCGTCCACGAGCCGCTCCTCCCGCCCGCCTTCGCGAGCACACGGATACCGGTGATCGCGGCACCGCGATCGACCGCCTTGATCATGTCGTAGACCGTCAGGGCGGCCACGCTGACCGCGGTCAGTGCCTCCATCTCGACGCCGGTGCGCCCGGTCGTGCGCACGCGCGCCTCGATCCGGACGCGGCCGTCCTGCGGCTCGAGGTCCACGTCGACGCCGTCCAGCGCCAGCGGGTGGCAGAGCGGGATGAGGGTAGAGGTCGCCTTCGCGCCGAGGATCCCGGCGATCCGCGCCACGCCGAGCGCTTCGCCCTTGGGCAGCTCGCCCTGCTCGAGGAGCCGCACCACCTCGGGCGAGGTCTCGACGTAGCCCTCGGCGACGGCGGTGCGCGCCGTGACCTCCTTCGCGCTCACATCGACCATGTGCACGGCTCCGTCGCCGCGCACATGGGTGAGCCGATC
This sequence comes from Rathayibacter sp. AY2B9, assembly GCF_002931595.1. Taxonomy (NCBI): domain Bacteria; kingdom Bacillati; phylum Actinomycetota; class Actinomycetes; order Micrococcales; family Microbacteriaceae; genus Rathayibacter; species Rathayibacter sp. AY2B9. Next base: position 1,828 of record NZ_PSUB01000009.1, read on the forward strand.
GCTCTCAGTCATCGATCCTCCAGATCTCGACCGTGTCGCCGGTCGCTGCGTGGTCCGTCCCGACGGGGACGTGGATGAGCACGGTGGAGCGGGCGTAGGACGCCAGCAGATGCGAGCCGGGCCCGCCCACCGGGTGCACGAGGCCCTCGTCGTCGAGGACTCCGCGGCGGATCTGGTGCAGGTGCGCGGGCGAATCGAGCGCCGTGCCGAGGCGCGCACGGAGCCGCGGCCGCTCGGCAGGCGTCCGTCCCGCGAGCGAGCGCAGCACGGGCCGGAGGAACACCTCGAACGAGACCAGGGCGCTCACCGGGTTCCCGGGAAGCGAGACGACCGGCAGGTGCAGCCCCTCGGCCACGCGCACGAGACCGAGGCCCTGCGGGCCGCCCGGCTGCATCTCGACGTGGCCGAACTCCGAGCCCGCCGGGGCGAGCGCGTCGCGGACGACCTCGTAGGCGCCCGCGCTGACACCGCCGACCGTGATCACCAGGTCGGCCGCCCCCGCGTGCTCCTCGAGCAGCGCCAGGAGGTCCTCGGCCCGGTCGCTCGTGCAGGCGGCGACGACGGGCAGCGCGCCCGCCTCGCGGACGGCCTCGGCCAGCAGGGCGCCGTTCGCGTCGTGGATCTGCGCCTCCTCGAGGACGGCGCCTGCGGGACGGATCTCGTTGCCGGTGGGGACGACGAGCACCCGGAGTCGCGGCAGCACCTCCGCCTCGGTCAGCCCGAGGGAGGCGAGGAGTCCGTAGTGGGCCGCGCGGAGGACCGTGCCGGCCGGGAGGGCGAGCTCGCCGCGGCGGGCGTCGCTGCCCCGGGCTCGGACGAAGGTCGCCGGCACCACCGGGTGCGCGAAGGCGACGCTGCCCTCCGCGGGGAAGCGCGGAGGATCGACGCGCTCGACCGGGACGACGGCGTCGGCCCCCACCGGCAGCGGCGAGCCGGTCATGATCGGTGTCGCCGTGCCGGGCTCGTGCCGCGGCGCCCGGTCGCCCGCGGGGATCGGCGCCGAGACGGGCAGGGCGACGGGTTGCTCCGGCGCCGCCGCGTCGAGGTCGGCCGCCCGCACCGCGAAGCCGTCCATCTGCGAGTTGTCGAAGCGCGGCAGGTCGAGCGGGGAGTCGACGGAGCGGGCGAGGACCCGCCGGTCGTACGCGCCCGGATCGGCGGCGACGGCGGCCGGCTCCAGGCTCAGCGTCTCGCGGGCGCCCCGCGTGGCCAGCGGCGCGAGCAGCGCCCGCACCCGGGCGGCGTGCAGGTCGATCGAGGTCATCGTGTCCTCTCGCGAGCGGCGGAGCCCGACCGGCGGCGGGACCGAGTCCATCTTGCCGGGTCGCGCCCGGTTCCGCGGCGTAGTGTGAGCGGATGAGCACAGCACTGGGGATCCCGGGCTTCCGGCCCCGACAGCGCAGCGCGGTCCTCCCGGCCGACCGCCCCGCCACCCCGCTCCTCCTGGACACCTACGGGCGCGTCGCGGACGATCTGCGGATCTCGCTGACGGACAAGTGCAATCTGCGCTGCACCTACTGCATGCCGGCGGAGGGCCTGCCGTTCCAGCCGCCCGCGTCCCTGCTGAGCCGTGAGGAGATCCTCCGCCTCGCGCGCATCGCCGTGGAGCAGTTCGGCGTCCGCCAGATCCGCTTCACCGGCGGCGAGCCGCTCCTGCGCAAGGACCTCGTCGACATCATCCGCGACGTCGCCTCCCTCGACCCGCGCCCCGAGATCTCGCTCACCACGAACGCGATCGGCCTGTCGGGTCGGGCAGCGGCGCTCGCCGACGCCGGCCTGAACCGCGTCAACGTCTCGCTCGACTCGATCTGCGCCGAGACCTTCGCGAAGGTCACCCGTCGCCCGTTCCTCGACCGCGTGCTCGCGGGCATCGACGCGCTCGGTCCCGCCGGCCTGGACCAGACCAAGATCAACGCGGTGCTCCTGCCCGGGATCAACGACCACGAGGCCCCGGAGCTGCTCGCCTGGGCCCTCGCGGGAGGCCACCAGCTCCGCTTCATCGAGCAGATGGCGCTCGACGCCGACCACGGCTGGGACCGCGCGACCATGATCACCGCCGCGGACATCCGGGCGCTGCTCTCGGAGCGCTTCTCGCTCAGCCCGCACGCGGCCCCCCGTGACGGCGCCCCCGCCGAGCTCTTCGACGTCCGCGAGGCCGGGGGGTCCGAGGTGCTCGGCCAGGTGGGGATCATCGCGTCCGTCACCGAGAACTTCTGCGACGACTGCCGCCGCACCCGGCTCACCGCCGAGGGCGGTGTCCGCAGCTGCCTCTTCTCGAACGAGGAGACGGACCTGCTCGGCCCGATGCGCGCGGGCGCGGACGACCACGAGGTCGCCCAGCTCTGGCGCGGGGCGATGTGGGCCAAGCCCGCGGGACACGAGATGAACCGGGCGGGCTTCGTGCAGCCCGAGCGCACGATGAGCGCGATCGGCGGATGAGCATGCGGGTCCGCTACTTCGCGGCGGCCAAGGCCGCCCTCGGCCGTGGTTCCGACGAGCTCGACGAGGTGCCCGACCTGGGCGCTCTCGAGGAGAGACTCGTCGCCTCCGCGCCCTCGGCCGCCGACGTGCTCGCACGGTGCACCTACCTGGTCGACGGCGTGTCGACCGCGGACAGGGCCACGCCGCTGCGTCCCGATGCCGCGGTCGACGTCCTGCCGCCGTTCGCCGGCGGCTGACCCCGAAGAGCCCTCCGTGACGAGCCGTCCTCGACCGGACCGGTGCGTCCGCTCCGGGCGGTCCGCGGCAGGTGCGTCCGCGCTTCTGGAGGACGCTGCATCCCGAGGACGGACTGGTCCTGTCCCGCCGCACAGGGACCCGTGGGACGCCTCCCTCGGACCCGCGTGCGGCGGGGCAGGACCGGATCAGCGGCCGATCCCGTGCGTCACGGGCACAGGACGTTGGTCATCGTGTCGAGCACGTTGCGGTTCTGCACGTCGAGGAATCCGAACGCCGAGGAGACTCCGGTGGCGACCAGCACGCCGCTGACGAAGGCCCTGCCGTCCCGGGTCACGTAGGCGTCCGGCGCGAAGATGGTGGCGTCGGAGGGCACACCGGAGGCGACGCGGATCTGCGGCTGCGTCCTGTCCGCGAACGCGCCGTACCGGACGAGAGCGCCGTTCTGGATCACGTCCACGACGTCACGGTTCTGTCGATCGCGGTAGGCGTCGGCACTGGTCACCCCGGTCGCGACCAGGATGCTGCTGTTGAAGAGGCGCCCGTCCGGCGTCAGGTGGTACGAGGGCGCCAAGGCCGTCGATCCTGCCGGAACGTTCCTGGCGTAGACCTGGTTCTTCGTGGAGGAGATGTAGCGGACGAGCTCCGAGCCGACGATCACGTCGATGACGTCGTTGTTGCTCTGGTCGCGGAAGGAGTCCGCGCTCGTCACTCCGGTGGTCACGAGGGCTCCGCCGGCGCGCCGCAGCTCGCCGTTCGGTGTGACGTAGAAGGCGGGCGCATGGACCGTCGATCCGGCCGGCACGCCGCTCCCGATGGCCTTCGGCGCGGCCTCTCCGGTGACGAAGCGGTAGAAGACGCCGTCGACGACGAAGTCGGCGACGTCGCGGTTCTGCTCGTCGCGGAAGCCCTGGACGCTGGTGACGCCGCGCGCGATCCGCCCCCCGCCGTGGTAGAGCTCGCCCGACTCCGTCAGGTAGTACCGGGGTCCGACGGTCTTGGCTCCCGAGGGCACGTTGCCGTTCGACTCCGTCGTCGTCCGTCCGCCGTCGGTGACGTACCGGACGGCGGTCCCCGTGGTCGCGGTGGTGCTCGCGGTCGCCGTCGCGCCCGCGGCGCCGGAGACGGCGGAGAGGGTGATGCCGTTCTGCGCCACGTTCCCGGCCGTGACCGGGATGCTCACGCGTCCGTCCGCGCCGGTCGTCGCCCTGACGGTCTGCGCGCCGCCGCTGGTCAGGCCGGCGGGGAGAGTGATGGTGACCGTGTCGCCGGCAGCGGGAGCGCCGTTGGTCGTGGCGAGGACGGAGACCGTTCTCGTGGTGCAGGCGGGGAAGGAGTACGCCGGGGCGTCGAAGGCGAGGGTGAGGCCGGTGGACGCGGCGGCCGCGGGGGTCGCGACCGCCGCGGCGACGACGGGGACGGACCAGGCCGCACCCGACATGATCGTCCGCCGGGCGGGCCCCCCGCCGGTCGAGTCGATCCGCGGTGGGAGGGAGCGCGAGTGCGCTGCCGTCGGGTCCAGGGCGTTGGTGTCCGTCATGGTGTTCCTTATTCTTTCTTTCGTGCGAGGGGTGGTGGACGCGCCGATCCTGCCGAACGTCCGGCCTCCGGTCGACGCGGAACGGGCCGCGACGAGGTTCCATGCCCGACCGTGGACGTTCCGTCGCGCCGCCGGACCGGGGGAGCCGCTCAGGCCGCCTCCTCGCCGGGAGCCCGTCCGGCGCGGGGGACGCGGCGGCCCACGTCAGCTCGCGTCGTCGATCCGGCGGAGGGTCCGCTGCATGTGGATCCGCGAGCTGAAGCCGGCCGACCGCGCCACGCGGTCCAGGTCCGTCGCCGCCCGTGGGCCGAGCTCGTCGAGGAGGCGCTGCGCCTCGAAGGCCCGTGCGCGCTCGATCCGCTGACGAGGGGTGGTGCCGGCGGCCGAGAACGCCCGGTGCAGGTGGCTGACCGACACGCCGAGGCGCTCCGCCAGCGTCTCCACAGTGAAGGAGCGGTCGCGGTAGTGCCGCTCGATCAGGCGCGTGCCGTTCGCGTACACGGCGGCGGGGGACCGGTCCTCCTGGTCGGGGGAGGGCAGCAGCGCCGAGAAGGCCGAGGCCAGGAGGTGCTCGCTCGCGATCTCGAAGTGCTCGAAGGCCGCGTCCGAGGGCTCGACGCCGAAAGTGAGGACGGTGTTCGCCGCACCGGTGAGTGCGCGCCAGTAGGCCTCGGGGAGGGCGAGGACCCGGTCCGTGAGCGAGGCGAACTCGCTCGCGCGGAGCACCGAGGGGCGCAGCTGCCACTCGAAGCGCGCCCACGGACTGACCGCCGCCGCGTACTGCACCGTCGAGGCGCGGGTCACGAGAGCGCTGCCGGCCGGGAGCCGGTGGTCGCGGCCCCGGGCGGAGAGGCGGCCGGTCCCGTCGAGGCTGAAGAGCACGCGGAGCCTCCCGGGATGGGGGAGGACCTCGAACTCCCCGGTCTGCAGCCAGGCGCGGCTGAGGCTGAGGCGCGGCGAGACGATCGCGTCGCAGACGGCACCTCGCGGCAGGGGGCGCCGCGGAATCCAGCCGAGCCGACGCAGCCGCCTCTCGGCGGGACTCCAGACCTCAGGCATCACGCCTCCGCGCCGGGGCCGAGCGGGTCGGGAGGATCGAGCAGCGCCGCCTGCCGCGCGGAGTGCGGTGAAGGCGTCGGCATGGGTGCTCTCCTCGGAACGGTGGCCGCGAGCACGCCACCGCCGATCAGCTTCGGACACTGCTCCGCCCTGATCCGCGGAGAAGGACGGATCCTCTCCGCTGCGAGCACCGAACATCCCGGGTCGCCGATCGGCAGGGCGCTGGGTGCGCCTCACCCCTCCCGTTCCGCGGCGCACGAGGCCGCGGCGCGGGTCACCGCTCCCGCCACGACGCCATCCCGCCGTCGAGCGAGTCGGACGCCACGCCCGCCGCCGCCGCGCGCTCCGCTGCGAGACGCGACCGGACCCCGGAGGCGCAGTGCAGCACGAGTGGACCGGCCGGCAGAGCGGCGGGGTCGAAGCGCGACATCGGCATCCGCACGGCACCGGGCACCGCGACGGACCGGTCCTCGTCGTCCTCGCGGAGGTCGACGACGGTCGGGGGCGTCGGCCAGGCCAGCCGCTCCCGCAGCTCGGCCGCCGTGATCGAGCCGGCCGCGGCCCGCCGCTCCGGGACCGGCGGCACCCGCCGCTCGAGTGGGAGCTCGGCCCAGGAGGAGTCGAGGGCGTCGTGCACGAGGACGCGACCGAACAGCGGCTCGCCCGCCCCGGTCACGAGCTTGACGACCTCGGCCGCCATGGCCGAGCCGATCAGCGCGCAGAGCGCGCCCAGCACGCCCACCGTCGAGCAGCTGTCGCCCGCGTCCTCGGCCTCGGGGTGCAGCGCGCGCAGGGTCACCCCTCCGCCCGGAGCGCCGGCCCAGAAGGTCGAGAGCTGCCCGTCGAAGCCGAGTGCCGATCCCCACACGTGCGGGATCCCGGCGCGCGTCGTCGCGTCCGAGGCGAGGTAGCGCGCGCCGAAGGTGTCGAAGCCGTCGACCACGACGTCCCAGCCCGCCACCAGGGCGTCGACGTTGGCCGAGGTCAGCGACACCGGGAAGGCCCGGGCGTCGATGCCGGGGGAGAGCCGCCGCGCGGTCGCCGCCGCCGACTCCGCCTTCGACCGGCCCACCGAGGAGTCGTCGTGCGCCGTCTGCCGCGCCAGGTTCGAGAGCTCGACGACGTCACCGTCCACGATGCCGAGCCGCCCGATCCCGGCCGCGGCGAGCGCCGTGATCACCGGCGAGCCGATGCCGCCCGCGCCGAGGATCAGCACGCGCGCGTTCCGGAGGCGCCGCTGTCCGAGCTCCCCGAGGGGCGTCAGGCGGATCTGCCGGGCGAACCGCTCGCGCTCGGCGGCGGTCAGCGGCGGTCCGGGCTCGACGAGCGGGGTCATGAGAGCTCCTTCCTCCACTGGCCCTCGTGGGCGACGGGGGTGAAGCCGACGGCCTCGTTCACGGCGAGCATCGGTCGGTTCTCCTCGGCGTTCCAGGTGTAGACGGCCCGACAGTCCGGGGCGGTCCCCTCCGCCTCCACAGCGTCGCCGATCGCGGTCAGGGCGAGGAAGTCGCACCAGCCGTCGGCGCCCACGGCCTCGGGGATCGCGAGCTCGCGGATCCGGAGCGCCGGGTCGGAGGTGCGGTTCACCACCCCAGTGTGCACGTCCCGGCGCCCGCGGCGGCCTCCTGCGCCTGTTCCGGTGCGGGATCGCGGCGGTCCGTCGGCCGGTCGGGGCTCCGCCTCCCGGCCCGGCCGCGGCCGTCGGCTACCGTGGAGGCGTTGTGGACGGGAGCGAGGCGGCCGGGTGTACCTGAAGAGCCTGACCCTCAAGGGGTTCAAGTCCTTCGCTCAGCCGACGACGTTCGCCTTCGAGCCGGGGGTCACCTGCGTCGTCGGCCCCAACGGCTCGGGCAAGAGCAACGTCGTCGACGCGCTCGCCTGGGTGATGGGGGAGCAGGGGGCGAAGACGCTCCGCGGCGGCAAGATGGAGGACGTCATCTTCGCGGGCACCTCCACCCGCGGACCCCTCGGCCGCGCCGAGGTCGCGCTCACCATCGACAACTCGGACGGCGCCCTGCCGATCGAGTACACCGAGGTGACGATCACCCGGACCCTCTTCCGCAACGGCGGCAGCGAGTACGCGATCAACGGACGCGGCTGCCGGCTGCTCGACGTGCAGGAGCTGCTGAGCGACTCCGGTCTCGGGCGCGAGATGCACGTCATCGTGGGGCAGGGACAGCTCGACGCCGTGCTGCACGCGACCCCCGAGGAGCGGCGCGGGTTCATCGAGGAGGCCGCCGGGATCCTCAAGCACCGACGCCGCAAGGAGAAGACGCTCCGCAAGCTCGAGGCGATGCAGGCGAACCTGACCCGCCTCTCCGACCTCGCGGGCGAGATCCGGCGCCAGCTCAAGCCCCTCGGGCGCCAGGCCGAGGTCGCACGGCAGGCTCAGACGATCGCCGCCGTGGTGCGCGACGCCCGGGCGCGCCTGCTCGCAGACGACGTGGTCGAGCTCCGGACCGCTCTGGACGGCTTCGCCCGCACCGAGAGCGAGCGGCACAGCGAGCGGGTGGTCCTGCAGCAGCGGCTCGAGCAGGCGACGCTCCGGCGAGCGCGGATCGAGGCGGAGGCGGTCGGCGACGCGGTCGACGACGCCCGGCGCACCTCGTTCGAGCTGGAGTCGGTGCAGGAGCGGCTGCGCAACCTCTCGGCCCTCGCCGGGCAGCGGCTCGCGATGCTCGAGCTCGAGTCCGAGCAGCCGCAGATCCAGCCGCGCGTGACGCCGGCGCAGGTGGAGGAGGCGCGGGTCGAGCTGGAGCGCCTGCGGCAGGCCGTCCTCGACGCGGAGTCGGCGTGGGTCCAGGCGCAGGGCACGACCGTCGCCGCCCGCTCCGCCCTCGACGCGGTCGACGAGGAGATCGCCGCGCAGGCGGCCCTCGTCTCGCGCTACGACCTCGAGCTCTCCACCCTCTCGGGGCAGGCCGACACCGCCGCCTCCCGTCTCGCGTCCGTCCGGGGCGAGGTCCTGCGCGCGCAGAACACCCTCGACGCGGCCGACCGGCGGAAGGAGGCGGCGCGGCGGGCGCTCGACGCTCTGGAGGCCGAGCTGGACGACGCCGGCCGCGGCCCCGACGGCGGCCTCGACGAGGGCTACGAGCTCGCCCAGTCCGCGGTCTCGGCCGCCGAGGCCGGGATCGAGCGGCTGCGCGAGGAGCTGCACGCCCTGGAGCGCGAGCGCGAGGCGCTGGCCTCCCGCACGGGTGCCCTGTCGCTGGCCCTCGACGTCTCGGACGGCTCGGCCGAGCTGATCGCCGCCCGGATCGAGGGGGTGCGCGGCCGGGTCGCCGAGCGGATCCAGGTGCGGCCGGGCGCCGAGGCCGCGATCGCCGCCGCCCTCGGCGCGGTCGCCGACGCCGTGCTGGTCGAGTCGACAGCCCGAGCCGACGCGGCTCTGGACGCCGCGCTGGAGCGCGATCTCGGACGCGTCGAGCTGCTGGTCGCCGACGCCGCCCGGCCGCACGTCGCTCTCACCGTTCCCGAGGGGGCAGAACGCGCGGGCGACCTCGTCACGGCGCCGGCCGGGGTCCTCTCGCTCCTCAAGCGCGTGCTCGTGGTCGAGGACCTCGCCGCGGCGCGGCGCCTGAGAGAGGGCATCGATCCGGGCATCGTCCTGGTCACCCGCGACGGCGCGACCGTCTCCGACGCCGTGCAGAGCGCCGGCTCCGGCGGGCAGCGCAGCCGGATCGAGCTCGTCTCCGAGCGCGACTCCGCCGCCGCCCGGCTGGAGGAGGTCGAGGGCGGGATCGACCGGCTCCGCTTCGAGCTCGCCGAGCAGACCGGTGCGCTCCGCGGCGCGAAGGAGCAGGCGGCGAGCGCGCTCTCGGCCCTCCGCGAGCACGACGCCGCCCGTGCCGCCCACACCGAGCGGCTCGGCGGCGTGCGCGCCCAGCTCGAGGCGGCCACCGCCGAGCACGGCCGGGGCTCGAGGGCGCTGGCCGTCGCCTCGGACCGGGTCGGCGACGCCGAGCGCGCGGCCCAGGAGGCGAGGTCGGCGCTCGACGCCGCGCGCGCCAGGCCCCGGCCGGTGCTCGACGCGAGCGCGCGCGACGGTCTGCAGAGCGACGTCGACACCGCACGCGAGCGCGAGATCGAGGCGCGACTCGGCGTCGAGACCGCCAAGGAGCGGGTGCGGGCGGAGCAGTCCCGCGGGGAAGCGCTTGCCCGCCAGCTGGCCGCCGACCGCGCCGCGGCCGACGAGGCCGCGCGCCGCGCCGTGATCCGCCGTCGCCAGCGCGACGCCGCGGCCGAGGTGACCGCCGCGCTCCCCGCCGTCCTCGCCTCCGTCGACCGCTCCGTCCAGCAGGCCCGGGCCGAGCTCGTCGCGGCCGAGGCGGCGCGCTCGCAGCAGAACGCCGAGCTGCAGGGGCTCCGCCGCGAGGAGGGGAGCGTGCGCGACCGGCTCCAGTCCGTCACCGAGAGCGTGCACGGCCTCGAGCTGCAGATCTACGAGAAGAGGCTGCAGCTCACCGGTCTGCTCGAGCGCGCCGCGTCCGAGCTCGGGCTCGCCGAGGACGTGCTGGTGGAGGAGTACGGTCCCGGAGTCGGCGTCCCCGACGAGACGGACGAGGAGCAGGAGCCGCGGCCCTACGTCCGCGAGGAGCAGCGCCGCCGCCTCGAGAAGGCCGAGAAGCAGCTCGGGCAGCTGGGCCGCGTCAATCCGCTCGCGCTGGAGGAGTTCGCCGCGCTGGAGCAGCGGCACGCGTTCCTGACCGAGCAGCTGGCCGACCTCACCGGGACCCGGCGCGACCTGCTCACCATCATCGAGGAGCTCGACGAGACGATGCAGACCGTGTTCGCCTCCGCGTTCGACGACACGCAGGCGGCGTTCGCGGACGTGTTCCCCGTCCTCTTCCCCGGCGGCACCGGCAGCATCCGCCTGACCGACCCGGAGAACCTGCTCACCACCGGCATCGAGGTCGCGGTGCGGCCGGCCGGCAAGAAGATCGAGAGGCTGTCGCTCCTCTCCGGAGGGGAGCGCTCGCTCGCGGCCGTGGCGTTCATGGTCGCCATCTTCAAGTCGCGGCCGAGCCCCTTCTACATCATGGACGAGGTGGAGGCCGCTCTCGACGACGCGAATCTCGGGCGACTGCTCAGCATCTTCGAGGACCTGCGCACCTCGAGCCAGCTGATCGTCATCACCCACCAGAAGCGGACCATGGAGATCGCGGACGCCCTCTACGGCGTCTCGATGCGGCAGGACGGCGTCTCGGCCGTCGTCGGCCAGCGCGTCGCCGCGCCCCCGGCCTGAACCCGCCTCCCCGACCGCTCGGAGGCGCGCCCGCCGGTAGCCTGGACCCATGGCAGAACGCACCTCCTGGTCGCTCGGCCGCGCACTGCGCGGCCTGTTCGAGAAGCGCACGATCGACGACCAGACCTGGGACGACCTCGAGACGGCGCTGATCACCGCCGACTTCGGCCCCGACATCACCGAGGAGATCGTCGACGACCTCCGCGCCAAGGTCGCCCGCTACTCCACCACCGACCCGCGCGACCTGCAGCGGATGCTCCGCGAGTCCCTCGAGGAGCGCCTGTCGAAGTACGACACGACCCTCAAGCTCAGCGAGCGCCCCGCCGTGATCCTCGTGGTCGGCGTGAACGGCGTCGGCAAGACCACGACCATCGGCAAGTTCGCCAAGTTCCTCCGCAACTACGGCCGGAGCGTCGTGGTCGGCGCGGCCGACACCTTCCGCGCGGCGGCGGTCGACCAGCTCGCCACCTGGGCGCAGCGCGCCGACGCCCAGATCGTCCGCCCGCAGCAGGAGCGCCAGGATCCGGCGTCCGTCGCCTTCCAGACCGTGCAGTTCGCGAAGGACACCGGCGTCGAGATGGTCATCATCGACACGGCCGGCCGCCTGCACACCAAGGGCGGGCTGATGGACGAGCTCACGAAGATCAAGCGCGTCATCGAGAAGCAGGCCCCGATCTCCGAGATCCTGCTCGTGCTCGACGCGACGACCGGTCAGAACGGGCTGAGCCAGGCCGAGGCGTTCATCGAGCACGCGGGCGTCACCGGCCTCGTCATCACCAAGCTCGACGGCTCCGCGAAGGGCGGCTTCGTCCTCGCGGTCCAGGAGCGCACCGGCATCCCGATCAAGCTCGTCGGTCAGGGCGAGGGCATCGGCGACCTCACCGGCTTCACCCCCCACGTCTTCGCCCAGCAGCTCGTCAGCTGAGCGGCCCCGCCCGGGACGACGCGCCGGCGCCGTCCCGGTGGCGGGCTACACGGCCTGCGAGAAGCCCAGCGCCGCGTCGGCGAGGTGGCGCAGGTGCTCCGGGACCGGCAGCCCCTTCGACTCCATCGAGCGCGCCCAGAGCCGGCCGGCCCGGTAGGAGGAGCGGACCAGGGGCCCGGCGAGGACACCGAGGAAGCCGATGTCCTCGGCCTCCTCCTTGATCGCCACGAACTCCTCCGGGTGCACCCAGCGGTCCACCGGCAGATGCCGCGGCGTCGGGCGGAGGTACTGCGTGATGGTCACGATGTCGGTGCCGGCGTCGTGGAGGTCCTGCAGCGCCTGCGAGATCTCCTCCCGCTCCTCGCCCATGCCGAGGATGAGGTTCGACTTCGTGATCAGCCCCGCCTCCCGGCCCTGGGTGAGCACGTCGAGCGAGCGCTCGTAGCGGAAGGCCGGCCGGATGCGCTTGAAGATCCGCGGCACCGTCTCGACGTTGTGGGCGAACACCTCCGGCTCCGCGTCGAACACCCTCTGCAGGTGCTCGGCGCGGCCCGTGAAGTCCGGGACCAGGATCTCGACCCCCGTGCCCGGAGCCTGGGCGTGGATCTGGCGGATGGTCTCGGCGTAGAGCCAGGAGCCCTCGTCCGGCAGGTCGTCGCGGGCGACCCCGGTGACGGTCGCGTAGCGGAGGTTCATCCGCGCCACGGACTCGCCGACGCGCCGGGGCTCGTCCGCGTCGTAGTCCGCGGGCTTCCCGGTGTCGATCTGGCAGAAGTCGCAGCGGCGGGTGCACTGGGCGCCCCCGATGAGGAAGGTCGCCTCGCGGTCCTCCCAGCACTCGAAGATGTTGGGGCAGCCCGCCTCCTGGCAGACGGTGTGCAGCTCCTCGCTCTTCACCAGCGACTGCAGCTGCAGGTACTCCGGGCCCATCGAGGCCTTCGTGCGGATCCACTCGGGCTTGCGCTCGATCGGCGTCTCGGCGTTGCGGATCTCCAGCCGCAGGAGCTTGCGGCCGCCGGCCTCGGCGCTCACGCGGCGACCTCCTCGATGCGGGCGGAGAAGGCGGGGGCCGCCTCCGAGAAGCGCGCCGCCACCCGCGCCCGCACCGCCTCCATGGGCGGAGCCTCGCCGCGCTCGCGCTCGAGCGTGGTCACTCCGGCGTCGGCGATGCCGCAGGCGACGATGCGGGCGTAGGGCTCGAGGCTGTTCGAGACGTTGAGGGCGAATCCGTGCATCGTCACGCCCGAGGCGACGCGGATGCCGATCGCGGCGATCTTGTCGGCGCCGCCGTCCCTCGGGATCCACACTCCCGAGCGCCCGTCGACGCGCCGCCCCTGCACGCCCAGGTCGTCGAGAGCGGCGATCAGCACCCCCTCCAGCGAGCGGACGTAGGCGACCACGTCGACGGGCTCGCCGAGCCGCACGATCGGGTAGCCGACGAGCTGGCCCGGGCCGTGCCAGGTGATCCGCCCTCCGCGGTCGACGTCGACCACGGGCGAGCCGTCGTCCGGGCGCTCGTGCGCCTCGGTGCGCTTGCCGGCGGTGTAGACGGAGGAGTGCTCGCAGAGCACGAGGGTGTCCGGCCTCGAGCCCGCCACCACCTCGGCGTGCAGGCGGCGCTGCAGCTCCCAGCCGTCGGTGTAGTCCAGGGGATCCGCGGAGTCGCCCGCCACCAGTGTCTCGATCACCGGCCCACCCTAACCCTGTTCTTGGACCCGGACCAGTTAATCCGCTCCGCGGTGATCGCGCCGATCGCGAGCCGATCGGCGGCCGCGCCCGCCGACCCTCCGGGCCTCCGGTAGAATTCCGGGCATCATGGCTACTTTCGGCACCCTCTCCGATCGACTCGTCGAGACCTTCAAGAACCTCCGCACGAAGGGCAAGCTCTCCGCGTCGGACGTCGACGGCACCGTCCGCGAGATCCGGCGGGCCCTCCTCGACGCCGACGTCGCGCTGGAGGTCGTGAAGGAGTTCACCGGCAAGGTGCGGGAACGCGCCCTCGGCGACGAGGTCAACAAGGCGCTCAACCCGGCCCAGCAGGTCGTCCAGATCGTCAACGAGGAGCTCGTCGCGATCCTCGGCGGGCAGTCGCGCCGGCTCGAGTTCGCCAAGCGCCCGCCGACCGTCATCATGCTCGCCGGCCTCCAAGGCGCGGGCAAGACGACCCTCGCGGGCAAGCTCGGCAAGTACCTCGGCAAGGACGGCCACACCCCGCTCCTCGTCGCTGCCGACCTCCAGCGCCCCAACGCCGTGCAGCAGCTGCAGGTCGTCGGCGAGCAGGCAGGGGTCGCGGTCTACGCACCGGAGCCGGGCAACGGCGTCGGCAACCCGGTCAAGGTCGCCCAGAACGCGATCCGCTTCGCGACCGACAAGCAGTACGACACGGTCATCATCGACACGGCCGGACGCCTCGGCGTCGACGCCGACATGATGAAGCAGGCCGCCGACATCCGCCGCGTCACGAACCCCGACGAGGTCCTGTTCGTCATCGACGCGATGATCGGCCAGGACGCGGTCGCGACCGCCAAGGCCTTCCAGGAGGGAGTCGACTTCACCGGCGTCGTCCTCTCCAAGCTCGACGGCGACGCCCGCGGAGGCGCGGCGCTCTCGGTCGCCTCGCTCACCGGCCGCCCGATCCTCTTCGCCTCCACGGGCGAGTCGCTCGACGACTTCGAGCAGTTCCACCCCGACCGCATGGCGAGCCGCATCCTCGACCTCGGCGACGTGCTGACCCTCATCGAGCAGGCCCAGTCCGCGTTCGACGAGGACGAGGCGCGCAAGATCGCCGAGAAGATCATGGGGGACACGTTCACCCTCGACGACTTCCTCGGCCAGATGCAGCAGCTGCGCAACATGGGCTCGATCAAGAAGATGATCGGCATGCTGCCCGGCGCGAAGGGCATGCGAGAGCAGCTCGACCAGTTCGACGAGCGCGAGATCGTGCGCACCGAGGCGATCATCCAGTCGATGACGAAGGCGGAGCGGGTCAACCCGAAGCTGCTCAACGGCTCGCGGCGCCTGCGCATCGCCCGCGGCTCCGGCATGACGGTCACGGACGTCAACCAGCTCGTCCAGCGCTTCGAGCAGGCCGCCAAGATGATGAAGACGGTCGCCAAGGGCGGCATGCCCTCGGTCCCCGGCATGGGCCCCGTGCCCGGCGCCGGCTACCAGGGCCGCCCGAAGCCGCAGAAGAAGAAGAGCAGCAAGTCCGGCAACCCCGCCAAGCGCGCGGCCGAGAACGCGGCGATCACCTCCGGGCCCCGCCCGGGCGATGCGGGCGGCTCCGGCTTCGGCCTGGGCGGCGGCGCCGGCAAGGGCGCCCAGCCCACGCCGGAGGAGCTCGAGCAGCTGCAGAAGCTCCTCGGGCGATGAGGCGGGTCGCGGCCGGACGCGCGGGCGGGGTCCTCGTCCTCGCGGCCGTGCTCGGGCTCACCGGCTGCGCCGAGGGCTCCGGGGTCGACGCGATGACGGCGCCCTCCCCGGAGGACCTGGTCGGCCGCTGGGTGACGGGCGTCTCCTACGACGCGCCCGACGTGCCGTTCCTCCTGATCGCGGAGGACGGGACCTGGACGGGCTCCGACGGCTGCAACGGCGCGCAGGGCGAGTGGTCGATCGACCAGGCGGGCGCGCTCACCGTCTCGGCCGGGCCGAGCACGCTGATCGCCTGCGACGGCGTCGCGCTGCCGATGATCTTCTCGGAGGCGGCGATGGCCTCGCTCGACGGCGGACGGCTCCGCCTGTTCGACGACGAGGGGGCCACCGTCGTCAAGCTCGCCCGCTCCACGAGCGACGAGGCGCCCTCGGCGTCGCCGGACCCGGCGGGGGAGTAGCGCGCCGTCCCTCCGGGGGCCGCAGCGGGGATCCCCGTGAGGCGCACCGCTCGCTAGCGTGAGGGCATGACAACCGCACACGCGCGCCCCGTCCGCATCGGCGTCCAGATCGCACCGCAGCACGTCCCCTACGAAGTCATCCGCGACACGCTCGCCGAGCTCGAGGACCTCGGCGTCGACATCGCCTTCAACTGGGACCACTTCTTCCCGCTCTCGGGAGAGCCGAACGGCCTGCACTTCGAGGGCTGGAGCATGCTCGCGGCCTGGGCCGAGCAGACCAGCCGCATCGAGTTCGGCCCGCTGGTCACCTGCAACAGCTACCGGAACCCCGACCTCCTCGCCGACATGGCGCGCACGGTCGACCACATCAGCGCCAAGGGCGCCGAGGGCCGTCTGATCTTCGGCATCGGCTCGGGCTGGTTCGAGCGCGACTACGAGGAGTACGGCTACGAGTTCGGCACTCCCGGCTCCCGCCTCGACGAGCTCTCCGAGGCGATGCCGCGCATCCGCAGTCGGTGGTCGATGCTCAACCCGGCGCCCACCCGCGACATCCCGGTGATGATCGGCGGCGGCGGCGAGAAGAAGACGCTGCGGATCGTCGCCGAGCACGCCGACATCTGGCACAGCTTCTCGGACGTCCCGACGCTCGAGCGCAAGCTCGGCGTGCTCTCGGAGTGGTGCGGCCGCGTCGACCGCGACCCGGCCGCGATCGAGATCTCGACCGGCGCGAGCGTGCGCGGCGGTGTCGGCGACGCCTCCTTCGACGTGCTCGACCAGCAGTACGACCTGGGCGCCCGCCTGTTCACGCTCGGCATCACCGGTCCGGACATCGACCTCGCGCCCGTGCGCGACCTGCTCGGCTGGCGCGACGGCCGGAACAGCACCGCGCGCTGACCCGGCGGGGCGCCGTCACGGCGGCGCCCCGCGTCGGAGTCAGGCCGCCGGCGCGTCCGTCGCCTTCTGGCCGGTCGGCACCGCCCGGGCGAGGCCGGACTTCTCGGCCGCCACCTCGAAGGCGTCGGCCAGGGCGCGCTGGCCCTCGACGGTGGGATGCACGCCGTCCTCGCCGAGCAGCCCGTCCTCGCGGAGGGGGTCCGGGTACTCCAGCGCACCGCCGCCGGCGGCCGTCACGGCCTCGACCAGCGCCGCGTCGTACTCGTCGAGATCGGAGGGGCGCGGGTCGGGGCCCCAGACCGAGTCGAGCGCGATGAGCCGGGCCGAGGGCGAGGCGGACACGATCGCGTCCACCGCCGGCCCGATCGCGGCGTCCACGTCCTCCGGATCCCAGCCCAGGTCGTTGCTGCTGGCGATCAGCACGATCGCGTCGGGCCGGGTGTCGGCGATCTCCTCCGCGCGGTCGCCGATCGCGACGCCGCAGTCGCCCGGTTCGATGAAGCCGCCGCCGTCGCAGCCCAGGTTCGTGACCTCCCAGCCGAGGTCGTCGCCGACGAGTGCGGGCCAGGCCTGCTCCGGATCGACCGTCAGACCGCGCACGATGCTGTCGCCGACGATCGTCACTCGGGAGCCGGCGGGCAGGGAGCCACCGATCGAGAGCGGCAGCGGATCGGCGGTGACGGTCGGGAGGGGAGTGGCGGTGCCGGCGGGGGACGCGGTCGCCGGGCCGGTCGTCGTCGAGGACGAGCAGCCGGCGAGGCCGAGGGCCAGTGCGCCGATCGCGGCTGCGGCGAGGAGGACGGGACGCGTCATGAGCGGGGATCCCGGAGCCCGTCGCGCAGCTCGCCCGCGAGCGCCCGGACCACCGCCTTGAGGTCGCCGTCGTTCGCCGCCGCCGTCCGCAGCTGGCGCTGGTAGCTCGCTCCCGCGACCAGGATCAGCTCGACGTCGCCGAGCTCCTTCACGCAGTCGAGACGCTCGGCGACCGGTGCGAGGGTGACGAGCAGGTCGCGGATGTCGTCGGTGACCAGCCGCTCCGCTCCGGCGGCGTCGAGGATGATCTCGGCTTCGAGCCCGTAGCGGGCCGCGCGCCACTTGTTCTCGCGCACGTACCAGGGCTGCATCGTCGGAAGGTCCTCGCCCGCGTCCAGCCGCGACGAGAGGTGCTCGACGAGGCACTGGATCAGCGCGGCGACCGCTCCGATCTCCTCCGCGGAGGAGAGGCCGTCGCACGCGCGCATCTCGAGGGTGCCCCACTGCGGCGAGGGGCGGATGTCCCAGCGGACCTCCGTGTGGTCGTCGATGACGCCGGTGCGCATCATGTCGTCGACGTACTCCTCGTAGTTCGCCCAGGCACCGAACTGCGGAGGCAGGCCCGCCGTCGGCAGCTGCTGGAACATCAGCGCGCGGTTCGAGGCGTAGCCCGTGTCGACTCCGCCCCAGAACGGGCTCGACGCCGAGAGCGCCTGCAGGTGCGGGTAGTAGTCGAGCAGGGAGTTGAGGATCGGCAGCACCTTGTCGCGGTGCTCGACGCCGACGTGCACGTGGATGCCCCAGATCATCATGTTCCGGCCCCACCACTGGGTCCGGTCGATGAGGCGGTGGTACCGCTCCTTGTCCGTGATGGCCTGGTCGAACCACTGCGCGAACGGGTGCGTGCCCGAGCACACGAGGTCGAGTCCCATGGGGTCGGTGATCTCGCGCACCTGCCGCAGCTGGTCCTGCAGATCGGCGACCGCGTCGCGGACGGAGGTGTGCACGCCGGAGACCAGCTCGACCGTGTTGCGCAGGAGCTCGCCGGTGATGTGCGGGTGCGGGGCGCCGTCGTCGCTGCGGAGCGCCTCCAGCACCACATCGGCGACGTTGGCGAGATCGCCCGTCTGCCGGTCGACGATCGCGACCTCCCACTCGATCCCGAGCGTGGAGCGGTCTGATGCGGCGAAGCTGATCTCCATGGCGTGGTCCTCATCGGATCCGGGCGTCCGCCGATCGGGACGCGCCTCGCCATCCTGCCACCTGCGGCCGGGGCGGACGCCGAGCCCCGGCGGAGGCCTTCCCGGTCCCGCGAGGCCCGCTCCCGCGAGGGTGCCGCTGGGCGGCGGCGTGCCGGGCCCGCACCGGGGCGGTTTTTCTGGCAGAATGATCCGTCGGGTCCGAGGCGGTCGACCCTCTACTCACCGCCGACGAAACCCCCTCGAGCTTCCGCCGGGTGTGCCCCCACGCTCACGGCTCAGTTCATCCATCATCGACCGGACACCGGTCAACGACCACACAGGAGAATTGTGGCTGTCAAGATTCGTCTGAAGCGCCTCGGCAAGATCCGGGCGCCCTACTACCGCATCGTCGTCGCCGACTCGCGCACCAAGCGCGACGGCCGCGTGATCGAGGAGATCGGCAAGTACCACCCGACCGAGCAGCCCTCGTTCATCCAGGTCGACTCGGAGCGCGCGCAGTACTGGCTCGGAGTCGGCGCGCAGCCGACCGAGCAGGTCGCCGCGATCCTCAAGCTGACCGGCGACTGGGGCCGCTTCAAGGGCGACGCCGACGCCGTCAGCACCGTCCAGGTGAAGGAGCCCAAGGCTCCGTTCGTCGTCGACGCGAAGAAGAAGCCCGTCCTCAAGCCGAAGTCCGAGGCTCCGGCCAAGGCCGCTCCGGTCGAGGACACCGCCGACGAGACCTCCACCGAGGCGTAGTCAGTGCTCGCTCCCGCCGTCGAACACCTCGTCAAGGGGATCGTCGAGAACCCCGATGAGGTCAGTGTCGTGGCCACGAGCTCCCCGCGCGGAGAGGTCCTCGAGGTGCGCGTGCACCCCGAGGACCTCGGCCGCGTGATCGGACGCTCCGGTCGCACCGCCAAGGCCGTCCGCACTCTCGTCGCCGCGCTCGCCGACGGGCGCCGCGTGCGCGTCGACGTCGTCGACACCGACAAGTAGAGGTGTCGGTCACCGGACCGGGCACGACGCAGCTCCGCGTCGCCCGACTCACCAAGGCACACGGGCTCAAGGGCGCCATCAAGCTCGAGCTCTACACGGACGAGCCCGACAAGCGCTTCACCCCCGGATCCACGTTCACGCTGCAGGTCCCGCGCACCTCCGAGTGGCACGGCAAGAAGCTCGAGCTCGTCGAGCTGCGCTGGTACAACAGCCACCCCGTCGCGTTCTTCCGAGGCGTCGACGACCGCAACGCCGCTGAGACCCTCCTGAAGGCGATCCTCTGGATCGACGAGGAGGTGCAGACCCAGCCGGGCGAGGACGACTCCTGGTACGACTACCAGCTGGTCGGCATGAAGGTCGTCCGCGACGGTGTCGAGGTCGGCACCGTCCGCCGCGTCGACCACTTCCCCGCGCAGGACCTGCTCATCGTCGGTACCCCCTCCGGCGAGGTGATGGTGCCGTTCGTGAACGCGATCGTCCCCTCCGTCGACGCCGCGGCCGGGATCGTCACGGTCACGCCTCCGATCGGCCTGTTCGAGGAGGCTCCCGAGGAGGAGCCCGCCGCGGTCGACCTCAGCGGTGTCGACCTCGCGGACCCGGCGCTGAGCGCGCCTGCGGACGCCGACGCGCCGGACGCCTCCGATGACGCGGACTCCGCTCTCGAGGAGCCCGCCGACGACGAGCCCCCGGCCGCCTCCGACGCCGCCTCCGAGGAGGAGCCCCGGTCGTGAGGATCGACATCGTCACGATCTTCCCGGAGTTCTTCGGCGTGCTCGACATCAGCCTGCTCGGCCGTGCTCGGCAGAGCGGGCTGATCGAGCTCGGCGTGCACGACCTGCGGGACTTCACCCACGACCGCCACCGCACCGTCGACGACACGCCCTACGGCGGCGGCGCCGGCATGGTGATGCGACCGGAGCCGTGGGGCGAGGCGCTCGACACGATCCTCGACGGCGCGGACGACCCCGTCGTGATCTTCCCGTCGCCCGCGGGCGAGCTGTTCACCCAGGCGACCGCCCGCGAGCTCGCGGAGGAGTCCACCCTCGTCTTCGGCTGCGGCCGCTACGAGGGCATCGACCAGCGCGTCGTGGACCACACCGCCGAGCGCGCGCGGGTCCGGCTGATCAGCCTCGGCGACTACGTCCTCAACGGAGGAGAGGTCGCCGTGATGGCGATGATCGAGGCCGTCGGACGCCTGGTCCCGGGCGTGGTCGGCAATCCGGCGAGCCTGGTCGAGGAGAGCCACTCCGACGGGCTGCTCGAGTACCCGAGCTACACCAAGCCGGCCTCCTGGCGCGGCCTCGACGTCCCTCCGGTGCTCCTCAGCGGCAACCACGGGGCGATCGCCGCCTGGCGCCACGAGCAGAGCGTCGAGCGCACGCGCCGCGTCCGCCCCGAACTGCTTCCCTAGCCCCGCGCCGCACGGTCACCGGGCCGCGAGGGCCAGGTGCCGGTCGCGGAGGGCGAGGAAGAGGGGGAACGCGAACGCGAGGGCGACCAGCGGCGCGAGCAGCACCAGGATCCACACGCGGCGCATCCCGATCCGGCGGCCCTCCACCACCATGAAGGCGACGGCCGCGATCGCGACGACCAGCAGGTCGGTCGAGAACGACGACACCCACGGCCCGCCCGCGGCGAGGCCGGCGAGCACGTCCGCGCCCTCCTGCATCGCCCGCACGTTCCAGGTCCAGGTCCCGATCAGCCCGGCGAGGGCGAGGACGAGGTAGACGATCCCGAGCGGCGTCCAGCCGCGGTGCAGCCGGCTCATGCGCGGGCCTCCGTTCGTGCGAGGGTGAGGATCGTCCCTCCGGCGAGGGCGATCACGGCCACAGTAGCGACGGCGAGGGTCAGCGCGTCCGGTGCGGTCAGCGCCTGTCCGCGCAGCGCCTGCCAGCAGGTGAGGGCGACCGCGGCCGCCCAGCCCGCCGAGGCCAGTGCGACGAGCCGCAGCCGGATGCATCCGAGGCGCAGCACGGGGATCCGGGGTGCCAGCCGTCCGAGCAGCAGCGCAAGCAGCGGGAGCCCCTGCAGAGCGTGCATCCCGACGAAGTGCGGGATGCGCAGATCGCCCCCCGTGGTGCTCCAGCCCAGGAGGGGGAGGCCGGGTCCGCCGTCCGCGACTCCGACGGCGTGCGCACCGACGACGCCCTGGTAGTCGCTGATCTGGCCGGGCGAGGGCCCCGTCATCAGGAACGCGAGGGCCATCCCGACGAGCCCGATCACGAGTCCGACGCGGACGGCGAGCGTCAGCGCAGGGTCGCCGAGCGGCACCCGCGCCAGGAGGGCGGCGAGGACCAGCGTCGCCAGCCAGACCACCACGATCGAGACGGCCATCGAGGCCCAGAGCGCGGCGTGCAGGGGAGTGGAGACGTCGAAGTGGCTGCGCTCGCCGACCAGGGCGGCGCCTCCGATCACGACCATCTCGACCGCCAGACCGACCGCCGCGACCGTGCCCAGCGCTCGGGCGAGGCGGCGCCGGCGGGGCACGAGCCCGATCAGCCAGGCGAGCGTCACGGCGTACAGCGCGATCGAGAGGCAGAACTTCAGCGGCTTGCCCCAGAGCGGCTGCCCGCCGAGCTCGCGGGGATCGACGACCAGCGCGATCGCGCAGAGGAGGGCGCCGACCGCCATCGCGGCAGCGAGCACCAGGAGCGGCCGGTGCGGAGCAGCGGAGGCCGTGCGCGCGGGCGTCTCGGTCGCGGCGCTCATCGGGGCACCTCCGTCGAGCCGAAGCGGCTCTGCGTCTCGCGCGCCTGGGCGACGCGCCGGAGCGACTGCAGCACCACGTCTCCGAGCGCGGTGCCGACGGCGGCGACGGCAGCCTGCTCGCTCACGCTCTCGCGGGCCTGCAGTTCGTCGAGGTCGGCGGAGGCGACGAGGGCGGCGGCGCGGGCGTAGGTCTCGAGCCAGCCGGCGCTCATCGGTCCGGTGGAGAGCTCGAGCGCGTCGAGCGCCCGTGCCGCCGTCGCGACGGCAGGGTGGCCGCAGTGGTCGGAGCCCGCGGCCTCGGCGATCCGCCGCGTCGACGCCTCGGTGGCGGACGCGGTCGAGTCGGCGCTCACGGAGACCACGTCCTGCGCCACCTCGAACGCTGCTGTCGGACCGACGCCCGCGTCGAGCGCGGCCGTGATCCGCTTCGCGCCGGCGATACCGACGCCGCCGCTCTCGATGAGCGCCCGGAGCAGCGTCAGGCGGGCGACATGGGCGTCCCCGTACTCCGCCCGCTGGGGGCCGGCGGCGTCGCCCGGCGGCAGCAGCCCCTCCCGGATGTAGTACTTGATCGTGGGCAGGCTGACGCCGCTGCTGCGGCTGAGCTCCGAGATTCGCACGTGGACAGTATCGCTATCGGATAGCAATACTGTCCACCGCTTGGTCAGTCCCGCGCGGAGAGGACGATGTTCCCCGTCTCGGTGATGGCGATCGTGTGCTCCATGTGGGCGCCGCGCGAGCCGTCGCGGCTGCGGAGGGTCCAGCCGTCCTTGTCCGTGTAGATCTCGTCGGTCGTCTGCAGGAACCACGGCTCGATCGCGACGACGAGGCCCGGGCGGAGCGGGTAGCCGCGGCCGGCGCGTCCGTCGTTGGGGATGTGCGGATCGCCGTGCATCGTGCGGCCGACGCCGTGGCCGCCGAAGTCGGTGTTGATGGACAGGCCCTCGGCGTGTGCGACGGCCGCGATGGCCGCGGAGATGTCGCCGATCTTCTTCCCGGGCTGCGCGGCGGCGATGCCGGCCTCGAGCGCGCGGGTGGTGGTGTCGATGAGGGCGAGGTCCTCCTCGCGCGGCGTCCCGACCACGACGCTGATGGCCGAGTCGGCGACCCAGCCTTTCACGGAGGCGGCGAAGTCGAGGGTGAGCAGGTCGCCGTCCCTCAGCCGGTAGTCGAAGGGCAGGCCGTGCAGCACCGCGTCGTTGACGGAGGTGCAGATGACCTTGCCGAAGGGACTCGCGCCGAAGGAGGGGTGGTAGTCGATGTAGCAGGACTCGGCGCCGGCCGTGCGGATCATGTCGTGGGCGAGCCGGTCGAGCTCGAGCAGGTTCACGCCGACCGCGGCGGCAGCGGAGGTGGCCTTCAGTACCTCGCCGACGAAGCGGCCGGCGGGACGCATCTCCTCGATCTCGGCGGGGGTGCGTAGCTCGATCATCCTGATCCTCTCGGGGTCCGCTGAGCCGTCGCTCAGCGGTGGTGGGTACGGTCGGTGCATGCGCACGCGACGGGCATTCGGTTCCTGGCAGTTCCCGGCGGCGATCGTGCTGCCCTTGTGGATCCTCCTCGGCTACGGGGTCTTCGGAGGATCGAGCGGCTGGACCGTGCTCGGCCTGGTGATCGCCCTCCCCATTCTGGCGGTCGCGCTGGCGGCTGTGGCCGCGATCGTCGCATTCCGGGTGACCGTTCGGCCCACGCGCACTCCCGCGTGGGGCGACGTGGCCGTGGTCGGCGCCTGGCACCTCTCCCTGATCGCCTTCGGCTTCTTCCCGCCCGGCGCCTGGGCGCTGGGCCTGCTCTCGGTGGTCCTCGGAGTGGCGGCCTTCTGGCACTCGGGGTGGCGGTTGCTCGCCGACGCGAGGGCCACTCTCCTCGCTTTCTCGGAGGCGGCGTCCGTGCAGGCCGAGGGCGCTCACCGCCCGGTCGCCGGCGAGGGCTTCGATCCGGAGCGCCCGCAGGACGGGCAGACCATCGTCCTCTGAGGGGTCGGGCGTCCCGCGAGGCGCTGTCCCACTGCGAGGCCCCGCCCTGCTCCACGGCTCGGCCCTCTAGACGGATCCGCCCTCTGCGCGCCTCTGACCTCCGGGTGACCCTGCCCTCCTCACGACCCTGCTTTGACTCGGATCGAGGCGGCATGGCAGAATGATCGCTTGTGCCTCGCGCAGGCTCTGCCACAGGGGAGCCGCGACGACGTGGGCACGACCGACTTCCATCAACGAAACGGTGTTCGACCTGTGGCGGGCACGGAGAGCGATACAGCATGCACATCCTCGATTCCGTCGATGCGGCGTCCCTCCGCAGCGATGTCCCGGACTTCCGCGCCGGCGACACCGTCAAGGTCCACGTCAACATCGTCGAGGGCTCCCGCTCGCGCATCCAGGTCTTCCAGGGCGTCGTCATCGGCCGCTCCAACGAGGGCGTCCGCGAGACCTTCACCGTCCGCAAGGTGAGCTTCCAGGTCGGCGTCGAGCGCACGTTCCCCGTGCACTCGCCGGTCATCGACCACATCGAGGTCGTCACCCGCGGTGACGTCCGTCGCGCGAAGCTCTACTACCTGCGCAACCTGCGCGGCAAGAAGGCCAAGATCAAGGAGAAGCGCGACGCCTGAGCGGCATCCGCACGACTTCTCGGGAACCCCGGTCCACCTATGATGGACCGGGGTTCCTCCCTTTCTCGGGGGCGATCCGTCCGGGGAGTCCACCCGGTGATGCACAGTAGGGGCGACGGCGAGCGATGACAGACAGCACGGCCCCGGTCCGCCTCCCCGGAGGCGAGGACCACGCCCGCCACTCGGCGGATCCGTCCGAGAAGCGCCCGCGCAAGCGCCGGGGAGTCCTGCTCTTCCTCCGCGACGTGCTGATCATCTTCGTGGTCGCGGTGCTCGTCTCCTTCCTCGTGAAGACCTTCCTGATCCGCTCCTTCTACATCCCCTCCTCCTCGATGGAGCAGACGCTCGTCGAGAACGACCGGATCCTCGTGAACGAGCTCGTGCCCGGAGTCGTGCCGATCTCGCGCGGCGACGTCGTCGTCTTCCGCGATCCCGGCGGATGGCTCTCGCCGAGCTCCGAGCCCTCCGTGCCGCCGTTCCAGGCCGCGGTCGACTCCGCCCTCGCGCTCGTCGGCCTCACCGCTCCCGACAGCAACGACCACCTCATCAAGCGCGTCATCGGCCTGCCCGGCGACCACGTGACCTGCTGCACGCCGCTCGGCCAGGTCGAGATCAACGGCAACCCGATCGACGAGCCCTACGTGAAGCTGCCGGACGGGGTGCAGGCCGTCTCGGCCACCCCCTTCGACGTCGTCGTGCCCGAGGGCTCGCTCTGGGTGATGGGCGACAACCGCTACAACTCCGCCGACTCCCGCTACAACACCGACAAGCCGGGCGGCGGCTTCGTGCCGATCGACAACGTCGTGGGCCGCGCGATCCTCGTGACCTGGCCCGTGCAGCAGTGGGCGTGGCTCGACGACTACCCGTCGGTGTTCCGCGGAGTCGACACCGAGGCCTCCGAGGAGGGCTCGGACGACGCGCAGAGCGGGCAGGGCTAGGTGGTCGTCGCCGAGCCGACGCTGACCCAGGAGCGGCGCCTCTTCCGGCAGGGCTACGAGACGGTCATCGGCTGCGACGAGGTCGGCCGCGGCGCGATCGCCGGTCCGGTCTCGGTCGGCGTCGTGTCGATCGGCAGCCGCTGCGGGCGCTTCCCCGAGGGGCTCCGCGACTCCAAGATGCTCGCTCCCGCCCGCCGCGAGGCGCTCCTGCCGGGAGTAGCGAAGTGGGTCTCCGCCTGGGCGATCGGCGAGTCCTCGGCGGACGAGATCGACGAGACCGGGATCATCGCCGGCCTCGGCCGCGCCGCGTCGAGGGGCATCGAGCGCCTCGCCGACCAGGGCGTCGACCTCGCCACCGCCGTCGTCCTCCTCGACGGCGCTCACGACTGGCTGACGCCCGCGCTGGGCGAGTGGGCGGCCGAGCTGACGATCGTCACCCGCGTGAAGGCCGACCGCGACTGCGCCGCCGTCTCCGCCGCCTCCGTGCTCGCGAAGGTGGGCCGGGACGGTCAGATGGTGCGCCACCACGACGACTTCGCCGACTACGCCTGGGACAGCAACAAGGGCTACGGCAGCGCCGCGCACTGGGCGGGGATCGAGCGGGTCGGCCCGTCCCCGCTGCACCGGGTGACCTGGCTGTCGAAGTCGCGGGAGAGCGTCGAGGAGCCGCTCCCGGCGTTCGTGCCCGTCGGCTCGGCGTAGGATTGTCCAACGATGGATGAGGACGAATTCGAGGACTACGACCGCGAGGTCGAGCTGGCACTGTACCGGGAGTACCGCGACGTCGTCTCGCAGTTCTCGTACGTCGTCGAGACCGAGCGCCGGTTCTACCTGGCGAACGAGGTCGACCTGGTCCGCCGCGACACCGAGCACGACTTCTACTTCGAGCTGACCATGCGCGACGTGTGGGTCTGGGACGTCTACCGCTCCGACCGCTTCGTGAAGTCGGTGCGCGTGCTGACCTTCAAGGACGTCAACGTCGAGGAGCTCTCCCGCAAGGAGTTCGAGCTCCCCAAGGAGCTCGCGCTCGACGAGTAGGACGCTGTCGCGGCAGGCTCCGGACCCCTTGCTGGTCGCGTAGCCGCCTCCGACGGCGCATCGAGACCCGGTGCCCGGAGCCCCACCCCGCTCCGGAGCTCTCTCGGATGCGCGGCTCCGCGGGTCTCGTCTTCAGGCAACGCGGATTCCTCCTGCTGGTCGCATAGCCGCCCCCGGCGGCGTCCGAAGACCCCGGCCCGACGTCCCTCCCCACCCGCCTCCTCGGCCCTC
This sequence comes from Rathayibacter sp. AY2B9, assembly GCF_002931595.1. Taxonomy (NCBI): domain Bacteria; kingdom Bacillati; phylum Actinomycetota; class Actinomycetes; order Micrococcales; family Microbacteriaceae; genus Rathayibacter; species Rathayibacter sp. AY2B9. The sequence goes on from NZ_PSUB01000009.1 coordinate 28,451, forward strand.
TTCTCCCCGGATCCCCTCCCGGCCGTCCGACGCTCCTCTCTGCTCCGGCACGCTTCCGGCAGGAGGACGCATGGACAAGGACGAACTGGGGCGGCGCGGCGAGGAGATCGCGGCGGCGCACCTGAGAGACAACGGATTCGAGATCCTCGACCGCAACTGGCGGGTCCGCGACGGCGAGCTCGACATCGTCGCCCGCGACGGGTCGGCACTGGTCGTGGTGGAGGTGAAGACGCGCTCGTCGACGCGCTTCGGGCTTCCGGTCGAGGCCATCACGCGGGCCAAGGCGCAGCGCCTGCGGCGACTCGCCTACGCCTGGGCCGACGAGCACCACGAGCGCTCCCGCCACCTGCGGATCGACGCGGTCGGCATCGTCGCGCCCGGGGGAGTCCCGTCGCAGATCCGGCACCTGCGGGCGGTGGCCTGATGGGCCTGGGAAGGACCTCGGCGGTCGGTCTCGTCGGCTTCGCGGGAGCCGTGGTCGGGGTGGAGGCGCACTCGGCCGACGGCACCCCGGGAATGGTGATCATCGGCCTGCCCGACGCCGCGCTCGCGCAGGCGAAGGAGCGGGTGCGCTCGGCGGCGATCAACTCCGGCAGCACCATCGCCGAGTACAAGATCACCGTGAACCTCTCGCCGGCCGCGATGCCCAAGCACGGCTCCGCCTTCGATCTCGCCATCGGGCTGGCCGCGCTCGCGTCGCTCCGTGAGGTCGATGCGGAGTCGGTCGCCGCGGTCGTCCACATCGGGGAGCTCGGCCTGGACGGCCGGCTGCGCTCCGTCCCGGGCGTGCTGCCCGCGGTGCTCGCGGCCGCCCGCGAGGGCAGGCGCCGCGTGATGGTCCCCGTCGAGGACCGGCTCGAGGCGGAGCTGGTCGACGGCGTCGAGGTGATCGCGGTCTCCTCGCTGGCGGCGGCCGCCGTCTGGCACGGAGCCGAGTGGGAAGTGCCGGTGCTCCCCGAGGCCGCGCCGCCGTCTGAGACGGTGTCCGAGCCGGAGGCCCGCCTCGACCTCTCCGACGTGGTGGGGAACGAGGAGGCGGCCGAGGCGATGGTCGTCGCGGCGGCGGGCGGGCACCACGTGTTCCTGCTGGGGCCTCCCGGCGCCGGGAAGACGATGCTCGCCTCGCGCTTGCCGGGCATCCTCCCCGACCTCGACGACGATGCAGCGCTCGAGGCCACCTGCATGCGCTCGCTCGTCGGAGCGCCGACCGGTGGCGCGCTGGTGCGCAGGCCGCCGTTCGAGAGTCCGCACCACTCGGCCTCCTCCGCAGCGATCGTCGGCGGGGGCAGCGGCCGCATCCGTCCCGGCGCGGTCGCCCGCGCCACCAGGGGCGTGCTGTTCCTCGACGAGGCCCCCGAGTTCTCGTCCGTCGCCCTCGACGCGCTGCGCCAGCCGCTCGAATCCGGAGTGATCCGGATCCACCGCGCGAACGCCGTCGCCGAGTTCCCCGCGCGGGTGCAGCTCGTCCTCGCGGCGAACCCGTGCCCGTGCGGCCGCTTCGGCATCCCCGGAGAGACCTGCACCTGTGCTCCCTCGGTCCGCCGCCGCTACCTCGCGCGGCTCAGCGGACCGCTGCTCGACCGCGTCGACATCCGCCTGACGGTCCGCCGGATCAGCGCGGCTCAGCTGGCCGCACGTCGAGACACGTCCGGAATGTCGACGGCGCAGGCCCGCGCCCATGTCGCCGCGGCGCGGTCCCTCGCAGCGGCTCGCCTCGCCTCCACGCCGTGGACGCTCAACTCGGAGGTCTCCGGCGCCTGGCTGCGCTCGGACGCGGTGCGCCCGACCAGTGCCGAGTCCCGCACGCTCGACCGGGCTCTGGAGCGAGGTCTGGTGACCATGCGCGGCTACGACCGGGTCCTGCGCCTGGCCTGGACGCTCGCGGACCTCGACGCAGCCGACCGGCCGTCAGCAGCCCACCTCGCGCGCGCGCTCGTCCTCCGTGGGGGTGCCGCGTGATCCGGCCCGACGCGCTCTTCGACGGCGCGGAGCTCGATGCTGTTCGCCGACTGCTGCCGAGCGGCGCAGCCGATCCGGACTCGGCTGCCGACGGCGAGCCTTCGGGTGAGTCCGGCTGCGCTCGGAGCGCACTCGTCGACGCTGCTGCCCGGTGCGGCTGGAACTCTCTGACCGAGCCCGGCGACTCCGTCGCCGCCCTCCTCATCGAGAGGGTCGGCGCGGCCGAGGCCTTCGCCCACGTCGTGTCCTCGTCGTCCGCGGAGGAGATCCTCGCGCCCCCGCATCGCGCTCCCTCCGACGAAGGAGGCGCGGCGCTCGCGCCCCTCGACTCCGAGGTCGCCGCGCTCCAGTCGGGGCTGGCGCGCTGGCGACCGCGCCTGGACCGCAGGCTCCTGTTCCGACGTCTCGAGATCGCCGAGCGACTCGGCGCCCGGCTGCTCCTGCCCGGGGCTCCCGTGTGGCCCGAGTCGCTCGACGACCTCGGGCCGCACGCGCCATTCCTGCTCTGGCTGCGCGGTGATCCCGCCGCCTTCGATCCGCCGCACCGCCTCGCCCTCGTCGGCGCCCGCGCTGCGACCGGTTACGGCGAGCACGTGGCCGCCGAGCTCGCCGCGGGCGTCGCGGCGCGAGGCGTCTCCGTCGTCTCGGGCGGTGCCTTCGGGATCGACGCGGTCGCCCACCGTGCCACCCTCGGCTCGGGAGGCAGGACGGTCGCCTTCCTCGCCGGGGGAGCGGACCGCCTCTACCCGACGGCTCACGCCGACCTCCTCCACCGCATCATCGCCACTCCCGGCTGTGCCGTCGCGACGGAGGTCCCGCCGGGCACAACGCCCACCCGCTGGCGATTCCTGCAGCGCAACCGCCTCATCGCGGCCTCCACGTCCGGCACCGTCGTCGTCGAGGCCGGCGCCCGCTCCGGCTCCCTCAACACCGCCGGCCACGCGGCTGCCCTGGGCCGCCCCCTCGGCGCGGTCCCGGGCCCGGTGACCAGTGCCTCCTCCGCCGGCTGCCACCGGCTCCTCCGCGAGTACGCGGCGACCTGCGTCACCTCGCCGGCGGATGTGCTCGAACTGCTCGCCGTCGGCGACGCCGACGGATCGTGCCGAGCGCTGACCGCGGCTGAGGCGCGAGTCCTGGCCGTCGTCGAATCCGAAGGAGGCTGTGACGCCGCAACCGTCGCCCGGCTCTCCGGGGAATCACTCGATTCGGCACTGTCGGCGCTGGGTGCGCTCCTCGCAGACGGACGCGTCCACCGTTCCGAGGACGGGGACTGGGAGCGGGCGCCCGGGTGAGCGGCCCCGCCGCCGCGGCGCTGTCGGCGGTCCGCCCTACGCTGAAGGGGCATCGGCGAGGGGAGCGGCATGGACGCTACGGCAGCAGGACACGGCGGAGAGCGCCCGCAGCTCGGGCACTTCCGCGCCGCCGACAGGGTCATCGCGCATCTGAGCGACACGCACCTGCTGGCCGACGGCGCTCCGCTCTACGGGAAGGTCGACACGGTCGCCCGCCTCGCGCAGGCGGTCGGCCGGCTGGCCGAGCGCGGCGGACGCCTGGACGCGATCGTGGTGACCGGGGACGTCGCGGACCGCGGCGAGGAGGACGCCTACCGGCGCGTGCGCGAGCAGCTCGACCCCGTGGGCGAGCGGTTCGGCTGCCCGATCGTCTGGGTGATGGGCAACCACGACGAGCGCGGAGCCTTCCGGCGGGTGCTCCTCGAGCAGGACCCGGCGGGCGCGGGACCCGTGGACCAGGTCGTCGACCTCGGCGGGCTCCGGCTCATCGCGCTCGACAGCGCGGTGCCCGGCTTCCACCACGGCGACCTCACCGACGCCCAGCTGGCCTGGCTGAAGGACGAGCTCGCCGCACCGGCCCCGCTGGGGACGATCCTCGCCCTGCACCACCCTCCGCTGCCCACGCCGCTCGGCGCGATGACCGTGCTCGAGCTGCGGGGGATCGACCGCCTCGAGGAGGTGGTGCGCGGAACCGACGTCCGCGCGATCCTCGGCGGCCACCTGCACTACCCCACGGCTGCGACCTTCGCGGGCGTGCCCGTGCTCGTCGCCGGCGCCACCAGCTACACGATGGACCTCGGAGCGCCCGAGCGGGAGCTCGCCGGCGTCGACGGAGCGCAGAGCCTCTCGCTCGTCCACGTCCACCCGGAGACGGTGGCCGCCTCGTTCGTGCCGACGGCACCGGCCCCGATCGCGACGCGGTTCGGCACCGACCTGATCGAGCGGCTCGAGGGGCTCGACGAGCAGGGGCGCATCGACCTCTGGTCGCGGATGCCGGACGGATCATGACCGGCGAGACGCTCGCCGACTCGGTCGAGCACTTCCTCCGGTACGTCCTCGATGAGCGGTCCCTCTCGCCCGCCACCGCGAAGGGCTACCGCTCCGACCTGGCGCGCCTGATCGCCCACACGGAGGAGAAGGGGCGGCTCCTCACCGCCGAGCTCGACCTCGAGCTGCTGCGCGACTGGCTCTGGCGCGAGTCGGAGTCGGGGATCGCCCGCGCGACCCTCGCCCGGCGCACCGCGGCCGTCCGCTCCTTCTCCTCCTGGGCGCATCGGACCGAGCGGCTCCCCGTCGACGTCGCCGCACGCCTCAAGACGCCCAAGTCGGGACGGACACTGCCGCGGGTCCTCACGCTCCCGCAGGCGGAACAGGTGCTCGACACGGTCGCGGCGCGAGGCGCGACCGAGGACCCGGTGGCGCTGCGGGACCTTGCGATCGTCGAGCTGCTCTACGCCTCCGGCATCCGCGTCTCCGAGCTGGTCGCCGTCGACCTGGGCGACGTCGATCTCGGCCGGCTCACCGTGCTCGTCACCGGCAAGGGCGCCAAGCAGCGGGTCGTCCCGTTCGGCGTCCCCGCGAAGGAGGCGCTCGTCGACTACCTGGAGCGCGCCCGACCCTCTCTCGCCACCGGCGACGGGAGCGGGGCCCTGCTGCTGGGACGGCGGGGCGCGCGCCTCACCCCGCGCACGGTCTACGGCGTGGTGGCGAGGCTCCTCGACGGCGGGCAGGGCTCCGGACCGTCCGGTCCGCACACCCTCCGCCACACCGCGGCGACCCATCTGCTCGACGGCGGAGCCGACCTCCGCGCCGTCCAGGAGCTGCTCGGCCACGCGAGCCTGGGCACCACGCAGATCTACACCCACGTCTCGACCGAGCGGATCCGCGACGCCTACCGCCTCGCCCACCCCCGCGCCTGACCGGACGCGCGAGTCGCTGGACGCACCCTTCCGCGCCACTCGCTGAACACCCTGCGCCATGTCGTCCATCGGCAGGAGCACCGCCCGGGGGATCCCGCCGAAGAACCGCATCGGCGAGACGTAGTCGCCACCCTCGCGGACGCCGAGGTGCACGCACCTCCCGTCGCAGTGGCCGCCCGCACCCACTGATCCGACGGGCTGGCCCGCGGTGAGGACCTGCCCCGCCGTCACCGATCCGTCGACCGGCTCGACCGTCGAGACCAGACCGTCCGCGTGCACGATGCTCACCACGGACCGGTCGACCACCCTGCCCGAGAACGACACGGTGCCCGCCGCGACGGCGACCACGGGCTGCCCGGCCGCTGCCGCGAGGTCGATCCCGCGGTGCCCGGGGGCGTAGCGGTGGGCCGGCGCGCCCCACGGCTCCACGACGGAGAAGCCCGCGACGGGTGAGGTCCACCGCGGGTCGGACCGGCCGGGGGACGAGGTGCCGGAGGGCGAGGTGCCGAGAGGCGCCCCGACGAGCAGAGCGGCGAGGGCGAACACGCCCGGGCGCAGGAGTCGGGATCGGAGCATGCGGCCACCCTCCTGGAGCCGGTCCGGGACCGGTGGTCGGCCGAGCGGATCAGGGGAGGAGAGCGCGACGGGCCCGGCTGTGGAGGGAGGACATCGGCCGGGGGAGAGCGCAACCCGTCCCGGCGGTGCCGCGGCGAGGAGTAACGTGCCGGTGATCCGGCTCGGGAGCGGCACCCCGCCCCCACCGGCGGCGAGAATCGGAGACGACCATGACCAGCGGACGATCTGACACGACCAGCGGGAGAGCGGACATCCCGAACCCCTCGGCGGCGAAGCTGAAGAGGAAGGTGATCGGCCTCGCGATCGCGGCGGCGGTCGGCGGCTTCCTCTTCGGCTTCGACTCGTCGGTGGTGAACGGTGCCGTGGAGGCGGTGCAGGGCGAGTTCCAGCTCTCGGCCGCGCTGATCGGCTTCGCCGTCGCCTCCGCGCTGCTCGGCTGCGCACTCGGCGCGTACCTCGCGGGCCGCCTCGCCGACCGCTGGGGCCGCATCAAGGTCATGCTGCTCGGCGCCGGGCTCTTCTTCATCTCCTCCATCGGCGCCGGCGCAGCGTTCGCGGTCTGGGACCTCGTGCTCTGGCGCGTGGTCGGCGGCCTCGGCATCGGCATCGCCTCCGTGATCGCTCCGACCTACATCTCGGAGATCGCGCCCAAGGCCATCCGCGGAGCCCTCGCGTCGCTGCAGCAGCTGGCGATCACGCTCGGCATCTTCGCCGCCCTGCTCTCGGACACCCTCATCGCGAACGGCGCGGACGGCGCCTCCGAGCCCTTCTGGTTCGGCGTCGCCGCGTGGCGCTGGATGTTCATCGCCTGTGCCGTGCCTGCGGTCATCTACGGCCTCCTGGCCCTGACCCTGCCGGAGTCGCCCCGCTACCTCGCGACCCGCGGCCGCTCCGAGGACGCCCGCGCGGTGCTCGCGACGGTCACGCCGCGCGACGAGGTCGACGAGGCGCTCGCGGACATCCAGAAGAAGATCGACGAGGACTCCGAGAACGCGAAGCGCTCCAGCCTCCGCGGCCCCGCCCTCGGCCTGCTCCCGGTGGTCTGGGTCGGCATCCTGCTGTCGGTGTTCCAGCAGTTCGTGGGCATCAACGTGATCTTCTACTACTCCACCTCTCTCTGGAGCGCGGTCGGATTCGACGAGTCCAACTCCTTCGCGATCTCGGTCTTCACCTCGGTCGTGAACGTCGTCGTCACCTTCGTGGCGATCTTCCTGGTCGACAAGGTCGGCCGGAAGCCGCTGCTGCTGGTCGGATCGGCCGGCATGGCCGTCTCGCTCGCACTGATGGCCATCGCCTTCAGCCAGTCGACGATCAGCGGAGAGGACGTCTCGCTGCCCGGCGCGTGGGGGCCGATCGCCCTCGTCTCGGCGAACGCGTTCGTCGTCTTCTTCGGTGCGACCTGGGGCCCGCTGGTGTGGGTCCTCCTCGGCGAGATCTTCCCGAACCGGATCCGAGCGGCCGCGCTCGGCCTGGCGGCCTCGGCCCAGTGGATCGCGAACTTCGCCATCACGGTGACGTTCCCGATCCTCTCGCAGGACGTGTCGCTCACCCTGGCCTACGGCCTCTACGCCGCCTTCGCGGCGATCTCGTTCGTGTTCGTCTTCATGTTCGTGCCCGAGACCAAGGGCCGCTCGCTGGAGGAGATGGACACCCTGCACATCCGCACCGTGATGAAGTCGGCGCGCAAGTAGCACCGGCCTCCCGCGCCCCGACGGCCGCCCTCCCGCAGCAGCGGGGGAGGCGGCCGTCCTGGTGCTAGACTCCACGGAGCACCTCGCTCGTCGGGGTGACTACGCGCGCCCATTCGGCCTCCGCTCCCCACGGTCCCTTTCCGCTCACGCGGCCGGGGCGGGAGTGCGCCGGGCGCCAGGGCGACGTGCCGACCGGCCGTCGCAGACAACCGAACGGGAGTTCGGCGCCGTCGTGCGCCCGGGCCCCGAGACAAGGAGAACGACTCATGGCAGTCGTCACCATGCGCCAGCTGCTCGACAGCGGCGTCCACTTCGGGCACCAGACCCGTCGCTGGAACCCGAAGATGAAGCGCTTCATCCTGACCGAGCGCTCGGGCAGCTACATCATCGACCTTCAGCAGTCGCTGGCCTACATCGACAAGACCTACGACTTCGTCAAGGAGACGGTCGCCCACGGCGGCACCATCCTCTTCGTCGGCACCAAGAAGCAGGCGCAGAACGCGATCTCGGAGCAGGCGACCCGCGTCGGCCAGCCCTACGTGAACCAGCGCTGGCTCGGCGGCCTCCTGACCAACTTCCAGACGGTCTCGAAGCGCCTCGCCCGCATGAAGGAGCTGGAGGAGCTCGACTTCGACGACACGTCGAAGAGCGGCTTCACCAAGAAGGAGCTCCTCATCAAGAAGCGCGAGCTCGACAAGCTGCACAAGTCGCTCGGCGGCATCCGCAACCTCTCGAAGACGCCGTCGGCCCTCTGGGTCGTCGACACCAAGAAGGAGCACCTCGCGATCGACGAGGCCAAGAAGCTGGGCATCCCGGTCATCGGCATCCTCGACACGAACTGCGACCCGGACGAGGTCCAGTACCCGATCCCGGGCAACGACGACGCGATCCGCTCGGTGAGCCTGCTCACCCGCATCGTCGCCGACGCCGCGGCCGAGGGCCTCATCCAGCGCCACCAGAAGCCCGAGGCCGAGGGCAACGTCTCCGCCGTCGAGCCGCTGGCCGAGTGGGAGCAGGAGCTGCTCTCCACCGGTGCGCCCGCCGCCGACGTGCAGGAGCCGAACGAGCAGGCCGGCGCGGAGACCGAGAAGGTCGCCGACGCCGAGGCCGAGACCGCCGACGAGGCCGTCGTCGAGGCCGAGACCCCCGCCGCGGAGGAGGCCCCCGAGGCCGACGCCGCCGCGACCTCGACCGACGAGACCGCCACCGCCTGACACCCCGTTCCGTGACGGGGGTCGGACGCCGCACCCGCGGTCGTCCGGCCCCCGCTCGGTCGGTGCACGTTCACCACGAGTAAGAACCGCCGTCACCTCGGCGTGCTGGGCTCCTCCCGTGAGCCCGCCGCGAGTGACGGCGCCACAGGGTTTCCGAACCAAGAGGAGTTCCGAGAACATGGCAAATTTCAGCCTCGCTGACGTCAAGACGCTGCGCGAGCAGCTCGGTACCGGCATGGTCGACACGAAGAACGCGCTCGTCGAGGCCGACGGCGACCTGGACAAGGCGGTCGAGATCCTCCGCCTCAAGGGCGCCAAGGGCAACGCGAAGCGCGCCGACCGCTCGACGAGCGAGGGCCTCGTCGCCGCCGCCGAGAAGGACGGCGTCGCCACGATGATCGAGCTCGCGTGCGAGACCGACTTCGTCGCCAAGGGCACGAAGTTCATCGCCCTCGCCGACGCCGTGCTCGCCGCGGTCGTCGCCGCCGGCTCCACCACGGTCGAGGAGGCCCTCGCGGCCCCCGCCGACGGCAAGACCGTCGCCGACCTCATCAACGACGAGGCCGCAATCCTCGGCGAGAAGGTGGAGCTGCGCCGCGTGGCCTCCGTCTCGGGCGAGCACTTCGCGATCTACCTCCACAAGACGAACAAGGACCTGCCCCCGCAGGTCGGCGTGGTCGTCGGCTACGCGGGCGAGGACGCCGAGACCGCGCGCTCCGTCGCCCAGCACATCTCGTTCGCGAACCCGTCCTACCTCTCGCGCGAGGACGTGCCGCAGTCCGAGGTCGACAACGAGCGCCGCATCGTCGAGGAGATCTCGCGCGGCGAGGGCAAGCCCGAGGCCGCCCTGCCGAAGATCATCGAGGGACGCGTGAACGCGTACTTCAAGCAGGTCGCGCTGCTCGACCAGGACTACGCGAAGGACAACAAGCTGTCCGTCAGCAAGGTCCTGAGCGACGCGGGCCTGACCGTGTCGGGCTTCGCCCGTTTCAAGGTCGGCGCCTAACAGCACTGCAGGAGGGAGTCCGGGTCGTTCAGTCGACCCGGGCTCCCTTCGCTCTGCCCGGGGCGGCCCCGGGCGTGGTCGCGGGGCCCGCTCCGCGCGGGATAGGTTTGTACGGGTCTACGGGAGGAAACGTCCATGACGGAGACGGATGCGATGACGACCGGCAAGCGCCGCAGGGTGCTTCTGAAGCTGTCGGGGGAGGCGTTCGGAGCCGGCACGCTCGGCGTGAACCCGGACGTGATCAGCGCCCTGGCGCGCGAGATCGCCGATGCCGCGACCGAGGTGGAGATCTCGGTGGTCGTCGGCGGCGGCAACTTCTTCCGCGGAGCCGAGCTCTCGCAGCGCGGCATGGACCGCGGCCGGGCCGACTACATGGGGATGCTGGGCACGGTGATGAACGCCCTCGCCCTCCAGGACTTCCTCGAGCAGGCGGGCGCCGAGACGCGCGTGCAGTCCGCGATCGCGATGACGCAGGTCGCGGAGCCCTACATCCCCCGCCGGGCGATCCGGCACATGGAGAAGGGCCGCGTCGTCATCTTCGGCGCCGGCGCCGGACTCCCGTACTTCTCGACCGACACGGTCGCCGCGCAGCGCGCGCTCGAGACGCACGCCGACGTGGTCCTCGTCGCCAAGAACGGCGTGGATGGCGTGTACGACGCCGACCCGCGGACGAACCCCGACGCGAAGAAGCTCGACGCACTGACCTACCAGGAGGCGCTCCAGCGGGGCCTCAAGGTGGTCGACTCCACCGCGTTCAGCCTCTGCATGGACAACGGCATGCCGATGCAGGTCTTCGGCATGGAGCCCTCGGGCAACGTCGCGAAGGCCATCCGCGGCGCCGAGCTCGGCACGCTCGTCTCGAACTAGACTGACCACTTCCCTCTCTTAAGGAGCTCCCTGTGATCTCGGATGTACTGGCCGATGCGAAGACCAAGATGGGCAAGGCCGTCGAGGTCGCCAAGGAGGACTTCTCCACGGTCCGCACCGGACGCGCGAACCCCGGCATGTTCCAGAAGGTGCTGGTGAGCTACTACGGCACCCCGACGCCGCTGTCGCAGCTCGCCTCGATGCAGAACCAGGAGGCCCGCACGCTCGTCCTGACGCCCTACGACAAGGGCTCGCTGCGCGACATCGAGCAGGCCATCCGGGACATGCCGAACCTCGGCGCGAACCCGACCAACGACGGCACGATCATCCGCGTGACCCTGCCGGAGCTCACCGCCGAGCGCCGCAAGGAGTTCGTCAAGATCGTCCGCACCAAGGCCGAGGACGCCAAGATCGCGGTGCGCAACATCCGCCGCAAGGGCAAGGACGACCTCGACGCGCTGAAGGGCGACATCGGCGACGACGAGCTCGCCCGCGGCGAGAAGGAGCTCGAGGCGCTCACGAAGCAGCACGTCGACGCGATCGACGAGGCGCTCAAGCGCAAGGAATCCGAACTGCTCGAGGTGTAGCGGTGCCCGAGATCCCCGAAGGACCCGAGGGCGGCGAGAAGAGACCGTCTCCGCACGTCCCGGGTGCCCGGGGATCCCGGATGGTCACCCGCGACGCGCTGCGTGCGCGCGCCCAGCAGGGCCGGGCCGACGTCGAGCGCCAGCTCGAGGCGACCCGCGCCCAGCTCGAGGCGACGAACGACCGCCTGACCGCGCGCTCCGGCCGGAACCTCGTGTCGGCGACCGCGATCGGACTCCTCGGCGGCGGCGCGATGGTCGTCAGCCTCCTCCTGGTCAAGGAGCTCTTCATGGTGCTCGCGGGGGTGGTGGTGCTGCTCGCGGCGCTGGAGCTCTCGAACGCTCTGCGCCACGCCGGTCGGGACATCCCGCGCATCCCGACCGGGATCGTGGCGGTCGTCGCCGTGCCGGCCGCCTACTACGGCGGCCTCGGCGCCGCGTGGGCCACGGTCCTCGGCGGATCCGTCCTCGTCGGCCTCTGGCGGCTGGGGGAGCAGCTCTTCCGGCGCACCGCCTCCAGCCGGAGGGACCTCGCCCTCGACATCGGCCTCGGCGCGTTCGTCCAGGGCTACACGACCTTCCTCGGCGCCTTCGCGATCCGTCTCGTCGCCGAGCCCGGCGGCCAGCTCTGGGCGTTCGCGTTCCTGGTGCTCGTGATCGTCGTCGACACCGGCGCCTACGTGAGCGGACTCACCTGGGGCAAGCACCCGATGGCACCGCGGATCAGCCCGAAGAAGACCTGGGAGGGGTTCGCCGGTGCGGCCGTCGCGGGGATCGGCGTCGGCGTCCTGCTCGCCCTGCTGATGCTCGGCCAGCCCTGGTGGGTCGGCGCGGTGTTCGGGGCGGTGGTGCTGCTCACCGCGACGCTCGGCGACCTCGCCGAGTCGCTGATCAAGCGCGACATCGGCATCAAGGACATGAGCTCCTGGCTGCCCGGCCACGGAGGAGTCCTCGACCGGCTGGACTCGATCCTGCCGTCGGCCGCCGCGGCCTACGTGCTGTACTTCGTCTTCGCCCACTGAGCGGGCGCCTCACCGGGGCGTGCCGATTCCGCTCCCGGCGCGCGGCTTGGCATGATGTCGGGATGACCGCTCCCTTCCCCCGAGCCCGCGAGTCCCGTCCCGGCTACGACACGGCCGAGGTCGACTCCTTCCTCGCATCGGCGCGCGAGGCCTACTCGCAGCTCTCCGGGGGACCGGCGGACCTCCGCGCCGCCGACCTGCGCCACACCGCGTTCACCCTGCGCAAGGGCGGCTACTCCGCGCCCCACGTCGATGCGGCGCTCGAGCGCCTCGAGGACGCCTTCGCCCTGCGGGAGCGCCAGTACGCGATCGCGGCCCGGGGCGAGGAGGCGTGGCTCGCGGACGCGCGGTCGACGGCCCAGGAGATCGTGAACCGGCTGGCCCGCGCTCCCCGCGAGCGGTTCACCCGGGCCGGCGCTCTCACGACGGGCTACAACATCCGCCAGGTCGACGCCTTCTCCGACCGGATCTCCGGGTACTTCCGCGACGGATCGGTGCTGACCGTGGACGACGTGCGGACCGTCTCCTTCGCCCCGCAGCGCGGCGGGTACGCCGAGGCGCAGGTCGACCTGCTGCTCGACACGGTCGTCGATGTGATGCTGGCGGTCCGCTGACCGGAGCCGGATCTGCTGGCCGATCAGGTCATCGTCCGTTATGCTTTCGTAATCGTGGCTCAGCATCCTCAGACCTCCGTCGCCCACACGCCCGCGAACCGCACCAGCGGTCGCCCGGCGGTCCCGCACCAGACCCCGGTGCGGCGCTCCTGGGCTCGGATCCCGGTGACGGTGCTGGCCTTCACGGCGTCGATCGCGTTCGCCATGGTGAACGTCGTCGATCCGTCCAGCGGCGCGGTCGCCTCCCCCTACTACCAGGCCCCGGCGCGCTTCAACGGCGACTCCGCGCAGCGGCTCGTCGTCGCGGACGCCGTCGAGCGGACCGTCCAGCGCGACTCGTTCGGCGCCGAGGCGAAGCCGAAGCCGACGCCCACTCCGACCCCGACGCCCACTCCGACCGAGACTCAGACCGCTTCCGCGACCGTCGACGAGGAGGAGTCGGGCTCCGCCGAGGCCGAGACCGCCGCTCCCGTCCAGCGCGCCGCCGCTCCGGATCCCGGATCCGCGAAGGCGATCGCGTACGACATGATCGTGCAGCGCGGCTGGGCCGACAGCGAGTACGACTGCCTCGTCCTCCTCTGGAACCGCGAGTCCGGCTGGAACGTCTACGCCGAGAACAAGTCCAGCGGTGCCTACGGCATCCCGCAGGCACTCCCCGGCAGCAAGATGGCGTCGGCCGGCTCCGACTGGGCGACCAACGCGAGCACCCAGATCACCTGGGGCCTCGGCTACATCTCCGGCCGCTACGGCTCTCCCTGCGGTGCCTGGGCCCACTCCGAGTCGGTCGGCTGGTACTGATCGTTCCCCTCCGCTCGGCACCGCGTCCGGCGGGCTGAGGCTCTCGCTACCCTGGTGCCGTGGATTACGCGCTGCTCGGGGTCGTCGGGATCATCACGGTCGTCACCGTCGCGCGGTTCTCGAGCCGCCTCGGGATCGCCGCACCGCTGCTCCTGGTCGTCATCGGTATCGGCGCGTCCTACCTCCCCGGGGTCCCGGACATCGAGGTCGAGCCTGAGCTGATCCTCGCGGGCGTGCTGCCGCCGCTGCTGTACTCGGCCGCGATCCAGGTGCCCCTCACCGACTTCCGGCGGAACCTGCGCTCGATCTTCGGGCTCTCGGTGCTGCTGGTCGTCGTGACCGCCCTCGTGGTGGGCGGCTTCCTCTACCTCGTGTTCCCCGATCTGAGCCTGCCCGCAGCGATCGCTCTGGGCGCCGTCGTGAGCCCGACCGACGCGGTGGCAGCGACCTCGATCGGCAAGAAGCTCGGACTCCCGCCCCGCCTGGTGACGGTGCTCGAGGGCGAGAGCCTCGTGAACGACGCGTCGGCGCTGGTGCTGCTGCGCGCCGCGACGGCTGCGGCGGCCGTGGTCGGCGCCTCCGTCACGACCGACGCGATCGACGTGGGCGAGGTGGGGGTCCTCTTCGTCTACTCCGTCCTGATGGCGATCGTCCTCGGACTGGTGATGGGCGTGCTCACCGTCTTCGTGCGCTCGACGCTGCGGGACCCGGTGCTCGACACCGCCGTGTCCTTCGCCGTGCCGTTCCTGGCCTACATCCCGGCCGAGGAGCTGGGCGCGTCCGGGGTGCTCGCCGTCGTGGTCACCGGGATCTACACGGGGCACAACAGCGCGCGCTTCCTCTCGCCGCAGTCGCGGATCAGCGAGCGGGTGAACTGGCGGACGGCGCAGTTCCTGCTCGAGAACGGCGTCTTCCTGCTCATGGGCGCCGAGATCAAGGCGATCGTCTCCGGGGTCGTGGACCCGGGCGAGTTCGGAGTGGGCACCGCGGTGCTGCTGGGTCTGGCCACCGTGGTCATCCTGATCATGCTGCGGGCCCTCTTCGTGTGGCCGCTGCTCCTGTGGCTGCGCAGCTCCGGTCGGCGGGCGGAGCGGATCAACCGGCGGCTGGCGGTGGGCCTCATGCGACTGCGCAACAGCGCCACCAGCGACGAGCGCTTCCGGCGGCGGCAGGTGAGAGCGGAGCGGCTCTACCTCCGGCGCGAGACCGATCTGGCCGCGACCACGAGCGAGGCGTTCGGCTGGCGCGGAGGAGTCGTCCTGTCCTGGTCCGGGATGCGCGGCGTGGTCACGCTCGCCGCGGCCCAGTCGCTGCCGGACGAGACTCCCTACCGCTCCCAGCTGATCCTGATCGCCTTCACCGTCGCCGTCGTGACGCTGCTCCTGCAGGGTGCGACGCTGCCCGCGCTGATCCGGCTCACCGGCATCCAGGGCACCGACGGAGAGGCCGACCGCCGCGAGCTCGCGACGCTGCTCGACGAGGTCGCGGCCACGGGCATCCAGGCCCTCCCCGAGGCAGTGGCTGAGCTGCCCGACGGCGAGGCGGGCGAGCGCGTCCTCGAGCGCGTGCGCCGCGACACTCTGACCCGCTCGCAGGTGGCGTGGGAGCAGGTCGGCCGCGCGGAGGACGCGCCGCTCGGCCCGCACGCGCAGTACCTGCGGCTGCGCCGAGCGGTCCTGCTCGCCGAGCGGGAGGCGCTGCTGGACGCCCGGGGGCGCGGGGTCTACTCCTCGCGGACGCTGCGGCGGGCGCAGCTGATGCTCGACGCCGAGGAGACCCGGCTCGAGATGGACGACAGCTCCCACTGACGGGAGGGGCACGGCGGCGGCCTCCTAGACTGGGGGGATGCCGCGCAGCAACAGACCCCGGGGCGGCCGCCGTGACGACGACGACGAGCAGCGCGACCTCTCGCAGATGCTCGCCGGCTTCCGGCGCACCGAGTCCCACGCCGGCCGGGAGTGGAACGTCCAGCCCGTCTCCGCAGCGCGGGCCGTGAAGAACTACCTCTGCCCGGGCTGCGGGCTCACCATCGACATCGGCCAGCCGCACCTGGTCACCTGGCGGGCCGACGGCGCGCTCGGCGACGCGGCCGACCTGGCCGGCCGCCGTCACTGGCACACGCACTGCTGGAGAATCCGAGGAGCACGATGACCCACGAGATCCGCGGAGGCGTCGACCTCCCCGCCCGCCGCGAGGACGTCGAGCTGCACACCGCCGACGGGCTGACCCTTGTCGGGGAGCTCGCGCTGCCCCTGGAGCACGAGCCGGTCGCGACCCTGGTCACCCTGCATCCGCTGCCCACCCACGGCGGCTTCATGGATTCGCACATCCTGCGGAAGGCCGCCGCCCGCCTGCCCGCGCTCGCCGATCTGGCGGTCCTCCGCTTCAACACCCGCGGCACCGCGTCGCCGCGCGGCACGAGCGAGGGCGCGTTCGGACACGGCACCGAGGAGCGCGCCGACGTCGCCGCAGCCCTGGCGCTCGTCGCGGAGCGCGGACTGCCGCACCCCTGGCTGGTCGGCTGGTCCTTCGGCACCGAGCTCGCGCTGAAGTGGGGGAGGGAGCACCCCGTCGAGGGAGCGATCCTGCTCTCGCCGCCGCTGCACCGCACGAGCGCGGAGGAGGTCGCCGCCTGGGGCGAGGACGGCCGACCGCTCGTGGCGCTCGTCCCGGAGTTCGACGACTACCTGCGGCCGGAGGCGGCCGCCGAGCGCTTCGCGAGCGTGCCGCAGCTGGACCTCGTGGCCGTGGAGGGCGGGAAGCACCTCTGGGTCGGCGAGGCGCAGACCCGCCGGGTCCTCGACGAGATCGTGCGCGTGGTCGCGCCCGCCTCATCCCCGCTGCCGACGGAGTGGGCGGGCGAGCTCGGCTGAGCCCGCCCGCCCAGCGACCGCCTAGCGGCCGGACGAGCCGCCGTCGGAGCCGTCGCCGTCGGAGCCGCTGCCGTCGGAGCCGTCGCCGTCGCTGTCGTCCGCGAGTCCGTCGATGTGGCCGATGAGCCCGCGCAGTCCCGACACGTAGCCGGCGATCGCGTCGCGCTCGGTGCGGATCTCGTCGAGGCGCCGCTCGGCGGTGTCCATCAGCTCGCGGCTGCGGCGCTCCGCGTCCGCGACGAGCTTCTGCGCCTGGTCGCGCGCGTCGTCGAGCAGGGCGTCGGAGTCGTCCTGGGCCTTCCGGCGCAGTCGCGTCGTGTCGTCGAGGGCGTCGCTGCGGAGGGCGTCCGCCTCGAGGCGCTTGTCGTTCGCGCGTCGGATGGCGTCGGCGAGCTGCAGGTTCGACTCGTCGAGGTAGCGCTGGGTCTGCGCGACGGCCTCCTGGTGGCGGAGCAGGTCGTCGCGGTCGGCCTCCTCGCGGCGCGCGGCGAGCTCGACCACCAGGTCGATCCGGGCCTGCTCGACCTCGCGCGAGAGCGCAGCGGCCTCGTCGGCGGACGCGGCGCGCAGGCCCGCCAGCTCGGCGTCGAGCACGGCGACGGCCTCGGCGCGCTCCTGGGTGAGCCGGGTGCGCTGGTCGGCGATCTCGCGCGCGCCCTCGGCGCGGACTGCGGCGACCTCGGCGTCGAGCGCGGCGCGGGTCGAGAGCACCTCGGCCTCGACCGCCGCGCGCGCCTGGGCGACCTCGGCCTCGACGGCCGCCCGGAGCCGGTCCACCTCGGAGGCGACCTCGGCCCGCAGGAGCTCGTTGGCCTGGGCGAGGCGGGCGGCCTCGGCGCGGGCGACCTCGATCTCGCGGGCAGCGACGGCGCGCATCTCCGCAGCCTCGCGCTCGGCCTCGGAGCGGATCGCGGCGGCCTCGCGCTTCGCGGTGGCGCGGGTCTCGGCGGCCTCGGTCGCCACGGTGCCGCGGATCGCGGCGGCCTCGCGGACGGCGTCCTGGGTCATCACGTCGCGGTCGTCGGCGGCCTTGCCGAGCGTCGCCGCGGCCTGCGCCTCGGACTCGTCGCGGGTCCGGTCAGCACGGCGGCGCGCCTCGGTCACCAGGCGCTCGGCCTCGTCGCGCGCCTCCTGGAGGATGCGGTCGCCGTCGTCGCGGGTGGATCGGCGGAGGGCGGAGGCGTCGTTCTCGGCCTGGGCGATGATCCGCTCGGACTGCTCCTCGGCCACGCGCAGGGTGTGCTCGAGCTTGGCGCCCAGGCCGGCGTAGGTGGGAGTGCCGACCTGCTGCAGCTCCTTCTCGAGGCCCTCGATCCGGGAGGACAGGCGCTTCACCTCGCGGCCGCTCTCGGCCGCCTGGGTGTTCGAGTGGATGAGCTCGCGGCGCAGGCCCTGGACGGCCTTGTCGACCTCGTCCCGGTCGTAGCCACGGAACACCTGGGTGAATTCGGCCTCGTCGTTCGCCACGTCGTCTCCTTCAGAGCAGGACCGCGGTGGGGCTCGCGGCACTCGGAAAGTGTATTCAGCGCGGAGGCCGCGGCCGGGGCGACACCCGCACCGCGCGCCGCCCGGGCCGCACTCTCGGCTTCTCCCGGGCATCGGAGCGAGGGCATCGGCTATCGTGGACTGTCTTTGTCTGTTGCCGTCGCGCCCCGGTCCGGCTGCGTACCCCGAGCCGGCCCCGGCCGTCACCCCGATCCGGCAACGCAGGAGGAGTACTTTCGTGCGGTTCGTCTTCGCCATCATCGCCACCGTCATCGCTGCCGCGATGATCGTGCTCGGCATCGGTCAGCGGACGGTCTGGGCTCCTCCGGAGTCCCTCACCGCCGAGACCGCGCTCGACTCCTCCACTCCCTACGCGGTGATCGACGGCAGCACCCTGGGCGCCAACCCGGGACGCCAGACGATCACGGTCGAGGGCAGCGGCGACCTCGTCGTCGCCTACGCCCGGACCTCCGACGTGCTGGGCTGGGTGGGCGGCTCGAGCTACGACGCCATCGGCTACGAGCGCGCCGACGACACCCTCACCTCCGCGGAGGAGACGGGCGAGCGCGTCCAGCTCTCCTCCGACGTCGAGACCGCCGACGCGGCGGTCGTCGATCCGCGCGGCTCCGACCTCTGGCTCGAGGAGTTCGAGGGGAGCGGCAGCGTGACCCTGGCGCTCGACGTGCCGGAGGACGTCTCCATCCTCATCGCGAGCGACGGCACCGCGCCGGCAGCCGACTCCGTGCGCGTCAGCTGGCCCGTGGACACCGCGACGCCCCTCGCCGGCCCGCTGCTGCTCGGAGGAGCCGTGTTCCTCCTCCTCGGCCTCGTCCTCTACATCTGGGCCTTCGTCCACCTGCGCCGCCAGCACGGCCCGCGCCGGAAGGGACCGCAGGGTCGGATCCCCCGCGGCGCCCGCCGCCCCCGGCCGCGTGCCGGGATCCAGGCCTCCACGGCGTCGCCGGCGCCCTCGCGCCGCCGGGCCGCCCTGGTGCTGCCCGTCGTCCTCGGGACGACGGTCCTCCTCTCCGGCTGCAGCTCCGACTACTGGCCGGATCTCGCCGCGGGCGCGAGCGAGGCGCCGACCGCGTCCGCCACGGCGACCGCGGGGGCAGAGCCGGTCTCGGCCGAGCCGACCCCCGTGGTCACCACGCAGCAGGCGGAGGCCGTCGTCGCCGAGGTCGCCGATGTCGCGTCGCGCGCCGACGCCGCCCGGGACGCTGGGATCCTCGCCGAGCGCTTCCAGGGCGAGGCGCTCACCGAGCGCACCACCAACTACGACGTCGTCGCCAAGGGCGGGACGATCGACCCGCCGCAGACGATCCCGGCCTCCCCGGTGAGCCTGGTGCTCCCGCAGGACACGGAGTCGTGGCCGCGCCTGGTGACCGCCGTCGTGCAGAACTCGACGGACTCCACCCAGGCCCCGATCGCGCTGATGATGAGCCAGGCGAGCCCGCGCGTCGACTACAAGGTCGACTACGCCATCTCGCTCGAGGCCAACGCGCGCATCCCCGACGTCGCGCCCGTCACCGTCGGCACGTCGATCGTGGCGCCCGACTCGCGCCTGATGAAGCTCGCCCCGCAGACCGTCGGCTCCGCGTACGCGGACGTGCTCGCCAACGGCGACTCGAGCCAGTACGCCGAGCTCTTCGCGGCCGACGGCGACACCCTCCGGGGGCAGGTCGGCGTCGACAAGAAGAACGCCGACCGCGAGGCGCTGCCGGACACCGCCTCGATCGAGTTCTCGAACGCCGCCGGCACGTCGCCGACGATCGCGCTCGCGACGAACGACTCGGGGGCCCTGGTCGCGGCGAGCATCGCCGAGACGTCGACCGTCCGCCCCACTGCCGAGGGCTCGACCGTCTCGACCTCCGGCGCCTCGCAGACCCTGCTGGGCACGGACAAGTCGACGACCGGCATCGAGACCACCTACGGATACCAACTGCTGTTCTACGTACCGCCCGTCGGATCGGAGGAGAAGATCGTGATGCTCGGATGGAGCCAGGGACTCGTCTCGGTGGTGCAGCTGCCGTGAGCACCGTCCCGCCCCTGCCTGGAAGCCTCCGCGGCGCCGTCGACCTCTCGTCGCTGGTGAACCGCCGCACCCCGCCCGCCGCCTCCGCCGGCGCCCCGGCCGCGCCCGCCGCTCCCGGAGGCGCGCCCGGCGCGAATCCGCTGCTGCTGACCGCCGGCGACGCCGAGTTCGACCAGGTGGTCCAGCTCTCCTCGCGCGTGCCGGTGATCGTCGACCTGCGCGGCTCCTGGTCGGACCAGAGCCAGAGCATGACCGCGCTGCTCGAGAAGGTCGTCGTCTCGTACGCCGGCGCGTTCGTGCTCGTCGGGGTCGACGTGGAGTCGAGCCCGCAGCTGGCGCAGGCGTTCCAGGTGCAGTCCGTGCCGACGGTCGCCGCGATCATCGGCGGCCGCCCGGTGCCCCTGTTCAGCGGCCTCGTCGCCGAGGAGCAGCTGCGTGACCTGCTCGAGCAGGTCCTCCAGCTCGCCGCTCAGAACGGTGTGACGGGCACGGTGCCGGTGGAGGGAGCCGCTCCCGCCGAGGGCGGCGAGCCCGAGCCCGAGCCGCTGCCGCCGCACCACCAGGAGGCCTACGACGCGATCGACCGGGGCGATTACGCCGCGGCGATCACCGAGTACGAGACCGCCATCGCGCAGAACCCGCGCGACGACCTCGCCGTCGCCGGTCTCGCGCAGGTGCGGCTGCTGGCCCGCCTCCAGGGCCGCACGCTCGACGACATCCGCTCGACCGCCGCAGCCGAGCCGTCGAACCTCGACGCGCAGCTCGCCGTCGCCGACCTGGACGTCTCTGGCGGCCACGTCGAGGATGCCTTCGACCGGCTGCTCTCGATGTTCCCGCGCCTCGACGCCGAGGGGAAGGCCGCCGTCCGGGCTCGTCTCCTGGAGCTCTTCGAGATCGTCGGTCAGACCGACCCGCGCGTCACCAAGGCTCGGGCCCGGCTCACCGGCCTGCTCTACTGACGCCGGCCGGAACGCCGAGAGGCCGCCCGCTCGCGACGATCGTCGCGGCGGGCGGCCTCTTCCGTGCGGGGACCGATCAGTCGGCGGGTCGCAGGTAGAGCACGGCCAGCGGGGGCAGGACCAGCTCGGCGGAAGCCGGGCGGCCGGCCCACGGCTCCTCGCGAGCCTCGACCGCTCCGAAGTTCCCGACTCCGCTGCCGCCGTAGATCTCGGCGTCCGTGTTGACGAGCTCCTCCCAGCGGCCGGCCGTGGGCAGGCTCACGCGGTAGCCGTGCACGGGCGAACCCGAGAAGTTGGCGATGACGGCGATCGGGCGACCCTCGCTGTCCTTGCGCAGGAACGAGACGACGTTGGCCGCCGCCGCGCCGCCGTCGATCCACTCGAAGCCCGACTGCTCGTGGTCGAGCTCCCAGAGCGACGGCGAGTCGCGGTACACGCGGTTCAGCTGACCGACGAGGCTCCAGAGACCGCGGTGGCTCGGCTGATCGAGGATCCACCAGTCCAGACCGCGCTCCTCGCTCCACTCGGAGTACTGGCCGAACTCCTGGCCCATGAAGAGGAGCTGCTTGCCGGGGTGCGCCCACATGAAGGCGAGGTAGGCGCGCACGTTCGCGAGCTGCTGCCAGTGGTCGCCCGGCATCTTCTGGATCAGCGAGCCCTTGCCGTGCACGACCTCGTCGTGGCTGATCGGCAGGACGAACTTCTCGCTGAAGGCGTAGACGAACGAGAAGGTGATCTCGCCCAGGTGGTACTGGCGCCACAGCGGATCGTTCGCCATGTAGTCGAGCGAGTCGTGCATCCAGCCCATGTTCCACTTGAGCCCGAAGCCGAGGCCGCCGGAGCTGGTGGGCTGGGTGACGCCGGGCCAGCTCGTCGACTCCTCGGCGATCATCATGATGCCGGGGTGCAGCTTGTAGGCCGTGGCGTTGACCTCCTGGAGGAAGCTGATCGCCTCGAGGTGCTCGCGTCCGCCGTACTGGTTCGGCAGCCACTCGCCCTCCTTGCGGGAGTAGTCGAGGTAGAGCATCGAGGCGACGGCGTCCACCCGCAGGGCGTCGACGTGGAACTCCTCGAGCCAGAACAGGGCGTTCGCGACGAGGAAGTTGCGCACCTGGGTGTGCCCGAAGTCGAAGACGTAGGTGCCCCAGTCCATCTGCTCGCCGCGGCGCCAGTCCGGGTGCTCGTAGAGCGGCTCGCCGTCGAAGCGGGCGAGGGCGAAGTCGTCCTTGGGGAAGTGCCCGGGCACCCAGTCGACGATGACGCCGATGCCGGCCTGGTGCAGACGGTCGATCAGGTACTTGAGGTCGTCGGCCGTGCCGAAGCGGCTCGAGGCGGCGTAGTAGCCGGTGACCTGGTAGCCCCAGGAGCCGCCGAACGGGTGCTCGGCGAGCGGCATGAACTCCACGTGCGTGAAGCCGAGCTCGGTGACGTACTCGATCAGCGGGTCCGCGAGGTCGCGGTAGCCCAGTCCCGGACGCCAGGAGCCGAGGTGCATCTCATAGACGCTGAGCGGCTGCGTGTGCGGATCGACCGAGGCTCGCTTCTCCATCCAGCCGGAGTCGCCCCACTGGTGGTGCGAGACGGGGACCTTCGAGGCGGTCGCAGGCGGCACCTCCGTGGCGCGGGCCATCGGGTCGGCCTTGCGGACCCAGTGGCCGTCGCGCGAGAGCAGGTCGAACTTGTAGGAGGCTCCGGGCTCGACGCCCGGGACGAAGATCTCCCAGACCCCGGTCGTCCCGAGGTTGCGGAGGGAGTGGCCCTCGCCGTTCCAGTCGTTGAAGTCGCCGACGACCCGAGCGGCCTGGGCGTGCGGGGCCCAGACGGCGAAGCTCGTGCCCCAGACCCCCTCGTGCTCGCGGTGGCGGGCACCGAGCGCCTCCCAGAGGCGCTCGTGGCGGCCCTCGCCGATGAGGTAGAGGTCGAAGTCGCCGACCGTCTTCGAGAAGCGGTAGGGGTCCTCCGCGGTCCATTCGCCACCGCCGCCGTAGCGGGCCTCGACGGTGTACGCCTGCGGACCGAGGACGTGGAAGCCCTGCCAGATCCCGTCGCTGAGGTGGCTGAGCTCGACGCGGGCGCCGGTGGCGAGCACCACGGCGACCTTCTCGGCGAGCGGGCGGCGCACGCGGACGACCGTCACCGGGTCGGAGACGCCGGGGGCCGCGACGAGGTGCTGGCCCAGGACGTCGTGGGGGAGCGCGTTGCTGCCGGTGGCGAGCTGCTGCAGCACCCACTCGGGGATGTCGGGCAGCGCGATCGCAGCGGTGCCGTCGACGGGGCCCGAAGCGGACGCGGGGTCCGCGGTCGTCTCGACGGGAGCGGCGCTGTCCGCTGCGACGGAATCGGCGGCGTCCGTGTCGTCGGGCAGGTCGCCCTCGGCCCCGCTGCCGACCGGAGCGGCGTCCGTGTCGTCGGCGTCGGGCTCGACGGTCACGGCGTCGTCGGCCGCGACCGGCTGAGGCGCCTCCGGGACAGTCTCGACCGCGTAGCTGCGCGCGTTCTCGCCCTCCGCTCCGGGGTGCTGTCGAGCGTCGAGCGCCGCGTCGGCGATGTGCGCGCCGTGGCCGGAGGTGGTCGCCGAGCTGGTGCCGGTCGTCGGGACCGTCTCGGCGTGCGCGCCGAGGCCCGCCTCCTCGGCCGGGCTCGTGCCCTCGGGGGTGGTTCCGCTCATCGCTCGTCCGCCTTCACGCTCAGGATGTGCACGGGCTCGACGAACGAGTCGAGCCGCACGTAGTCGTCGCTGCCCCAGGTCCAGACGGCGCCGGTGATCAGGTCCTCGACCTCGAAGGTCGCGCTCCAGTCGAGCCCGATCGCGGGCAGGTCGAGGTGGACCGTGGTCTCGCGGGCCGAATGCGGGTCGGTGTTGACGACGACGATGATCGTGTCGTCGGTCCCGGTACCCGTGAACGCGGCCTGCAGGTGCTTGGAGTAGACGAGGATCGCGTCGTCGTCGCTGCCGTGCACGTGCAGGTTCCGCAGCTGCCCGAGCGCGGGGTGCGAGCGCCGGATCTCGTTGAGGCGCGTGATGTACGGCGCCAGCGAGCGGCCCGACTCCTCGGCGCCGGCCCAGTCGCGCGTCTTGTACTCGTACTTCTCGTTGTCGATGTTCTCCTCGGCGCCGGGGCGAGCGACGTTCTCGACCAGTTCGTAGCCGGCGTAGACCCCCCACAGCGGCGACGCGGTCGCGGCCAGGGCCGCCCGCACCTTGTACGCCGAGCGGCCGCCGTACTGGAGGTACTCGGTGAGGATGTCCGGAGTGTTCACGAAGAGGTTCGGCCGCATGTAGTCGGCCGTCTCGTGGGAGATGCTCGTGAAGAACTCGCCGAGCTCCTCCTTGGTGTTGCGCCAGGTGAAGTACGAGTACGACTGCTGGAAGCCGACCTTGCCGAGCGCGCGCATGATCGCGGGGCGGGTGAACGCCTCCGCGAGGAAGACGACCTCGGGGTGCTCGGCGTTGACCTCGTGGATGATCCACTCCCAGAAGTCGAGCGGCTTCGTGTGGGGGTTGTCGACGCGGAAGATCCGCACGCCCAGGTCGATCCAGTGCCGCAGGACCCGCAGCGACTCCTGACGGATGCCCTCGGGGTCGTTGTCGAAGTTGATCGGGTAGATGTCCTGGTACTTCTTCGGCGGGTTCTCGGCGTAGGCGATCGAGCCGTCGGGGAGCGTCGTGAACCACTCGGGGTGGCTGGTGACCCAGGGATGGTCGGGCGAGGCCTGCAGGGCGAAGTCGAGGGCGAGCTCGAGGCCCGCGGCCTCGACCGCGGCGTGGAAGGCGCGGAAGTCGTCCTCGGTACCCAGGTCCGGGTGGATCGCGTCGTGGCCGCCCTCGGCCGAGCCGATCGCCCACGGCGAGCCGGGGTCGTTCTCGCCGGCGTCGAGCGTGTTGTTCGGGCCCTTGCGGAAGGAGCGGCCGATGGGGTGGATCGGCGGCAGGTAGAGCACGTCGAAGCCCATCGCGGCCACCGCGGGAAGGCGGTCGATCGCGGTGCGGAAGGATCCGCTGGTCACGGTCCCGTCCTCGTGGCGCACGGCGCCCTCGGAGCGGGGGAAGAACTCGTACCAGGCGCCGACGCCGGCGCGGGTGCGCTCGACGTGGACGGTGCGCGGCTCCGAGACGCTCGTGAGGCTCATCACCGGGCGGGCGTCGAGCGCGCCGTGAACGGCGGGACCGGTCGCCGCGGCGAGGCGCTCCTCGGCGCTCAGCGTGGTGTCGCCGACGCGGGCGGCGGTGTCGGAGAGCAGGCTGCGCTCGCCCTCGGGCCGCGCGGAGTCGTCGGCGCCGCTGCGCAGCAGGCCCTCGCCGATGGCGAAGGTGACGTCGATGTCCAGGCCGGCCGGGATCTTGACCTCGGCCGTGTGGAGCCAGGTCGCCCAGTCGTCGGCGTAGGCGCGGATGCGGTAGCTCCAGTCGCCCTCCTCGTCGAGGGCCACGAGACGGCCGTAGCGGTCGGTGCCGGTCGCGAGGAGCGACATGCGGTGCTCCGACTCGGCCCCGGACGGCGAGCGCAGCAGGAGGTCGACGCCGATGAGGTCGTGCCCCTCGCGGAAGGCCGTGGCGGCGAAGGGGACGACCTCGCCGACGAACGCCTTCGCGGGCCAGCGGTCGTCCTCGAGCCGGGGCTGCGGGTCGATGATCGGCAGGCGCTCGGCGCGGACGCGGTAGCCGCTCCCGGTCGTCGCGGGCGCCGGCGACGCCTCGGGTGCGTCCGCGGTCACCGGGGCGGCAGGAGCACTGTCGGCCGCGGGGGGAGCAGGAGTCGCCTCGGGGGCGGCGGCGGGCGCCGGAGCGGCCGTCTCGGGAGGCGCCGACGCCTCCTGGGGTGCGCGTCCGCGACCCGCTCGCCGTGCGTCCTTGCCGTTCTGAGCCTTGCCGAAAGGTATCTGAGCCACGTCACGACAGTAGCGACCGGCGGCGGCTCGCACACGACGCTTGCGCCCGCGCTCGGGCCTGTGCAAACGGACCCGGGGAGCGCGTGCCGGAGGGTCGCGGCGGGTCCGCGTCCGGCCGATCCGCGGTGGTCGGGGTCCGCTAGGGTGACCGAGCGCGACCGCCCCGGTGCTCCGCGACCGGGCGCTCCGGGGTCCGCAGAGAGTCGAGGGGTGCCGTGAAGGCGATCCGCCGCTTCATCGTCCGCTCCGTCCTCCCGCCCGAGCTCTCGGCTCTGGGCGATCTGGCGGGCAATCTCCGCTGGGCCTGGCACGAGCCCGCCCGGCGCTTGTTCGAGCGGGTCGATCCGGAGCTGTGGCGGCGCGGGGGAGCGGACCCCACCGCTCTGCTCGGAGCAGTGAGCCCCGAGCGCCTCGCCGAGCTGGCGGGGGACCATGGCTTCGTCGACGAGGCGTGGCGCCTCCGTGACGAGCTGGAGCGCTACCGCACCGAGCCGCGGTGGTACCAGTCGCTGCCGGAGTCCGCCCCGCGCTCGATCGCCTACTTCTCGCCGGAGTTCGGCATCGCGGCGGCGCTGCCCCAGTACTCCGGCGGACTCGGCATCCTCGCCGGCGATCACCTGAAGGCCTCCTCGGACCTGGGCGTGCCGCTCACCGGCGTGGGCCTCTTCTACCGGTCGGGCTACTTCTCGCAGAAGCTCTCCGCCGACGGCTGGCAGCTCGAGTCCTACCCCTCGCTCGATCCCGACGGGCTGCCGCTGCGCGTCGTCCGTCTCGCCGACGGCTCGCCCGCCCGCATCGTGCTGGCGCTCCCCGAGGGACGCGCGCTCTACGCCCGGGTCTGGCGCGCGGAGGTCGGCCGGGTGACCCTCCTCCTGCTCGACACCGACATCCCCGAGAACGAGGACTCGCTCCGTTCCGTCACCGACCGCCTCTACGGCGGCGGGGGCGAGCACCGCCTGCTGCAGGAGCTGCTGCTGGGCATCGGCGGGGTCCGCGCGCTCGAACTCTGGGCCGAGGTCTCGGGCGGCGTCCTCCCGGAGGTGTTCCACACCAACGAGGGGCACGCCGGCTTCCAGGGGCTCGAGCGCATCTCCGGCCTGATCGGCGCGGGCCTGGACTTCGACCAGGCTCTCCAGGTGGTGCGGGCGAGCACGGTCTTCACCACGCACACTCCGGTGCCGGCGGGCATCGACCGCTTCGACCGCGGGATGATCGAGGAGTACTTCTCCACGGAGCTGCTCCCGGGCGTGCAGGTCGAGGACGTGCTCGCGCTGGGCGCCGAGCCGGGGGACTCCGGGACGGCGTTCAACATGGCGTACATGGGCCTGCGGCTCGCGCAGCGCTCCAACGGCGTCTCGACGCTGCACGGCGAGGTCAGCCGCTCGATGTTCTCGAGCCTCTGGCCCGGCTTCGAGACGGCGGAGGTGCCGATCGGCTCGGTGACGAACGGCGTCCACGCGGCCACCTGGACCGATCCGATCCTCCGGCGGCTCGCGGAGGAGCGGCTCGGCACCGACGACACGACGCGGGCCGGCTGGGCCTCGGGCTCGCTCGGCGACACCGAGCTGTGGGCCGCGCGCCGGGCGATGCGGGAGCAGCTGGTGCGGGACGCCCGCCGCCGGGCCGCCCGCTCCTGGCGCGAGCAGAACCCGGGCGGCCTCCCGCCGGCCTGGCTCGACGAGCTGCTGGACCCGGACGTGCTCACCATCGGCTTCGCGCGGCGGGTGCCGACCTACAAGCGGCTGACCCTGATGCTCCACGACCCCGAGCGTCTGCGCGCGCTGCTCACCCACCCGCAGCACCCGATCCAGATCGTCATCGCGGGCAAGTCCCACCCGGCCGACGAGGAGGGGAAGCGCCTGATCCAGCGGCTCGTCCGCTTCGCGCAGGAGCCGGACGTGCGCCGCAGGATCGTCTTCCTGCCGGACTACGACATCGCGATGGCGCAGCTGCTCTACCCGGGCACCGACGTCTGGCTCAACAACCCGCTGCGCCCGCTCGAGGCGTGCGGCACCTCGGGGATGAAGGCGGCGCTCAACGGCTCGCTCAACCTCTCGATCCTCGACGGCTGGTGGAACGAGTACTTCGACGGCGAGAACGGCTGGGCGATCCCCTCCTCCGACCGCGCGCTCGACCCGGAGGCCCGCGACACGCTCGAGGCCGAGGCGCTCTACGAGCTGCTCGAGACCGAGGTCGTGCCGCGCTACTACGAGCGCGATCACGACGGAGTGCCCCGTCGGTGGGTGCGGTCGATCCGGCACACCCTCGCGACCCTCTCGCCCGAGCTCTCCGCCGAGCGGATGGTGCGCCAGTACGTCGAGGCGCTCTACTCGCCGGCCGCCGAGGCCGGGCGCGCCGTCGCCGCCGACCACTTCGAGCCGGCCAAGGAGCTGGCGAGCTGGAAGCGGCGGGTCCGCGCCGGCTGGCCCGGAGTCGCGGTCGCGTCCGTCGAATCCGGCGGGATCGACGCGGTGCCCCAGCGCGGGGACCGGCTCGCCGTGCGGGCGGGCGTGCGCCTGGGCGAGCTCTCGCCGGCGGACGTCTCGGTCGAGGTCGTCTACGGGACGACGTCCGCTGACGGCTCGCTCACCGAGGTCCGCCACCACGAGCTCGAGGTGGTCGAGGAGTCGGGTGCCGTGGTGCCGGCCGACGCGGTCGGGCGCGTGCCCTACGCCGGAGTGGTCACTCTCGACCGCAGCGGCTCCTTCGGCTACACCGTCCGCGTCGTGCCCCGGCATCCCCTCCTGGCCCGCTCCGCCGAGCTGGGCCTGGCCGCCGCCGCCGGCTGACCCCGCCCGGTCCCTCTCCGCGAGATGCCGCTCCGGTGCGCCTTCCTCGGCGTCTCGCGGACCGGGGCGGGGTCTCGCGGGAGGAGGACGGCGCCCGGAGGAGGACGGCGGGGGAGCAGGGGTCAGCGCGCGATGTCGGCGATGAGGGCGGCCGTCGCGGCGACGAGGTCGGCGGGGGCGAGCTCGATGTCGAAGCCCCGGCGCCCGCCCGACACGAGCACCGTGTCGTGGAGCTCGACGGTCTCGTCGATCACGGTGCGGTGCCGCGTCCTCTGCCCGAGCGGCGAGATGCCGCCGAGCACGTAGCCGGTCCGGCGCTGGGCCAGCGCCGGGTCGGCCATCGCCGCCCGCCTGCCTCCGACCGCGGCCGCGAGCTCCTTCAGCCCGAGCGAGCCGGTGACGGGCACGACGCCCACCACGAGCTCGCCGTCCACGTCGACCATCAGGGTCTTGAACACGCGCTCCGGCTCGACGCCGAGCGCCTCGGCCGCCTCGAGCCCGTAGCGCGTCGTGGCCGGGTCGTGCCGGTACTGGCGGGGAGTGAAGGGGACGCCCGCCGCCGTCAGCGCGACGGTCGCCGGGGTCCCCGGCCCGCTCCGCGCCATCAGGCGTCCTGCTCGGCCGCCGGCCCGTGCGCGGCGAAGAGCTGCATCGAGGTGCCGGCCACGCGGATGACCTGCCCCGGCTCGAACGACTCGCCGTGCTCCAGCGGCTCCGGCTCCTCGCTGTTCCACAGGCGCGTGTAGCCGGTGACCCCCTCGCCCTCGGCGAGCACGACCGTGGTGTCCTGCTCGACGCCGTGCACCACCAGCAGGACGCGGTCCGGCTCGCCCTCGACCGGCGTCGAGGCCGCGAGGTACTGCAGCGTCCGGTTGGCGGCGGAGGTCCAGTCGTGCTCGCTCATCCCGCGCCCGTGGGCGTCGAACCACGTCATGGTCGTGGCGCCCGGCTCGCTCGCGTCGCCGCTGCCGTAGCGGGAGGGACGCAGCGCCGGGTGCTCGCGCCGCAGGCGCAGCAGGGTGTGCGTGTGCGCGCGGAGCGCGAGCTGCCAGTCGGCCAGGCCCTCCCAGCGCACCCAGGTCAGGTCCGAGTCCTGGCAATAGGCGTTGTTGTTGCCGCGCTGGCTGCGCCCGGTCTCGTCGCCCGCCGTGATCATCGGCACGCCGGCCGACAGCAGCAGGGTGCCGAGGAGGTTCCGCATCGCCTTGCGCCGCGCCAGCGTGATCCGCTCGTCGGTGGTGGGGCCCTCGAAGCCGTGGTTGAAGGAGCGGTTGGTGTCGGCTCCGTCGCGGTTCGACTCGCCGTTGCCGATGTTGTGCTTGACGTTGTACGAGACGAGGTCCGCCAGCGTGAAGCCGTCGTGCGCGGTGACGAAGTTGACCGAAGCGAGGGGTCCCCGCTCCGCCGAGAAGGTGTTGGAGGAGCCCGAGAGCCGGGTCGCGAAGCCGCCGATGCCGACGGGGGCCGTGCCGGCGCGGCGGGCGTAGTCGATGTCCGAGAGCCAGAAGTTGCGGGCGCGGTCGCGGTAGCGGTCGTTCCACTCCGACCACCCGGCCGGGAAGTTCCCCGTCTGCCAGCCGCCCATTCCCACGTCCCAGGGCTCGGCGATCATCTTCACGCCGGCCAGCGCCGGATCCTCGACCGCGGCCCGCAGCAGCGGGTGGTCGCTCCGGAAGTGCGCGATCTCGTCGCGGCCGAGGGTCGCGGCCAGGTCGAGCCGGAAGCCGTCGATCCCGACCTCGCCCGACCAGTAGCGCATCGAGTCCAGCGCGAGGCGCTGCGCCGCGGGCCGGCCGAAGTCGATCGTGTTCCCGCAGCCGGTGACGTCCACGTAGTGGCCCTCGGGCGTCTGGCGGTACCAGCCGGCGTCGTCGATCCCGCGCAGGCTCGACATCGGCCCGCCCGGCCCCTCCTCGGCGGTGTGGTTGTAGACCACGTCCAGGATCACCTCGAGGCCGGCCTCGTGCAGGAGCTTCACCATCCCCTTGAACTCGCGGAGCACCGCGGACGGTCCGCCGCGCTGCGCGGTGGAGGAGGCGTACGCGGCGTGCGGGGCGAAGAAGTTCAGCGTGTTGTAGCCCCAGTAGTTGGTCAGCCCCTGCCGCAGCAGGCGCTGCTCCGACACGAACGCGTGCACGGGCAGCAGCTCGACCGCCGTCACGCCCAGATCGAGCAGCGCCGAGACCGTCGACTCGTGCGCCAGGCCGGCGTAGGTGCCGCGCAGCTCCACGGGCAGCGCCGGGTTCAGCCGGGTCAGCCCCTTCACATGCGCCTCGTAGATCACGGTGCGGTCCATCGGGGTGCCGGGCCGGGAGGAGGAGCCCCAGTCGAACGCGTCGTCCACGACGACCGAGCGCCACTCGTTCTCCGCCACCCGGTGCAGGCCCCGGGAGTACGGCTCCAGCAGGGCCCGGCGGGGGTCGAAGCGGTGCCGGGGGCCCGTCGGCCCGTCGACGCGCAGGGCGTAGCGGCGGCCGGGGGCCAGCAGATCGGAGCGCGCGGACCAGACCGCGGCGTCGTCGCGCGCCAGCGGGACCGTGCGGGTCACCCAGGTCGGATCCTTCTCGTCGTACAGCAGCAGATCGACGGCGCTCGCGCTCTCGGACCAGACCCGCAGCTCACCGCCCTGATCGTCCACGGTCACGCCGAGCCGGGCCAGGGGATCGTGAGAGGTCATGCGACTTACAGTAGTGACGGGCACCGGCTCCCTCCGTGCCCCCGACGCGGGACGAAGGGCTGCTGTGATCTACCTCGACCACGCCGCGACCACCCCGCTGCGCGCCTCGGCGCTCGCCGCGTTCGCGGAGGCGTCCGCCCACGGCGGCAACCCCTCCTCCGTCCACGGCTCCGGCCAGGAGGCGCGCCGCCGGCTGGAGGACGCCCGGTCGGCGCTCGCCGGGGTGCTCGGCTGCGAGCCGATCGAGGTGATCCTCACCGCCGGCGGCACCGAGGCGGTCAACCTCGGGATCAAGGGCCTCTACTGGCAGCGCCGGAGCGAGGACCCGGCCCGCGTCCGGGTCCTGGTCGCCGAGGGGGAGCACCACGCGACGCTCGACTCCGCCGCCTGGCTCGCCGAGCACGAGGGCGCCGTCCTCGAGTGGCTGCCTCTCGACGACGAGGGCGCCCTGCGGCCGGAGGCGCTCGCCGCGGCGCTGGAGGAGGACCCCGGATCGGTCGCCCTGGTCACGGTGCTCTGGGTCAACAACGAGATCGGGACGATCAACCCGATCGCCGAGCTGGCGGCCGCGTGCGCCCGCGCCGGCGTCCCCCTCCACGTCGACGCGGTCGCCGCCCTCGGACACGTGCCGCTGCGGATCGCCGAGATCCGCCGCGCCTCCGGCTCCGGGCGTGGCGCGGGACTGGCCGCCGTCAGCGTCTCGGGTCACAAGGTCGGCGGGCCGATCGCGACCGGTGCGCTCGTGCTCGCCCGCGACGCCCGCGTGGTCCCGGTGCTGCACGGAGGCGGACAGCAGCGGGGCGTCCGCTCCGGCACCCAGGACGTGCCCGGCGCCGCGGCCTTCGCCGCCGCCGCGGTCGAGGCGGACGCCGAGCTGTCGGCGGAGGCGCAGCGCCTGGCCGCCCTGCGCGACCGGCTCGTCGCGGGCGTCCTCGCCGCCGTGCCGGGGGCGACCCTGACCGGGCCCGCCCTCGACTCCGGACGCCGGGTCGCCAACAACGCGCACCTCGCCTTCCCCGGTGCGCAGGGCGACTCCCTCCTCTTCCTCCTCGACACCGCGGGCGTCTCCGTCTCGACCGGGTCCGCCTGCACGGCGGGGATCCCGGAGCCCTCGCACGTGGTCCTCGCGCTCGGCCGGAGCGAGGACGAGGCCCGCGGGGTGCTCCGGATGACGCTCGGCCACACCTCGACCGACGAGGACGTCGACGCCCTCCTGGCCGCGCTGCCCGGCGCCTACGCCCGCGCCGCCCGAGCCGGACTGTCGAACCGCGCGGTGCTGCCCGCCTGAACCCCTGCCGCCCGCGCCCGCGGGAAACGTAGACTCGCACGGTGAAGGTTCTGGCGGCGATGAGCGGTGGAGTGGACTCGGCCGTGGCCGCGGCCCGCGCGGTGGAGGCGGGGCACGACGTGGTGGGCGTGCACCTCGCCCTGAGCAGGATGCCCGGCACGCTTCGCACGGGCAGCCGGGGGTGCTGCACGATCGAGGACTCGATGGACGCGCAGCGCGCCGCGAACGTCCTCGGCATCCCGTACTACGTGTGGGACTTCTCCGAGCGGTTCAAGCTGGACGTCGTCGACGACTTCGTCGCCGAGTACTCGGCGGGCCGCACCCCGAACCCCTGCATGCGCTGCAACGAGCGGATCAAGTTCGCCGCCCTGCTCGAGAAGGCTCTCGACCTCGGCTTCGACGCGGTCTGCACCGGCCACTACGCCTCCCTCCGCACCGCCGCCGACGGCTCCCCGGAGCTCCACCGCGCGAGCGACGAGGCGAAGGACCAGTCCTACGTCCTCGGCGTGCTGACGGAGCAGCAGCTGCGGCACTCGATGTTCCCGCTCGGCTCCACGCCGTCCAAGGCGATCGTGCGCGCGGAGGCGGCCGAGCGGCGCCTCAGCGTCGCGAGCAAGCCCGACAGCTACGACATCTGCTTCATCCCCGACGGCGACACCCGCGGCTGGCTCGCCGAGCGCGTCGCCCCCGTGACCGGAGCGGTCGTCGATCGGGACGGCGCGGTGGTCGGCTCCCACGAGGGCGCTCACGGGTACACGGTGGGCCAGCGCCGGGGCCTGCATCTCGGCGTCCCCGCGCCCGACGGTCGGCCGCGCTTCGTCCTGGAGGTGCGGCCGGTGAGCAACGAGGTCGTCGTCGGTCCGCGCGAAGCGCTGCGCATCGGCGAGATCGCCGGCGAGCGGTTCACCTGGGCGGGCGCCGCTCCCGAGGACGCGGACGCGCCCTTCCGCTGCGACGTCCAGATCCGCGCGCACGCCGACCCGGTCCCCGCCTCCGCGATGGTGTCGCACGTCGATGGCAGGGTGGAGCTCGTGATCACTCCGGACTCGCCGCTCGACGGCGTCGCCCCCGGCCAGACGGCCGTCGTCTACCTCGGCACCCGCGTGCTGGGCCAGTGCACGATCGACCGCACGGTCACGGCCGACGCCGCGGTGCTCCGGTGAGCGCCGTCGAGCCCGCCGCCCGCGTCGAGGAACTGCGGGCGCGGATCCGGTCGGCGAGCGACGACTACTACGCGGCCGACTCCTCGCCGCTGTCCGACGCCGAGTACGACGCCCTGGTGCGCGAGCTCGCCGCGCTCGAGGCCGAGCACCCCGAGCTCGCCGCCGAGGACTCGCCGACGCGGACCGTCGGCGGGATCGTCGGAGCGGGCCTCGCCCCGATCGACCACGCCGAGCGGATGCTCTCCCTCGACAACGTGTTCTCGGCCGAGGAGCTGCGCGAGTGGTGCGAGAAGACGGTGGCCTCGGCCGACCGCCCCGTCGCCTGGCTCACGGAGCTCAAGATCGACGGGCTCGCGATCTCCCTCCACTACGAGGACGGCCGCCTCGTCACGGCGGCGACCCGGGGCGACGGCCGCACCGGCGAGGACGTCACCGTCAACGCCCTCCGCGTCGCGGGCATCCCCGAGCGCCTCTCCGGCGAGGGCCACCCGGCACTGGTCGAGGTCCGCGGCGAGGTCTTCATCCCCGTGGCCGCCTTCGCCGAGCTGAACGCCCTCCAGGAGACGCTGCGCGACGAGGCGGTCGAGGAGGCGCGGACCCGCTGGTCGTCCCGCCCGCCCGCCACCCGAGGCGTCTTCGAGGAGGAGAAGGCGCGCACGAGCGCGCTGCGGCGCTTCCCGACCTTCGCCAACCCGCGGAACGCGGCGAGCGGCGGCCTCCGCCAGCAGCTCGACAAGAAGTCGGGTCTCGACCTGCGCGCCGGCGAGGCGCGCGTCGGCTCCCTCGCGCTCTACGTGCACGGCATCGGCGCCTGGCCGGACCCGCCTGTCGCGACCCAGTCCGAGGTCTACGGGCTCCTCTCCTCCTGGGGACTGCCGGTCAGCGGCCACAACCGCGTCTCGGCCTCGGTGGAGGAGGTGCTCGCCTTCGTCGAGCGCTACGGCCGCGAGCGGCACTCGGTCGAGCACGAGATCGACGGCGTGGTCGTGAAGGTGGACGAGCTCGAGCTGCACGACGAGCTCGGCGCCACCAGCCGGGCGCCGCGCTGGGCGATCGCCTACAAGTACCCGCCCGAGGAGGTCCACACGAAGCTCCTCGACATCGTGGTGAGCGTCGGGCGCACCGGCCGCGCGACACCGTTCGCCCAGATGACCAAGGTGAAGGTCGCGGGGTCCGAGGTGCGCCAGGCCACGCTGCACAACGCCGACGTGGTGAAGGCCAAGGGCGTGCTCATCGGCGACACGGTCGTGCTGCGGAAGGCCGGGGACGTCATCCCCGAGGTGCTCGGCCCGGTGGTGGAGCTCCGCGACGGCTCCGAGCGCGAGTTCGTGATGCCGACGCAGTGCCCCGAGTGCGGCACCACGCTCGCTCCGGCCAAGGAGGGCGACGTCGACCTGCGCTGCCCCAACGCGGAGTCCTGCCCCGCGCAGGTCCGCGGGCGCGTCGAGCACATCGGCAGCCGCGGCGCGCTCGACATCGAGGCGCTCGGCGAGGTCAGCGCCGCCGCCCTGACCCAGCCCCTGGTGCCCGCCGAGCCGCCGCTGCGGACCGAGGCCGGCCTGTTCGAGCTCACGGTGGCCGATCTCTTCCCGATCGAGGTCGTCGTCCGCGACTCCGAGACGGGTCTGCAGAAGCTCGACGCGAAGGGCGATCCGAAGGTCGTCACGCCCTTCAAGCGCAAGCGGCAGCTCGCCAAGGACGGCGCCTTCGACCCGGAGGCGGGAGCCTTCGCGGGGGACGCCGCCTCCGTGCCCTCCACCAACGCCCTCCGGCTGATCGAGAACATCGAGCGGGCGAAGACCAAGGAGCTGTGGCGCCTGCTGGTCTCGCTCAGCATCCGGCACGTCGGCCCGGTCGCCGCGCGTGCGCTGGCGGGCTACTTCGGCTCGCTCGACGCGATCCGCGGGGCGAGCCGCGACGAGCTCGCCGCGGTCGACGGGGTGGGCGGGATCATCGCCGACGCCCTGATCGCCTGGTTCGAGGTCGACTGGCACGTCGAGATCGTCGACCGCTGGGCCGCGGCCGGAGTGCGCTTCGCCACGCCCGGCCACCCCGGTCCCGGTGCCGCGGACGCCGCCGGCGGGGTGCTCGCGGGTCTCACGGTCGTGGCGACCGGCAGCCTGGAGGGGTACTCCCGCGAGGGGGCGCAGGAGGCCATCCTCGCGGCCGGCGGCAAGGCCGGCTCGAGCGTCTCCAAGAAGACCGACTACGTCGCCGCCGGTCCCGGCGCCGGCAGCAAGCTCGGCAAGGCCGAGGCCCTGGGGCTCCGGATCATCACCGCGGCCGAGTTCCACCTCCTGGTGACGGAGGGACCGGACGCGATCGCGCTGCCGGAGGAGGCGTCCGCCGACGCTCCGGAGGAGGCCGCCGCCGGCCCGGACGGGGACGTCGCCGGCGCATCGCGCTCCGACGCCTCGCCGGAGGACGACGCCGTGCCGGAGACCGACGCCGTCCCGGACGCGGCCGCCCCGAGCACGGAGGAGCCGACCGGGCCCGATGCCTGACGCGGGCGGCGGGGAGCGGCGTGCGTTCCTGCGCCGCTCCCTCGCCGACGCAGCGTCGCTCGCGCTCGACGCCGCGGTTAGGCCCACCCCCGCCGAGCGCCGGACCGCCGAGGTGCTAGGCCGGATCGACCACCTGGTCGTGCTCTCCTTCGCCGGCCGCAGCCGCGACCAGGTCCTCGGCGCGCTCGACGATCCGGACGGTCCGGTGTTCACCGGTGATACGGACGCCGTGATGACCGCGCCCGGCCCGGACGATCCTCCGGGCGCGCGCTTCGCCCCCGAGATGCTGCCGGTGCACGCGCTCCTCGCCACGGCCTTCGCCCGGGCCGACCACTGGCGCGCCGACGGCCGCGATCCGCTGCCGGCGGCCCTGCGCGCGGCCCGGGAGACCGGCACCGGCTGGGCTCTCGCGGTCGACGAGCGGCAGGGCGTCTCGACCACGCTCCTCGCCGATCCGGAGTGGCCCCACCGCGACCCGGGCGCCGCCGGCTCCCGCGGCGGGCGCCTCCTTCCCATCGACGCGCTGGCCGCCGAGGCCGCAGCCGGCACCCTGCCTCCGCTCGTCCTGGTCGAGCCGCGGTCCCTCGTCGATCCGGCCGACTTCGCCGACGCCGCAGCCGCCGGCACCGATCGATCCGCCGATGCGCGCCTCGCGGAGCAGCTGCTGCACGTCGTGTTCGACGCCGTCCGCGACGGGGAGCGGGCGGGGCGGCGGATGCTGCTCCTCGTCACCGCGCGGGGGAGCGCGGAGCGGCCCGGCACGGTGCCGGCGCTCGTGCTCGCCTCGGCCGTCCCCTCGGGTGCACGGATCGGCGTGCCGCTCGATCCGGAGACTCCCGCGCAGCTCGTCCGCGCCCGGGCGGGCGGGCGCCGGGCCCTCGTCGATCCGCAGGTCCGAGAGCTGGCCGCACTCCTCGGCGGTCCCGACCGGTCCCTCGCGCGCTGGCCCCGCACGGCGCCGGCGTTCGCGCCGCCCGCGCCGGTCGGGCGGCGCCTCCGCGACGCGGCCCGCCGCGCGCACGTCGACCCCGAGCCGGAGGCCGGACTGCTCGCCCGCGTTCGAGCCGCCGTCCCGGGCGCGTCGCTACACTCCGAGCAGGCGCAGGCGGCGCAGGAGAGGCGGCGGAGATGACCAGCGAGCGGACTCCCTCGGAGCACGACGACGGAGCTCCCCGCTCCCGCTCGCGCCGCCGCTTCCTGGCCGGCACCGCCGCCGCCGGAGTCGGAGCCGGAGCCCTCGCCGGCGGCGCGATCGGCGCGGCCGTCGCCTCCGGCCCCCGCCGCGAGGAGGAGCCGCGACTGCCCGCCCGCACGGAGCCGGGATTCGACCACGTCGTCGTGATCATGTTCGAGAACCGCTCCTTCGACAACGTCCTCGGCCGCCTCTACGGACCGGACGACCTGCCCGCGGGCGAGAGCTTCGAGGGCCTCCTCCCCGACGAGCGGACGAACACCAGCGCCGGGGGACTGACCGTCGGCACGCACGTCTACGGGGGCGCCACCGACTCCGTGATGCGCCAGCCCGACCCGGACCCGGGCGAGGAGTACCCGCACGTCAACACCCAGCTCTTCGGCACGGTGGATCCGCCCGAGAACGCCGGCCGCACCGTCGGTGCCATGACCGCGCCCTTCAACGCGCCCGCCGACGCCTCCGCCCCGACGATGAGCGGCTTCCTCGAGGACTACGTCCAGCACCTGAGGGTGATGAAGAAGGGGCAGGAGCCCACGGCGGAGGAGGCGCGGACGATCATGGGCGGCTTCTCGCCGGAGATGCTGCCCGTCTTCTCCACCCTCGCCCGCGAGTTCGCCGTCTTCGACCAGTGGTTCTGCGCCGTCCCCTCCCAGACCTTCTGCAACCGGTCCTTCCTGCACGCGTCGACCTCGCACGGCTTCGTCACCAACAAGCAGAGCGGCGGCTACGAGAAGTGGCTCGCGGACGACCTGGCCGACGCGCCGACGGTGTTCAACCGCCTCGAGGAGGCGGGGAGGACCTGGCGCGTCTACTTCGACGCACTGCAGGTGGTCTCCTACACCGGCTTCCTGCACGCGCCGGTGCTCGAGAAGTACTGGAAGACCCACTTCTCGACGATGGACCGCTTCTACGCCGACGTGGAGAACGGCGAGCTGCCCGACTACGCCTTCCTCGAGCCGCGGCTCGTCTTCGACCACAACGACATGCACCCGCCGACCGGCGTCCTCCACGAGGACGAGGTCGACGGCACGCCCGTCTACGACAGCGCGCTGTCCGACGTCCGCGCCGGCGAGCTGCTGCTGCACCAGGTGTACTCGGCGATCCGGGAGAGCGCGAGCACGACCGGCTCGAACGCGGTGAACACGCTCCTGCTGGCGACCTTCGACGAGCACGGCGGCCTCTACGACCACGTCCCCCCGCCGTCGGCGACTCCGCCGGGCGACGGCCGCGAGGGCGAGATGGGCTTCGCCTTCGACCGGCTCGGCTGCCGCGTGCCGGCGATCGCCGTCTCGGCGTACACGAGAGCCGGCACGATCGTGCACGACGAGCTGCACCACGGCGCGGTGATCCGGACCCTCAGCGCCCTGCACGGCCTCGAGCCGCTGACCGCTCGCGACGCCTCCGCCCCCGACCTCTTCGGGGTGCTGACGCTCGACGAGCCGCGGCAGATCGGCGACTGGCCGACCACGGTGCCGCAGTACCTGCCCCCGAACCCCGAGGCGGCACCGGCGCATCCGGCGCACGTGAACCGCGACAAGCCGCTGAGCCCGCCCGCCGTCGGCCTGATGGGCCTGCTGCTGGCCCGGTACGGCGAGCCCGGCGAGGACCTGCCGACCACCTACGAGGGGGCGTACAACGCACTCCTGAAGCACGGCTCCAGCCTCTTCGGCGGCTCCTGACGGGCGGGCGGCGCGGGCGGAGGCGGTGCGGGCGCGCCGAGTAGACTGGCGGCCGGAAATCCCCCCGAACCACCAGACGGAGACGCATGTCCGAGATCACGGCCGACACGGTCGCCCATCTGGCCCAGCTGGCCAGGATCGACCTCACTTCCGACGAGATCGGGAGCCTCACCAGGGAGCTCGGCCAGATCGTCGACTCCGTGCGCGCGGTCCAGGCCGTCGCCACGCCCGAGGTGCCGGCGACCAGCCACCCGATCCCGCTCGAGAACGTCTTCCGGCCCGACGTGGTCGGCGAGACCCTCACGCTCGAGCAGGCGCTCTCCGGCGCGCCCGAGCACGACGGCAGCCGCTTCCAGGTCTCCGCGATCCTGGGGGAGGAGCAGTGAGCGCGCACGGCGACGAGCTCGTCCGCCTCAGCGCGTCCGCCCTCTCCGAGAAGCTGGCCGACGGCTCGGTCTCCTCGGTCGAGGCCACCCGCGCCCACCTCGAGCGCATCGACGCGGTCGACGGAGCGGTCCACGCCTTCCTCCACGTCGCGCGCGAGGGCGCGGTCGCGTCCGCCGAGGCGATCGACCGCCGGCGGGCCGACGGCGAGTCGCTGCACCCCCTCGCCGGGGTGCCTCTCGCGGTCAAGGACGTCATCGTCACGAACGACATGCCGACCACGAGCGGCTCCCGCATCCTCGAGGGCTGGCGCCCGCCCTACGACGCGACCGTCATGCGCAAGGTGCGCGAGGCCGGGCTGGTCCCGATCGGCAAGACCAACATGGACGAGTTCGCGATGGGCTCGACCACCGAGCGCAGCGCCTACGGCCCCACCCACAACCCGTGGGACCTCGACCGCATCCCCGGCGGCTCCGGCGGCGGGTCCGCCGCGGCCGTCGCGAGCTACGAGGCGCCCCTGGCCCTCGGCTCCGACACCGGGGGATCGATCCGTCAGCCCGCGCACGTGACCGGCACCGTCGGCGTGAAGCCGACCTACGGCGGCGTGTCCCGCTACGGAGCGATCGCGCTCGCCTCGAGCCTCGACCAGATCGGCCCCGTCTCCCGGACGGTCCTCGACTCCGCGCTGCTGCACGACGTCATCGCGGGCCACGACCCGCGCGACTCGACGTCGCTGCGCGACTCCTGGCCCTCCTTCGCCGACGCGGTGCGCCGCGCCGACGTGACGGGCCTCCGGATCGGCGTGGTCAAGGAGCTCGACGGCGGCGAGGGCTTCCAGCCCGGCGTGCTGGCGCGCTTCCACGAGGCGCTCGAGATCCTGCAGGGCGCCGGAGCCGAGGTCGTCGAGGTGAGCCTCCCGAGCGTCGAGCACGCGGTCGCCGCCTACTACCTGATCCTCCCCGCGGAGGCCTCCAGCAACCTCGCCAAGTTCGACTCGGTCCGGTTCGGCCTCCGGGTCACGCCGGAGGGCGGCGGCACGGTCGAGCAGGTCATGTCCGCGACCCGCGAGCAGGGCTTCGGCCCCGAGGTCAAGCGCCGGATCATCCTCGGCACCTACGCCCTCTCGGCCGGCTACTACGACGCCTACTACGGCAGCGCGCAGAAGGTCCGGACCCTGGTGCAGCGGGACTTCGACGCGGCCTTCGCGGACGTCGACGTGATCGCCTCGCCGACGGCACCGACGACCGCCTACCGCCTCGGCGAGAAGCTCGACGACCCGCTGGCGATGTACCGCGGCGACGTCGCGACCATCCCGGCGAACCTGGCCGGCATCCCCGGCATCTCCGTCCCCGCCGGCCTCGCCGACGAGGACGGGCTGCCCGTCGGCATCCAGTTCCTCGCTCCCGCCCGGGAGGACGTGCGCCTCTACACCGTGGGCGCCGCGCTCGAGGCGCTGCTCGAGGAGAAGTGGGGCCGCCCGCTCCTCGCGCAGGCCCCCGACCTGACCCACTCCGTGCTCTCCGCGACCGAGGAAGGTGCCGTCTGATGGCCTCCGCGCACACGTCCGCTCCCGAGCTGATGGACTACGACGAGGTCTTCGAGACCTTCGAGCCGGTGCTCGGCTTCGAGGTGCACGTCGAGCTCAACACGAAGACCAAGATGTTCTCGGACGCGCCGAACGAGTTCGGGTCCGAGCCCAACACGAACGTGACCCCGGTCGACCTCGGCCTCCCGGGCTCGCTGCCGGTCGTGAACGAGCAGGCCGTCCGCTACTCGATCAGCCTCGGCCTCGCCCTGGGCTGCTCGATCGCCCCGTCCAGCCGCTTCGCGCGCAAGAACTACTTCTATCCGGACCTGGCGAAGAACTACCAGATCTCGCAGTTCGACGAGCCGATCGCCTTCGAGGGCTCGGTCGAGATCGAGCTGGCCGACGGCTCGCTCGTGCAGATCCCGATCGAGCGCGCGCACATGGAGGAGGACGCCGGCAAGCTCACGCACGTCGGCGGCGCCACCGGCCGCATCCAGGGCGCCGAGTACTCGCTCGTGGACTACAACCGCGCGGGGGTCCCGCTCGTCGAGATCGTCACGAAGCCGATCTACGGCGCGGGGAAGAGCGCGCCCGAATACGCGAAGGCCTACGTCGCGACGATCCGCGACATCGTGCTGGCGCTCGGCATCTCGGACGCCAAGATGGAGCGCGGCAACCTGCGCTGCGACGCGAACGTCTCGCTCCGCCCGATCGGCCAGGAGAAGCTCGGCACCCGCACCGAGACCAAGAACGTCAACTCGCTCCGCTCGGTCGAGCGCGCCGTCCGCTACGAGATCCAGCGCCAGGCGGCGATCCTCGCCGCGGGCGGCACGATCACGCAGGAGACGCGCCACTGGCACGAGGACACCGGCCGCACCTCCGCGGGCCGGCCCAAGAGCGACGCCGACGACTACCGCTACTTCCCGGAGCCCGACCTGCTCCCGGTCAAGCCGAGCCCGGAGTTGATCGAGGAGCTGCGCGCCGCGCTCCCCGAGAAGCCCGCCGACCGCCGTCGCCGCCTCAAGCAGGAGTGGGGCTTCACCGACCTCGAGTTCCAGGACGTCGCCAACAGCGGCCTGCTGGTCGAGATCACCGAGACCGTCTCCGCGGGAGCCGCTCCGCAGGCGGCCCGCAAGTGGTGGACCGGGGAGATCGCGCGCCTCGCGAACGCGGCGGGCGAGGACCCGGCCTCCCTGGTCACCCCGGCCCAGGTCGCCGAGCTCGCCGGTCTGATCGAGAGCGGCACGCTGACCGACCGCCTCGCCCGCGAGGTCCTCCAGGGCGTCATCGCCGGAGAGGGCACCCCGCAGGAGGTCGTCGACGCCCGGGGACTCGCGGTCGTCTCGGACGACGGAGCGCTCATCGAGGCGATCGACGCGGCACTGGCCTCGCAGCCCGACGTGCTCGCGAAGATCCGCGACGGCAAGGTGCAGGCCGCCGGTGCCGTGATCGGTGCCGTGATGAAGGCCATGAAGGGGCAGGCCGACGCTGCCCGCGTCCGCGAGCTCGTCCTGGAGCGCGCGGCCGGCTGAGCCGGTGCGCGGGGAGGTGCGGTCATGAGCGGTGGAACCGGCGACGCGCCCCTTCCCGCGCGGCTCGAGCTGCCGGCGGGCGCCCTCCTGCGTCCTCTCGTCTCGAGCGATGCGGACCTCCTGCACGCGGTGATCGGCGAGCAGCGACCGTGGCTCGCGGCTCTCCTCCGCGGGGACGATCCGGCCGCCCTGCCGTCGGCGTCCCTCGGCGACGACGTACGCGGTCTCCTGCGCCTCGAGGAGGAGTCGCGTGCGGGCAGAGCGCACGCGTTCCTGCTCGTCGGCCCGGACCGCACCGAGGCGCTGGGCGCTCTGAGCGTCCGGTCCGGCGGCGGCGACTCCGCCGAGGCCTCCTGGTGGGTCGTCCCCGCCGTCCGGGGCTCGCGGCTCGAGGAGGAGCTCGACGCCTACGCGCGCCGCTGGCTCCAGCAGCACTGGCCCTTCGACACGGTCACCACGCCCGACAACCACCCCGACGATCCCGCCTCCCTGGCTGGGGCGAACATCGTGGCGCTCGTGCCCGTCGCGCCGGAGCGCACGGCCCTCCCCGACATTGACCCCGCCTCGGCAGCGCTCCTCTGGGCGGAGTACCGCTCCGCGCATCCGGGAGTCGACGAGGCGCTCCCCCCGGTCGAGGCGTTCGGCGACAGCACGGCGATGGCGGACGAGCTGCTGGGCCTCGTGCGGCGCGGAGTGAAGACGGCCACGGCGTCCCTCGCCGAGGAGGGGGCACCCGTCGCGGGCGACCACTGGATCGTCTGCGACGGCGCGGGAGCGGCGCGTGTCGTCCTCGTGACGGACGAGGTTCGGACCGGTCCGCTCGACTCCGTCGACGACGCGTTCGCCTGGGCCGAGGGCGAGGGGGACCGCACGCGCGCCTCCTGGCTCGACGGCCACCGCCGCTACTTCGCCCGCGTCTCACCGGGCGGCATCGGCGACGTGGTCTTCGAGCGCTTCCACGTGGTCTGGCCGGAGGCCGACGCCGAGCGCGCCGCCGCCTTCGCCCGCTCGGTCGGAGCGTTCCGGCCCGAGGAGCTCGACGGGACTCCCGCGCAGACCTAGGGGGTTTCCCGGATGCCCCGCTCAGGCGCCCTGCGCCAGAGTGGAGTCATGGCTACTCTCGTGCGCCCCCGTCGGGGCAGGATCATCGCCGGCGTCTGTGCCGGTCTCGCCCGCCGATTCGGCTGGAGCCCCTTCGTGGTGCGTCTCCTGTTCGTGCTCTCGTGCCTCCTCCCGGGGCCGCAGATCATCGCCTACCTCGTGATGTGGGTGGTCATCCCGAAGCAGAAGTGACCGAGGCCTCCGCTCCGAGCAGCCTCTGAGAGAACGCTCAGCACCCGGAGCGGTGAGAGGCCTACGGTGGCGGTGTGCGTCCGTCGGGCGCCGAGGAGGAGATCATGGGATTCCTGGACCGACTGCTGGGCCGCGACGAGCAGCCCGAGAGCGCACGCCGCTCGACGTACGCGCCGCCGCAGGCCGCGGACCGCAGGCCCGAGTACGGCTCCCCTCCGGCGACGTCTCCGCGCACCGACGATGAGCGTGCCATCGAGCGCTACCGCTACCTCCTCCGCACCGCGCCGCCCGAGGCGATCGAGCAGGTGCACCGCGAGGCCTTCGAGCAGCTGACCCCGGAGCAGCGCCAGCAGGTCTTCCGAGAGCTCAGCGAGGGGGCCCCCGTCGGCGACGCGCCGAAGGACGACGACCCCCGCACGCTCGCCCAGTCCGCCACGCGGAGCGAGCTGCGCCAGCCCGGATTCATGGAGCGGCGCTTCTCCGGCGGCGGAGGCATGGGCTTCGGCGGCGTCCTCGCCTCCTCGATGCTCGGCACGATCGCCGGGTTCGCGATCGGCTCGGCCATCGCGGGCGCGTTCCTCCCCGATGCGGGAGGCGACTACGCCGGCGGTGACGGCGGGGGAGACGCCTCGGCCGACGGCGGAGCGGATGCGGGAGGTGCGGACGCCTCCGGTGCGGACGCCGGAGACGGCGGCGGCTGGGGCGACTCCGGCGGCGGCGACTTCGGTGGCGGAGGCGACTTCGGCGGGGGCGGCGACTTCGGAGGCGGCGACTTCGGAGGCGGCGACTTCGGCTTCTAGCCTCGTTGCAGAGGGCCCCCGATCACGGACAGTGGTCGGGGGCCCTCGCTCGTTCCGGGCTAGTCCTCGTCGGTCAGCATGGCCTTCACCTGGCGGCGGAGGACCTTGCCGATCATGCTCCGCGGCAGCTCGTCGACGACGGTGATCCGCTTGGGCACCTTGTAGGGGGTCAGCGCCTCCCGGACGGCCTTGCGGGCGGCTGCGACGTCGAGCTGCGCGCCCGGCTCCAGGACGACCGCCGCCGCCACGGACTCGCCGCTGCGCGGATCG
Organism: Rathayibacter sp. AY2B9; assembly: GCF_002931595.1. NCBI lineage: Bacteria > Bacillati > Actinomycetota > Actinomycetes > Micrococcales > Microbacteriaceae > Rathayibacter > Rathayibacter sp. AY2B9. The sequence continues at coordinate 73,334 of NZ_PSUB01000009.1, forward strand.
GGCAGGCCGACCACCGCCACCTCCTTGATCTCGGGCAGGCGGAGCAGCACCTCCTCCACCTCGGACGGCGAGACGTTGAAGCCGCCCGTGATCACGAGCTCCTTGATCCGGTCGACGATGCGCACGAAGCCGTCCTCGTCGATCGTCGCGATGTCGCCGGTGCGGAACCAGCCGTCGCCGGTGAAGGTCGCCGCCGTCTCGTCGGGCTTGCGGTGGTAGCCCCGGAACACCTGCGGACCGCGCACGACCAGCTCGCCCTGCTCGCCGGTCGCCACCTCCGTGTCGGGATCCTCGGGATCGACGATCCGCACGTCGGTGCCGGGAAGCGGGAGCCCGACCGTCCCGGCGCGTCGCGTCGGACCGACCGGGTTCGCCATGAGGACCGGAGAGGTCTCCGAGAGGCCGTAGCCCTCGACGAGCGTGCCTCCGGTCAGCGCCTCGAACGACTCGACCAGCGCCGGGTCGAGCGGCATCGCGCCGGAGATGGCGATCTCGATGCCGCGGAGGGAGACGCCCCGCTGCTGCGCGCTGCGCGCCAGGCGCTCCGCGATCGGCGGAACGGCCGGGAGGAAGGTGGCGGGGTGCTTCTTGACGACCTTCAGCACCAGCTCCGGGTCGAACTTCGGGAACAGCACCAGGCGCGCGCCCATGCTCATCGCGAAGGTGAGGCAGAGCGTCAGCCCGTAGGCGTGGAACATGGGGAGCACCGCGTAGACCACGCAGTCGCCACGGCGGACCGTTGGCACCCAGGCGCGCGACTGGGCGGCGTTCGCCGTCAGATTCACGTGGGTCAGCTCGGCGCCCTTGGGCGTGCCGGTCGTGCCGCTCGTGTACTGGATGACCGCGAGGTCCTTCGCGACCGGGCGCGGGTGCGCCGGGTCGATCCGCCGCCTCAGCAGCGACTCCCACTCGATCGCACCGCGGACCGGCCCGGTCAGCGCGGCGCGCGACTCCCGGGCCTTCTTCAGCGGCAGGCGGAGGGCTGCGCGCATCGAGGCGGGCATCGCGCGGGTGAGGTCGACGGCGACGACGGTCTCGACGCCGAGATCGGCCGGGAGGTCCTGCACCGTCGGCACGACGCGGTTCCAGGCGATCGCGACACGAGCGCCGTGGTCCTCGAACTGGTGGCGCAGCTCGCGCGGGGTGTAGAGCGGGTTGTGCTCGACCACCACGGCGCCGAGCCGGAGGACGGCGTAGAAGGCGACGACGTGCTGCGGGCAGTTCGGGAGGACGAGGGCGACAGGATCGCCCGCGCGGACGCCCAGGCGGCGGAGGCCCTCGGCGGCCCGCTCCACCTCGTCGGCGAGCTGGGAGTAGCTGGTCGAACGGCCGAAGAACTCGAGCGCGACCTGGTGGGGATAGCGCTCGGCCGACTCGGTGACGATGTCGACGAGCGAGCCGGTCGGGAGCTCGAGCTCCGTCGGCACGCCGGGCGCGTAGCTGCGGATCCAGGGGCGGGGCGGGTGGGTGCTCACCCGCCCCACTCTAGGAGGAGGTGCCGGGGCTCAGGCTCCCTGAGCCACCGCGTCCTCGATCGGGGTGGGACCGGAGACGATCTCCCACGTCTTCGCGATGGAGGTCGGCTGCGCCAGGGCGGCGATCACCGTCGCGGCGACGTCCGCTCGCGGGATGCTCCCCTTCTCGACGGAGGTGCCGAGCGTGATCGTGCCGGTGCCCTCGTCGTCCGTCAGCCCGCCCGGGCGGAGGATCGTGTAGTCGAGGCCGGAGTCGCGCAGTGCCGCGTCGGCGTCGCGCTTGGCCTCGACGTAGGCCTTCCAGCCCTCCTCCGTGTCCTCGGGGAGCGGCTCGTCCACACCGATCGCACTGACCTGCACGAAGTGCTGGACCCCGACGATCGCGGCGGCCTTCTGGCTGAGGACGGACGCCCCCAGGTCGACGGTGCGCTTGCGCTCCGGGCCCGAGTCGGGTCCGGCTCCGGCGGTGAAGACCATGCCGTCGACGTGGCCCAGCGCCTCGGCGAAGGCCTCGGGCGTCGTGTCCTCGAGGTCGTGCACGAGCGGCTCGCCGCCCAGCCGGACGATGTCCTCGGCGTGATCGGGGTTGCGGATCACTCCGACCGACTCGTGGCCGGCGTCGTAGAGCAGGTGCAGGATCTGCTGCCCCACCTTGCCGTGGGCTCCGATGACGGCGATGCGTGTCATGGACGTTCCTCTCCTCGTCGGGGCGGGTCGCCCCGTGTTCGTGGTCCCCTCCATCCTGCCGCGGCGACCCTGGACGCCCCCAGGCCTTGACGGCGTCCGGGCACCGGGCAGTCAGGCGGCGAGGCGGTCGTCGCGTCCGGTGATGGCGAGCAGGCGGCTCTGGAGGGAGGCGGCGTCGTCGACCGGCACGGGCGCGGCGTAGAGGCCGCTCGCGCGCAGGGTCTCCTCCTGGGGTGCGAAGAGCTCCCAGACCGCTGCGACGAGCTCCTCGTCCAGCCGGTCGTCGCTGCCGGTCGCGCGGGCGAGGTCCCAGGCGTGGACGGTCACATCGGCCGTCTGCTCCTGCAGCAGTTCGACGGCGCTGACGGTGTCGCGCCCCAGCTGCACGGTCGCGGCCGGGTCGACGGTGCGGACAGCGTCGCGCAGGCGGTCGGTCACGCGGCGCCACTCGCTCCTCAGATCGGTGGCGACGGACTCGAGGCGCAGCGCCGACTCGTCGCCCCCCGAGAGGAGCGTGTGCGCGCGCTGCTGCTCGCGGACGACGTGCAGCACCAGAGCGCGCGTGTCCCACTCGGTGTCGGGCGTGGGGGCCGACCAGTCCTCGACGGCGCTCAGCCGGAGCTCGAAGGCGCGGTGGGCGCGGTCCTGCAGATCGAGCCAGCGGCTCATCTCGGCGCCGGGGCCGGTCTCGGTGGCGGTGGGGGAGTCGGGCTGCTCGTGCGTCATGGTCTCTCCGGAGCGTCGTGGTGCTCGGGTCAACCGCGAGTGGTCGGCGCTCATTCCCGGCCGGCCCGGGCGCAGCGGCCGGGAAGCCGATGTCGGTGGTGGGTGCGATCATGTCCGGAGGTGTGGTCGAGCAGGACGGAGCGGCGTGAGCAAGCAGGACGGCACGGCGTGAGCGAGCAGGACGGCACCGCGTGAGCAAGCAGGACGGCACGGGGCGGCAGGTCACGACCGAGCCCTTCGACGACCCGCGCGCGAGCATCATGCACATCGACATGGACGCGTTCTTCGCCTCCGTCGAGCTGCTCGACCGGCCGGATCTGCGCGGGAGGCCGGTCATCGTGGGCCACCACGGAGCGCGCTCCGTCGTCACAGCGGCGACGTACGAGGCGCGCCGCTACGGCGTCAACTCGGCGATGCCCATGGCGGTCGCCCTCCGCCGCTGCCCGCAGGCCGTGGTCCTCGAGCCGCACATGGAGCGCTACCGCGAGGCCTCTCGCCGCGTCATGGCGATCTTCGACTCCTTCACGCCGCTGGTCGAGCGCCTGAGCATCGACGAGGCGTTCCTCGACGTCGCGGGTGCCCGCCGTATCTCGGGCTCACCGTTCGCGATCGGCACCGAGATCCGCCGCCGGGTGCACGCCGAGCTCGGGCTGACCTGCTCGGTCGGGATCGCCAGCACCAAGTTCGTCGCCAAGCTCGCCTCCGGCCGCTCCAAGCCCGACGGTCTGCTGGTCGTCCCCGCCGACGGCGTCCGCGAGTTCCTCGATCCGCTGCCCGTGAGCGCGCTGTGGGGAGTCGGCGCGAGCACGGAGGAGGCGCTTCTGCGCCGCGGTCTGCGCACCGTCGCCGACGTCGCGACCACGCCGCTGCCGTCGCTGGTGTCCGCCCTCGGCGAGGCGACCGGGAGGCGCCTGCACGCCCTGGCGAACGGGGTGGATCCCCGGCCGGTCGACACCCGCCAGATCGAGAAGAGCGCCGGACACGAGATCACGTTCGCCGACGACGTGGCCGACCCCGAGCTCGTCCGTCGTGAGCTGCTGCGGCTCTGCGACAAGGTCGCCGTGCGGATGCGCCGCTCGGGAGTGCGCTGCCGCACCGTCGCGGTGAAGGTGCGCTTCGGCGACTTCAGCACCCTCACCCGCTCCCGCACGCTCGTCGAGGCGACGGACGTGGCCCGGGTCCTCTACGAGGCCTCCTCCGCGCTGCTCGAGGCAGCCAACCCGATGCGGCGGCCCGTGCGGCTGATCGGCGTGCGCGGCGAGCAGCTCGTCGAGGGCGACGACGTCGCGTTCTCCCTGTGGAGCGACTCCGACGACTGGCGCGACGCGGAGCTCGCTGTCGACGGCGTGGCCGCCCGCTTCGGCTCCGGGGCCGTGCGTCCCGCCTCGCTCCTGTCCCGGTCGGCTCCCGAGTCGGCCAAGGGGATCGACCTCAGCGACACGCTCGCTACGCGGAACCGATCGTCAGACTGATCGGGCGGTGGTCGGAGCCGTTCGGCGGCAGGACCGCGACGGTCGCGGCGGTGACGCCGTCGGCGAGCGCGTGGTCGAGCGAGACGAGCGGCAGCAGGGACGGCCAGGTCGCCGGGAAGCCGACTCCACCCGTGCGGACGAGGCCCGCCTCCGCCAGCACCGGAGCGAACAGGTGGTCGTCCGTCGGCGTGTTGAAATCACCGATGACCAGTGTCCGCTCCGACTCGTCGTCTCGGAGAGCGGTGGCGAGGTTCGAGAGCATGGTGTCCCGCTCCTCGTGGTCGCCCGGCCGGAACGAGGCGAGGTGCACCACGAACAGGCGTGCGCTGCCGACCGGTGTGTCGACGTCGACGGCGAGCGCGCGCTCCCAGCCGAGACCGAGGTCGAGCGGCTCCTCGTCGGTCAGCTCGGTCCGGCTCCAGACGCCGACGGTGCTCGAGACGGACGAGTACGGGTACTCGTCGGCCAGCTCGGCGTCGACCGCGTCCACGGCGTCTCCGTCGAGCTCCTGCAGCGCGATCACGTCGGGGCCGCGGGCGGCGAGCGAGGCGGCGAGCCCGCCGGCGTCGCCGCTCGTCTCGATGTTCTGGCTGACGACGGTGAACGAGCCGGAGCGCACGGCCGGCGCCGGAAGCGCGACCGGCAGCACCAGCACGCCGTAGACCATCGCCAGCACGGTGACCGCGGCCGCCGTCCGGCGCGACCGGAGGGCCGCCGCGGCCGCGATGAGGAGCAGCACGAGGAGCCCCGTCCAGGGGATCCCGACCTCGAGGACCGACAGCCAGCCGATCGGATCGGGCAGTGCGCGGTGGAAGGCGAGGAAGGCGGCGAGCACGAGGCTCGCGACCGCCACCGCGGCCGAGCGCACGGGGCGGCGGCGGCGGGTGCGGGCGGACATCCGTCGATCATGGCAGCAGGTCCCCGGAGGTCCATGGACGAGTCCTGTGCGCCCCGGCGGGCCGCTTGTCGCCGCGGAGAGCCGCGGAGTACCGTCGCACCATGCCCAACATCGCAGTCTCCCTGGCCGACACCGTCACCACCGCGGGTACCGCGACGATCTACGGTGAGCCCGTCACCGTCGACGGCGTCTCGCTCGTCCCCGTCGCCCTCCGCTGGTTCGGTTTCGGCGGAGGCAGCGGCTCCGAGGACGGCCAGGAGGGCGGCGGCGGAGGCGGCGGCGCCACGGTCATCCCGATCGGCGCGTACATCAAGGACGACCTCGGCCTGCGGTTCCAGCCGAACGTTATCTCGGTCCTCGCCGTCGGCATCCCCTTCGTGTGGGTGACCGGCAAGGCCCTCGCGCGCATCATCCGCGCCCTCAAGAAGTAGCCGGAGCGGCCCCGCGTCAGCTGGCGCGCTGCTGGCGCGCGGGGTACCACTTCTTCTTCGTCCGGCCGAAGCCGACGATCAGACGCTCGGCGTCGTCCGGCCGGCGGGGGTCGTAGATCACCGCGGCGGGCTCACCGGCCATCCACGCGTCCCCCCGCTTCAGCGGGTACTTCTGCGCGCGCTTCTCCACACCCTCGGCGGTCCGGTAGACGACCAGGAGCCTGCCCAGATCCCGTGCCGAATCGCGATCGCCGCGTGCCGGATCCGGCCCGACGACGCGCGCCGGCACCCGCGTGCCGTAGCTGAGCAGCTCGCGGCGGATCCGCGCACGGCGCTGCCAGAGCAGGGCCTGCAGCAGGACGATCAGCAGCACGGCCAGGACGACGACCACCGACCACGACATGACGTCTATGATTGCCGACGAACACGGGAGTCCGGTGCACCGGGCTGAGAGGAAGGCAGCAGCCTTCGACCGTCGAACCTGATCTGGGTCATGCCAGCGAAGGAACGTTTCGATCTCCTCTTACCAACCCGTGCCCTCCATTCGCTTCCACGAAAGGGCACGTCAGTGCAGAACACGAACGCGCAGAACACGAACGCGCAGAACACGAACGCGCAGAACACGAACGCGCAGAACTCGAACGCGCAGAACACGAACGCGCAGAACACGAACGCGCAGAACCTCACCTCCTCCGCCCCGGCCCGGCGCGATCTGCGCTGGCGGGTCGTCGACATCGTGGTGGCGAGCGTCGTCGCCGTCGCGAGCGGGATCGTCTTCTGGGCCTGGGGCCTGGCGACGAACGTCCTCGGCCTCGCCTTCGAGTTCCTGCCCGGGCTCGGCGGGCTCCTCGGCGGCGGCTGGCTCTTCGCCGGCGTCCTCGGCGGCCTGATCATCCGCAAGCCCGGAGCCGCGCTCTACACCGAGCTGGTCGCCGCGGCCGTGTCGGCTCTGATCGGCACCCAGTGGGGCTTCACCGTGCTGATCTCCGGACTCGTGCAGGGACTCGGCGCGGAGATCGTCCTGGCGCTCTTCCTCTACCGCAGCGGCCGTCCGCTCGTCGCGATGCTGGCCGGTGCCGGTGCCGGGCTGGCCCTCGCGATCAACGACCTGCTGTCGTACTACGCCGTCAACGACGCGCTCTTCAAGACCGTCTACGTCGCCTCCTCGATCGTCTCGGGTGCGCTCCTGGCCGGGCTGCTGTCCTGGTTCGCGGTGCGGGGGCTCGCGGCCTCGGGAGCGCTGGACCGCTTCGCCTCCGGGCGCGAGGGCCGGACGGTCGAGGGAGCCGGCGCGGGCGCTCGATGAGCGGCGCCTCCGTCCGGGCGCGGGGCTGGAGCTGGCGGCATGCGGGACGCTCGCGCGACGCCCTCTCCGGCCTCGATCTCGCGCTGGAGCCGGGGGAGCGCGTGCTGCTCCTCGGCCCCTCCGGCGCGGGAAAGAGCACGCTGCTGCACGCCCTGGCCGGCGTCCTCGGCGGGGAGGAGGACGGCTCCGCGGCCGGCGAGCTCGAGATCGACGGAGCCGCGCCGCTCACCCGGCGCGGTGTCGCGGGGCTCGTGCTGCAGGATCCGGACACCCAGGCGGTCCTGGCGCGGGTCGGCGACGACGTCGCGTTCGCCTGCGAGAACCTCGGCGTGCCGCGCGAGGAGATCCCCGCGCGGGTGCGGGAGGCGCTCGGCGACGTCGGGCTCGACGTGCCGTTGGACCACTCCACATCGGCGCTCTCGGGCGGGCAGAAGCAGAGGCTCGCCCTGGCGGGTGTGCTCGCCATGCGTCCGCGGCTCCTGCTCCTCGACGAGCCCACCGCCAACCTCGATCCGGACGGTGTACGCGAGGTGCGGGCGGCGGTGGAGCGCACGGCCGCCCGCACGGGGGCGACGCTGATCGTCGTCGAGCACCGGGTCGACGTGTGGGTCGGCCTCGTCGACCGGGTCGTGGTGCTCGGGCGGGACGGCGCGGTCGTCGCCGACGGCGCTCCAGTCGAGGTCCTCGATCGAACGCACGACGTGCTCCGCGCCTCCGGCGTCTGGCTGCCCGGTGACACCCCCGCCCGGCGCGGGGCGAGCGTGCTGCCCTCGCCCGCCGCCCTGAGCGCGCACGACCTCGCCATCGGCCGGCCCGTCCTCGGGCGCCGCCGCTCGACCATCGTGGCCTCGGGGCTCGAGCTCGCCGTCGACTCCGCGCGGGCCACGGCCGTGCTGGGACCCAACGGCGCGGGGAAGTCGACCCTCGCGCTCACGCTGGCCGGTCTCCTGCCGCCGGTCGCGGGGCGGGTGACCGCCTCCGAGTCGCTCCGCGCCGGTGCGGGCCCGGAGCCGATCCGCTGGACCTCGGCACAGCTCGCCGGACGGATCGCGATGGTGTTCCAGGAGCCGGAGCACCAGTTCCTCACCGCTCGCGTGCGCGCCGAGCTCGCGCTGGGCGCCCGCGACGAGACGGAGCGGCATCGGGCGGAGGAGCTCCTGGAGCGCCTCGGCCTCGCGCACCTCGCCGACGCCAATCCGTTCACCCTCTCCGGAGGCGAGAAGCGGCGCCTGGCCGTCGCGTCCGCCCTCACCCGGTCGCCGTCCGTGCTCGTCCTCGACGAGCCGACGTTCGGGCAGGACCGCCTGACCTGGGAGGTGCTCGTCGACCTCCTCGCCGAGCAGCGCGACGCGGGCACGGCGGTGCTCGCCGTCACCCACGATGAGGCGCTGGTCGCCGCCCTCGCCGACTCGGTCGTCACCCTCGGCGCCCGCGAGGCGGTGTCGGGATGACGCTCCTCGACTCCGTGCCCGCGCGCAGCCGGATCGCCCGGGCCAACCCGGTCGCCAAGCTCCTCGCCAGCCTGGTCATCGCGTTCGCGCTCCTCCTCACGGTCGATGCGGTCTCCGCGGCGACGGCGCTGGCGCTCGAGCTGCTGGTTCTGCCCTTCGCGGGGCTCCGGGCGGGTGAGCTCGTGCGGCGGACGGCTCCCGTCTGGATCGCGGCTCCGCTCGCCGGCCTCTCGACAGTCCTCTACGGGCGTGACAGCGGCGCCGTCTACGCGGAGTTCCTCATCGTCTCGGTCACAGAGGGATCCGTCGCCCTCGGGCTGGCCATCGCGCTGCGCGTCCTGGCGATCGGACTGCCGAGCGTGGTCCTCATCGCCACCACCGACCCGACGGACCTGGCGGACGGCCTCGCGCAGATCCTGCGCCTGCCCTCGCGCTTCGTGCTCGGCGCTCTCGCCGGCATGCGGCTCGTCGGTCTGCTCGTCGACGACTGGCGCACCCTGTCGATGGCCCGCCGGGCCCGTGGGGTCGCCGACGGCCGCGGGCCCGTCGAGGCGCTCCGCAGCCTCGCGGCCCGCACGTTCTCGCTGCTCGTGCTGGCCATCCGGCGGGGGAGCAGGCTCGCGACGGCGATGGAGGCGAAGGGCTTCGGCTCCGGCGTCCCGCGCACCTGGGCGCGGCAGTCGCGCCTCGGAGGCGGCGACCTCCTGCTGCTCGCGGGCGGAGTGCTGATCGCTGCCGTCGCCGTGACCGCCGCCGTCGTCACCGGCTCCTGGAGCTTCGTCCTGCATGGCTGAGCGGATCCTGCCGCTGACGGATCACACGGCGGGCGACCTCGCCCGCTCCGTGATCGCGCGGCGTCGTCGGACGGTGCTGCTGGACGGACCGAGCGGCTCCGGCAAGTCGACGTTCGCGCGCGCGCTGGTCGAGCAGCTCCGTCTCGCGCCGGCGGCATCGTCGGTCGCGCTCGTGCGGATGGACGACCTCTACCCCGGCTGGACGGGCCTGGACCGGGCGTCGCGGGAGACGGCCGGGACGCTCGTCCGCCCCCACGGCCTCGGCCTCGCGGCGCACTGGCGGCCCTGGAACTGGGCCGCGGGGACGACGGCCGGGCGCCGCGTCGTCCGCGAGACGCTTCTCGTGCTCGAGGGCTGCGGATCGGCCGGCGCCGCCGCGCGCCGCCACGCCGATCTGGTGGTCTGGCTCGAGGCCGACGACGAGGTGCGGCGCGTGCGCGCGCTCGAGCGCGACGGCGAGCTCTTCGCTCCGCACTGGGACGCCTGGGACCGCGACTTCCGCTCCTACTGCGCTCGGGAGCGGCCCCGGGAGAGCGCCGACCTCGTGCTGGACACGGGCGGCGGGGGAGCGGTGCGCGGCTGAGGGGTCCCCTCCGAGCGCGGCGACGCGCGGATGCCGGTGAGAGGCTCGCCCTCGGCGGCGATCAGGCCCAGCCGAGCTCGTGCAGCCGGTCGTCGTCGATGCCGTAGAAGTGCGCGATCTCGTGGACGAGGGTGACATGGATCTCGTCGCGCAGCGCGTCCAGATCGTCGCACGCGGCGAGGTGCGGCTCGCGGAACAGCACGATGCGGTCGGGCATCTCGCCGAAGCCGTAGCGCTCGCGCTCGGTGAGGGCGACGCCGTCGTAGTAGCCGAGCAGATCCAGGGTCCCGTCCTCGGGCCGGTCCTCCACGACGAACACGACGTTGTCGAGCCCGTCGACCATGTCGTCCGGGAGCGCGTCGAGCTCGGAGATCACCAGGGCTTCGAAGGCGTCCTCGTCCAGCTCGAGCATCCGGGACCTCTCTGCGTCGGCGATCGCTGCCGGTCGCCGGATGTGCGAAGAGGCCCGGAGTCGGAACTCCGGGCCTCTTCCGCTGCATGCACAGCCACTGGGGTGAGTAACGGGGCTCGAACCCGCGACCTCCTAGACCACAACCAGGCGCTCTGCCAACTGAGCTATACCCACCAGGAGCGTGTTCCGGCGGGGTGACCCGCCGAAGCAACTGTACGAGAGTACTACATCCGCGAGGCGAACTCGTCCACGACGGCGGCCGACACGGCCTGCACCTCGGCGGTGCTCGGCCCCGGCTGCTCCACGAACACGGCACGGCGGTAGTACTGCAGCTCTCGGATGCTCTCGAGGATGTCAGCGAGAGCGCGGTGTCCGCCGTGCTTCTTGGGCGCGTTGAAGTAGATGCGCGGGAACCAGCGCCGTGCCAGCTCCTTGATCGTGCTGACGTCGACGTTGCGGTAGTGCAGGTGGCCGTCGAGGCGCGGCATGAACTTCGCGAGGAAGGCGCGGTCGGTGCCGATCGAGTTGCCGGCGAGGGGGGCCTGCTGCTCGGCCGGGACGTGCTTCAGCACGTACTCCAGCACCTCGTACTCGGCCTCCGCGACGCTGACGCCGGAGGGGATCTCGACCAGCAGGCCGGAGGTCTCGTGCATCGACCGGACGAAGTCGCCCATGTTCTCGAGCGCGGTCGCGTCGGGCCGGATGACGAGGGAGAGTCCCTCGTCGAGCGGGTTCAGCTCGAAGTCGGTGACGACGACGGCGATCTCGACGAGCTCGTCGACGGAGAGGTCGAGCCCCGTCATCTCGCAGTCGATCCAGACAAGACGGTCGGGGGCGCTACTCATGCGGGGCAGTCTATCGGCGGCCGCCGACACCCGGTCCGGCCGCCTCGCTCCTCCTACACTGGACCCTCGTGATCACGCTCGCCTGCTGCCTCCTCATCGTCAACGCCGTGTGGAACGCGATCGTCTGGCCGCCCTTCCTCCGCCGCGTCCGCAAGGACCCGCGGGCGCGCGACGCGGACGGCCGCGCGACGACCTTCCTCCGCGTGCACACGGTCCTCATCGGCGTGTCGCTCGCCCTCGCCGTGGTCTCCCTGGTCGTGGGAGTGCTGGGACTCGTCCGGGGCGCCTAGGCCCCGGCGGGCGCGGCCCCTGCGCTTCGGTATCGTGGTCGGAGTCCGCCCCCGTAGCTCAGCGGATAGAGCAGGAGCCTTCTAATCTCTTGGTCGCAGGTTCGATTCCTGCCGGGGGCACCATCGGATCGGGAGCGCTCCGGTCGCGGTCTCAGGTCTTGTCCCCGGTGGCCCGGGGATCATCGACGGCGCCTCGCGCCCGTCCTTCGAGCGCGTCGCGGCCCCTCCTCGGGCGGCGCTGCGCTCCTCCGAGGAGTGACGCCCGGCACCCACGGGGTTTTCCTCCGCTCCGGTGACCCTCGGACGAGGACTCGCGGTCGCTGCACCAGTAACACACCGGCAAATCGGAGGCAACACCGGCGTGTTTCCCACCCGAAGTCGTTTGAGTGTCGTTCAGGCACCTAGTCTTGGGGTGTCCGGAATTACAACGACGTAACGAACGGAGGTACGACCATGCTGCTCCTCGCCATCCTCGGTGGAATCGCCGTCGCGTGGACGATCGTCGCGGCGCCCCTCGCCGTACTGGTCGGCCGAGTCGCCCGTGCACGTGATGCACACAGCTAGTCAGTACACGCACCGCCCGCACCACGGAGAAGGCCCCGATCGCACTCGCGATCGGGGCCTTCTTCTCGTGGTCGGGAGCACTCAGACCGAGCTGCGCTCCTGGCCTCGGTCGTCGTCCGAGGCGGACCGCTCGAACCGGGCCTCGTCCGCCCGGACGACGGCCTCGTCATCGGCCGGCACGTCGTCGCGGTCTCCGTCGGCCGGAGCCGACGGCGTCGCGTCGTGCTCCGCATCCGGCTGCGGCTCGACGGCAGGAGCCGAGCGCTGCGGGTCGACGGGCGGCAGCTCCTCCACGGGACGCTCGCGCGAGGGCACCTCCAGTCGGTCGACGTCGGCGAGCAGGCGGCGGGTCTCCTCCTGCGAGGCGTCCCCGGCCGACGCGGGGAGGACGATCGTGGGCGTCTGCGGGGCTGCAGAGCCGGAGGCGGAGCCCGCGCCGACGACGACCGGTGCGACGGCGGTCGGTGCGGCGGCCGGGGGAGCGGTGCGCTGGGAAGCGGCCTCGGAGGTGCTCGGGGCCCGATCGGACGACGGAGCGGGCTCGGCGGAGCGGTCTCGACCCGTCTCCGAGAAGCGCCAGCGCTCGAGGTCGGCGAGGAAGGCCTTCCGGGCGCGTCCGGGCTTGTCCCGCCACTGCACGAGGCGGTCGCGGAACTCGCCCACGCTCGCTTGCGTCTGGTATCCGCCGGTGCTCGACGTGTGCTTCAGCTCGGCGAGCTCGTGAGCGGCCCAGTTGGCCGCGACTCCGGAGCCCTTGACGGGCAGGAGGCGCAGGTGCGTCTCGGCCTGCGCGGACGCGCGGTCGCTGAGGACGCGCTCCGGGCTGCTGAGGAAGTTCCAGGCCGAGGCATCGACCGCGGCGTCGACGAGCGTCGCGATGACCGCGTTCTTCCGCTCGTGATCCTGCTGACGGATGAGGCGCGCGATGGACGCTCGGAAGACGGATCCGATCACGATCGCTCCGACCACCACGGCCAGCAGGACCACAGCGGCCGTGAAGACCGCCTGGTGCCCGTCGCTCGTGCGGATCCAGGACATGAACTCGTTCCACCACTGCATGGGGCGAACGCTATCCGGGGCGGTCGCCGCCGCCCGTTCGGCACGCCGCCGACCGGGCGGATCGGCGCGTCAGGCGACGCGGAAGACCTCGATCGCGTCGTCGACGCTCCAGAACTCGCCGAGCTCGGCGCCGGCGGGCATGCCCGCACGCAGCAGCCGGGCGCGGTACCGCTCGCCGAGCGGATCCTCGACCAGCTCGATGTGGCCGACGACGGCACCCGAGCCGGTGCTCACGCGCCACAGCCGGGCGTTGACCCGGGTGAGCGTCGGCGGGGTGCGGGTGGCGTGCAGCGTGGACAGGGACATCGGTTCCTCCTGCTCGAGTGTCGGAGCACCCACCGGCCGAGTGCTGTCGCAGACTACGGCCGACCACCGACATCCCCGCCGGGGCGTCAGCGCAGGGTCGTGCCGTGCACCGCGAACTCCTCGATCGCGTCGATCTCCTCCTGCGAGAGGGGGCCGGCGTCCAGCGCGGCGACGTTCTGCTCGAGCTGCGCGACGCTCGACGCGCCGATGATGGCGCTCGTGACGGTGGGCACCCGGAGCACCCAGCTCAGGGCGAGCTGGGCCAGCGACTGGCCGCGCTGCTGCGCGATCGCGTTCAGGCCGCGGGCGCGCGTCAGGTACGCCTCGTCGATCCGGTCGGAGGAGAGGAAGCGCGACGTCGCCGCACGGGACCCCTCCGGCACGGTGCCGTCGAGGTAGCGGTCCGTCAGGAGCCCCTGCGCCAGCGGCGAGAAGACGATGCAGCCGGTGCCGAGCTCGTCGAGCACGGGGAAGAGGCCGTCCTCGGGTCCGCGGTCGAAGAGCGAGTAGCGGGGCTGGTGCAGGAGGAGCGGCACTCCGCTGCCCGCCAGTGCCGCCTGCGCGGCCCGGGTCTGCTCGGGCGAGTAGTTCGAGATGCCGGCGTAGAGCGCCTTGCCCGACTCCACCGCCGAGACGAGAGCGCCCATGGTCTCCTCGATCGGAGTCTCCGGGTCCGGCCGGTGCGAGTAGAAGACGTCCACGTAGTCGACGCCGATCCGCTGCAGGCTCTGGTCGAGCGAGGAGAGCAGGTACTTGCGCGAGCCGCCGTCCCCGTACGGGCCGGGCCACATGTCGTAACCGGCCTTGGACGAGATGACGATCTCGTCGCGGTACGGGCGGAGGTCCTCCGCGAGGATGCGGCCGAAGGCCGTCTCGGCGGCGCCGTAGGGCGGTCCGTAGTTGTTCGCGAGGTCGAAGTGGGTGACGCCCAGGTCGAACGCGCGGCGGAGGATCGCGCGCTGCGTGTCGAGGGAGCGGTCGGATCCGAAGTTGTGCCAGAGGCCCAGCGACAGGGCGGGCAGCAGCAGGCCGCTCCGTCCGGTGCGTCGGTAGTCCATGCGGTCGTAGCGGGCGGGGGCGGCGTCGTAGCTCACGCCGCGACTCTATTGCAGGGGGCGGATCCGCGGAATGCAGGGGGCGGTGAGCGTGTTGGACCGACTGACGCCTCCGGCACCCCGGACACGTCGACGCGACAGGAAGTGAGTCACACGCAATGCGCACATTCGTACTCGCCGGAGGATGCTTCTGGTGTCTGGACGCCGTCTACCGCGTCCTCGACGGCGTGACCGACGTCGTCTCCGGCTACACCGGCGGCCGCACGACCGAGCCCGACTACGAGGACGTCTGCTCCGGGCGCACCGGCCACGCCGAGGCCGTCGCCGTCACCTTCGACCCCGAGGTCATCCCCGAGCAGGTCGTCCTCGACGTCTTCTTCACCCTGCACGACCCGCGACAGCTGAACCGCCAGGGCAACGACGTCGGCACGCAGTACCGCTCGGCGATGTTCTACTCCTCCGACGAGGAGAAGGAGCTGTTCGAGACCGCGCGCGACCGTGCGTCCGAGTGGTGGGACGGCCCGATCGTCACCGAGATCTCGCCGCTGGGCGTCTACTACCCCGCCGAGGACTACCACCAGGACTTCTTCGCGAAGAACCCGGGCCAGGGCTACTGCATGGCGGTCGCACTGCCCAAGGTGAACAAGATCCGCAAGTCCTACTCGAGGTACATCACCGCGTCGTAACGCTCCTCCACAGGGGACGATCCGCTCGTCCTCTCCCCAGAAGGGCCCGCCTCCACCTCGGAGACGGGCCCTTCGTCGCGACACTGGCCCTGCGGCGCCCGAGCGGTACCAGCCCCCTCCGCCCGGGCGCCGTGCCCGTCGCAGCCGTGGCGGGGCAGGAGTAGAGAGGACACGACCATGACCGACACGCTGACCGTCATCGGGACCATCGGCACCGAGCCCCGGAGCATCGACACCTCCAGCGGCACCGCGATGACCAGCTTCCGGCTCGCCTCGACGCAGCGGCGCTACGACCGTTCGGAGCAGCGCTGGGTCGACGTCTCGACCAACTGGTACACCGTCACCGCGTTCAACGGCCTGGCCGGCAACGCGCTGTCCTCCCTGTCGCGCGGCGACCGGATCCTCGTCACCGGGCGGCTCGGGGTGAGGGCCTGGGAGGCGGGAGGCAAGGCCGGTACGGATGTGGTCCTCACGGCCGAGGGCATCGGGCACGACCTCGCCTGGGGGACCAGCAGCTTCACGAAGACCGTCGGGCGCGCCTCTGCTCCCGCCCCTGCCGCCGAGCCCGCGTGGAGCGAGGAGGCGCCGCGCGAGGGCGCCGCGGCGGGGGACTGGGGCGCGTCGGGCCATGACCGCGGTGATGCCGCGCCCGAGCCGCCGGTGGCGGCGGGCGTCGGCGGAGGCGCTCCCGGTCTCTCGGTAGGATCCGGGGAGACCCCGTTCTGATCCGGGGGACCGGAGCGAGAGCCGTCCCGGTCGGGAGGAGCCGGGCGTGACACGGAACCGAGCGGCCCGCATCGCGCTCGTGCTCGGCGGTCTCGCCGTCTGCCTCTCCGGCTGTACGTCGCCGTCGGCGCCGGACCCCGTGGTGTCCTCCTCCGCGGCCGAGGCGCCGGCACCGGCGGAGTCCACCGCACCCGTCGCCTTCGTGCCGGGCGGGACGACGGAGCAGAACCTCCCCGTGTTCGAGCAGACCCTTCGCGCGGCGGCCGAGCCCGATCCGGAGGTGAGCGGCTCCAGCGTGGTCGACGCGCTCGTCGCGGCGGGGTTCTCCCGCGAGTCGATGCAGCTGACGGCTGACGAGACCTCGGTCGGACTCGACGCGGACTCGGTGCAGGTCTCCGTCAAGCTCGGGGAGTCGTGCCTCATCGGCCAGTACGGCCCGAAGAGCGGCGGGGTGCGGGCGGTGATCGCGGCTCCGATCGCGACCGGCGCCTGCCTGGTCGGCCGGACCGTCCCGATCCAGGGCTGACGCGCTCGCTCCGACCGGGAACCGCTCCGCCATGAGCCCCGGTCGGGGTCGGAAAGGACGAAAGGATCCTCGACAAAGCCCCTCGCCCGTCGAGTCCGAGAGAGCCCGGTGTTCGCCCGTCGCTCCTGCAGGACCACTCCGACCGGTGCGGATCCGAGCGTGAGCACAGCCTCGTGCGCGCGGACCGGTCGACGATCCCGGTGGTCGGCGGCGCCTTCCCCTCCCCGGGACGCCGCTCCGCACGGTTAGGCTGCCCTGACCGACACGTGGGCCCCAGCGCGGGCACCGCGACGGACGTGCCGACAGGAGTGCTCGGCACGAGGACCACGACGAGGGGGAACTCGCCATGATCACATCCCGACCGCAGACGACGACGCGAGCGAGGTGGAGGCGCGCCGCCATCGCGGTCGCGAGCACGGCAGCCGTCGTCCTCGGAGTGACGACAGGAGCCGGAGCGGCCGCCGCCGAGCAGGAGCGTCTGTCCGCGCAGGTCAGTCCCTATAACTGGTCGACGACGGAGACCTTCTCGGCCGCCCAGACCGCTGCCGTCGCGGGCGACGTCACCGGGCTCGACGTCACGCTCTCCGACTCCGCTCGGCCGACGGGACCGTACCCGGCGTTCACGACCTACAACTGGGCCATCGGGGACTACGACCTCGCCGGGTCGGCGACCCTCGCGTCCGGAAGTCGCAGCTTCCGCATCGACCTGAAGCAGCCCCTCGCCTCGTTCGGCAGTGGAACCGTCGCTCTGCAGATCACTGCGCAGAAGCAGCCGATCAAGAACCCCGAGGAGCCGATCGGCCAGCCGGTCGACAGCGGCTACGAGCTGACCACGTCGGCCACCCTCTCCGTCGCCGAAGCCTCCGGCAGCGGCGGTGTCGGCGGGGTCGACCTCAGCGGGACCGCGCAGACGCTGCAGCGGAGCGCCGCGTACTTCGCGTACAAGAAGGACGTCGACGTCGTGGAGGTCAAGGGCGGCGACACCGTCGTCCTCGAGTCCAACCGGGACGGCTTCTACGACCTCCAGGGGCTCGCCGCCTACGTCGGTCCCAGCAGGACCGAGCGGATCCCCGCCCAGGTGGTCGCGGACAACGATCAGTCCAAGGTCACCGTGACGATCCCGTCCAGCGCCTACGACGCCTACAAGAACCGCGTGAGCAGCCTGCTCCAGGTCACCGGCATCAGCAACGGCAGGGTGGAGCAGCCCCGCGGAGCGACCATCACGTCGGACGCCGCGGTCCGTGTGACGGGAAGCGGAGCCACCACCCCGCCGGTCACGCCGACCCCGACGGCCACCGCGACCACCCCGCCGGTCACGCCGACCCCGACCACTCCTCCGGTCACGCCCACGCCGACCGCAACGCCGACGGCCCCGCCCGCCGGCTCGCCGGTCGTCTCGCGCATCTCGGGCACCGACCGTCAGGGCACCGCGGTCGAGGTGTCCAAGCGCACCTTCCCGGCGAACGTCCCCGTCGTCTACGTCGCCACCGGGCAGAACTTCCCGGACGCGCTCAGCGCCGGACCCGCCGCGGCCAAGGCGGGCGGGCCGCTGCTCCTGGTCGACCGCGACTCGATGAGCCAGGTCGTCCGCACCGAGCTGACGCGTCTCAAGCCCGCGAAGATCGTCGTCGTCGGCTCCGAGCTCAGCGTCGGCAGCCAGGTCTACAACGACCTGGCCGGGTACGCGACGAACAGGAACATCACGCGCCTCGGCGGAGTCGACCGCTACGACACCTCGAAGCTGATCCTCCAGGACGCCTTCAGGGGCGGCTCCTCGAGGGCCTGGCTGGCGACGGGCGAGAAGTTCCCCGACGCTCTGAGCGCCAGCGCCGCGGCCGGCGCCAAGGACGCTCCGGTGGTGCTGACCAACGGAACCGGCTCCACGGTGGACCCCCTCACCCAGCAGATCATCAGCGGCCTCAAGATCAGGACGCTGACCATCGCGGGCTCCTCGCTCTCGGTCAGCGCCGGCATCGAGCGCTCGATCACGGGCCCGGTGATCACCCGCATCGGCGGGACCGACCGGTACGACACCTCGGAGAAGCTGAACAAGGCGGCCTTCACCTCGGCGAAGACCGTCTACCTCGCGACCGGTGAGAAGTTCCCCGACGCCCTGGCCGGAGCCACGGCGGCGGGCTACACCGGGAGCCCGCTCTTCGCGGTCCAGCCCACCTGCGTGCCCCGGGCGGTCCTCGCCGACATCACCGCATCCAAGGCGACGCAGGTGATCCTGCTCGGCAGCACGGACACGCTGTCCGAGGCGGTGGAGCGCCTGACGCCCTGCAGCTGATCCGCACCGTCGGCCGCTGACGCGATCCGCCCTCCCCACCGGCCCGGCCGGAGCGGAGGGCGGTCCGCGTTCAGACGGTCCCTCCGACGCGGACCGGCGAGTTCCCGTTATCCTCGACTGGTGCGGACGGTCCCGCGGCCTGCGCTCCGCGTCGGCCGGGGCCCGGCGTCCCGCCCCGGTCCGAGCCTCCGTCAGCGCCTCCGCGCGGAGCAGACCACCGGCGGGCGACCCGACTCCGCGCAGACCGACGGACTTGAGGACTGGGCATGGCTGAATACATCTACTCGATGGTGCGCGCGCGGAAGGCGGTCGGCGACAAGCTGATCCTGGACGACGTCACCATGTCGTTCCTGCCGGGAGCGAAGATCGGCGTGGTCGGGCCCAACGGCGCCGGCAAGTCGACGATCCTGAAGATCATGGCGGGGCTGGACACGCCGAGCAACGGCGAGGCGCGGCTCAGCCCGGGCTACACCGTCGGCATCCTGATGCAGGAGCCCGAGCTCGACGAGACCAAGACGGTGCTCGAGAACGTCCAGGAGGGCGTGGGCGAGATCAAGGGCAAGATCGACCGCTTCAACGAGATCTCCCTCGCGATGGCCGACCCGGACGCCGACTTCGACAGTCTCCTCGCCGAGATGGGGACCCTGCAGGAGGCGATCGACGCCGCCGACGCCTGGGACCTGGACTCGCAGCTGGAGCAGGCGATGGACGCGCTGCGCACCCCGCCGGGGGACTCCCTCGTCACCAACCTCTCGGGTGGCGAGAAGCGCCGCGTGGCGCTCACCAAGCTCCTCCTGCAGAAGCCCGACCTGCTGCTGCTCGACGAGCCCACCAACCACCTCGACGCCGAGAGCGTGCTCTGGCTCGAGCAGTTCCTCTCGAAGTACCCCGGCGCCGTGCTCGCCGTCACCCACGACCGGTACTTCCTCGACAACGTCGCGGAGTGGATCGCCGAGGTCGACCGCGGACACCTCTACCCCTACGAGGGCAACTACTCGACGTACCTCGAGAAGAAGAGCGCCCGCCTGGAGGTCCAGGGCAAGAAGGACGCCAAGCTCGCCAAGCGGCTCACCACCGAGCTCGATTGGGTGCGCAGCAACGCCAAGGGCCGTCAGGCCAAGTCGAAGGCGCGCCTGGCGCGCTACGAGGAGATGGCGGCCGAGGCCGAGAAGACGCGCGTGCTCGACTTCGAGGAGATCGTCATCCCGGTGGGCCCCCGTCTGGGCTCCCAGGTCATCGACGCGAAGAAGCTGCACAAGCAGTTCGGCGAGCGCGTCCTCATCGACGACCTCAGCTTCACGCTGCCCCGCAACGGCATCGTCGGCGTCATCGGCCCGAACGGCGTCGGCAAGACCACGCTCTTCAAGACGATCGTCGGCTTCGAGCCGCTCGACTCGGGCGACCTGAAGATCGGCGAGACGGTCGACATCTCCTACGTCGACCAGAGCCGCGGCGGCATCGACCCGCAGAAGAACCTGTGGGAGGTCGTCTCCGACGGGCACGACTACATCACCGTCGGGAAGACCGAGATCCCCTCCCGCGCCTACGTCTCGCAGTTCGGCTTCAAGGGCCCGGACCAGCAGAAGAAGGCCGGCGTCCTCTCCGGTGGCGAGCGGAACCGCCTCAACCTCGCGCTGACGCTCAAGCAGGGCGGCAACCTGCTCCTGCTCGACGAGCCCACCAACGACCTCGACGTCGAGACCCTGGGCAGCCTCGAGAACGCGCTCCTCGAGTTCCCGGGCTGCGCCGTGGTCATCACTCACGACCGGTGGTTCCTCGACCGGATCGCGACCCACATCCTCGCCTACGAAGGCACCGAGGAGGACCCGGCCAACTGGTACTGGTTCGAGGGCAACTTCGAGGCGTACGAGGAGAACAAGATCGAGCGCCTCGGCCCGGACGCGGCGAAGCCGCACCGCTCCGCGTACCGCAAGCTCACCCGCGACTGATGCGCCTGCACGTCGCCATCCCGCTGCGCTGGTCGGACTTCGACGCCTACGCGCACGTGAACAACGCCGAGATGCTGCGCCTGCTCGAGGAGGCGCGCATCCAGGCGTTCTGGAAGCCGGACTCGCCGCAGCCCGGCGGGATGGCGACGGCGGTGCTCGACGCACGGCCGGGCGCCGAGTCGATCAGCCTCATCGCCCGGCAGGAGATCGAGTATCTCGCGCCGATCCCGTACATGCGCGCGCCGATCGACGTGGAGCTGTGGATCGGGCGGATCGGCGGGGCGAGCCTCGAGGTCTGCTACGAGCTCTACTCGCCCGCCGGCGTCGTCCCGCGGGTGCTCTTCACGAAGGCGGCCACCACTCTGGTGCTGGTCACGGCCGCGACGGGCAGGCCCCAGCGCATCCCGGAGGAGCTCCGCGAGGCGTGGGGCCCCTACGTCGAGGAGCCCATCACCTTCTCGAAGCGGGGCTGAGCTCAGCCCAGGGGGACGCGGACCATGCCCTCCTGGGCGACGCTCGCCACGAGCACGCCCTCCTGCGTGTAGATGCGCCCGAGCGAGAGCCCGCGTCCGCCGGACGCGCTCGGCGCCTCCTGCACGTAGAGGAGCCACTGGTCCACGCGCGCGGGGCGGTGCCACCACATCGCGTGGTCGAGGCTCGCGATCCGCAGGCCCGGCGTCGTCCACGCCGCACCGTGCCTGCGGAGCGTGGATTCGAGGATCGTGTAGTCGCTCGCGTAGGCGAGGGCGGCGCGGTGCAGCATCGGATCGTCCGGCAGCGGTCCGAGCGAGCGCATCCACACGCTCTGGTGCGCGACCCGCTCGGGGTCGGCCCGGAGGTACACCGGGTGCTCGACGTGCCGCACGTCGAAGGGGCGCTGCGTGGCCCAGAAGCTGCCGACCGGGTGGTCGACCCCCGCGAGGATCTGAGCGGTGCTCGGCAGCGACTCCGGGTCGGGGATCCCCTCCGGCATCGGCGCCTGGTGGTCGAGACCCTCGTCCTCGGTCTGGAACGAGGCGATCATCGAGAGGATGGGGCGTCCGTTCTGGTAGGCCTGCGTCCGCCGCGTGCAGAAGGAGCGGCCGTCGTGGATCCGGTCGACCGAGAACGTGATCGGCAGGGAGACGTCCCCGGGGCGGAGGAAGTACCCGTGCATCGAGTGCACGGAGCGCCCCTCGACGGTGCGACCGGCCGCGATGAGCGACTGCGCGAGGACCTGGCCGCCGAAGACCCGCCCCTCGGGCATCCACTGCGAGGGACCCGTCGAGATGTCCTCGCTGGTGCGGGCGCCGGTGTCCGTCAGGTCGAGCGCGGTGAGGAACGAGGACAGGGGATCGGGCACGGTACCTCCGGGGTGTCGGGCGGTGGGGCGAGCGGCCTCGGGTAAGTTTATCGACGCGATGAGTCCGTCCTTCTCCCTGGCGGATCCGCCCAGCCTGTCGGATCTGCGCGTCTTCCTCGGCCGTTCGGCCCGGGTCGAGGACGGTGCGGTCCGGCTCCTCGCCGACGACCACGTGCTGGCCGCCTACACGCCGATCCTCCAGCCCCGCGGTCTGCTCGACCGCTCCGCGACCGTGCTGGGCCTGCGCGTCTTCGCGCTCGACGAGCCCGCCGGCTTCGACCGGGTCGTGCCGATCCGTGCGCTGTCGGACCGCCTCGCCCGCCTGCAGTGGGAGCCGGGCGGAGCGGACGGCAAGCCGGTCGTGCTGCCCGACGGCGACGACGCGACGGCGGGGCCCTGGGCGGGCGTCTCCCCGCCCCGCGGCGGCTGGACCCGGCGCGAGCCCGTGGACCCGGGCTTCCTGGAGCGCGTCGCGCGCGAGGGGATCGACGAGATCGCGGCGGCCGTCGGCTCCGAGACGGGCGAGCAGATCGTCGGCCGCGTGCGGTCGAGCGTCTGGGGCCGCCCGCTCGACGGCCTCGAGGACGTCCCGGCGGGAGCGGCGTTCGCCCTCTTCGCGCTCGGGTTCCTCGGCGCCGACGACCCGGTGGCCCTGCTCGAGAGCGGCGCCTGGCGCCGCCTCACCTCACGGCGCGGACACGTGCTGGTCCGCACCCCGGGCTGAGGGGCTACTCCTCGAAGGTGTTCACCATCGCGTGGGCGGCGCGCTCCAGGTAGTCCCAGAGCAGGGCGTCGTCGGCCGGAGCGAGCTCGAGATCGTCGACGGCCGTCCGCATGTGCCGGAGCCAGTGGTCGCGGGCCTCGGGATTGATCCGGAAGGGCTGGTGCCGCATCCGCAGGCGCGGGTGGCCGCGCTCCTCGCTGTAGGTGCCCGGCCCGCCCCAGTACTGCTCGAGGAAGCCGGTCAGCCGCTGGATCGCGCCCTCGAGGTCGTGCTCGGGGTACATCGGCCAGAGGACCTCGTCCTCGCGGACGCCCTCGTAGAAGCGGCGGACCAGTCGCTCGAACGTCGGCCGGCCGCCGATGTGCTCCCAGAAGCTGCGCAGCGGAGGCGTGCCGCCGATCTGCAGGCCGCTCACGAGCGCGCTCCCGTCGGGCCGGAGGTGCCGCCGCCGTCCTGGGGCGGCGTCCCGCTCCCGCGCCGCAGCGCGCGGGGGAGCCGCACGGGCTTGCCGTGCTCGGTGCTGATCGTGGGGGAGGGCGTGGTCCGCGGCGGCTTGGCGCCTCCGACGCTCGTCGCCCCCTCGAAGCCCTCGAGGACGACGGTGGCCAGCGAGGGGAGCTTCACGTCGAGCGCGTCGAGCGACTTCTTCAGGCGCAGGCGCAGCTCGCGGGCGACGTCGTCCTTGGCGGTGGTGCGGGTCTTGACCACGACCCGGATGACCAGGGCGTCGTCGGCGATGGACTCCAGGCCCCAGAGCTCGGGCTTGTCGATGATCCGGGCCCGCCAGCGACTGCTCGCCGCCAGCTCGTTCGCGGTCGCGAGGACCGTGGACTGCACCTGCTCGAGGTCCGTCTCGTAGGGCACGGCCAGGTCGACGATGACGCGCGACCAGCCCTGCGACATGTTCCCGACCCGGACGATCTCGCCGTTGCGGACGAACCAGAGGGTGCCGTTGACGTCGCGGATCTGCGTCACCCGGACGCCGACCGACTCGACCACGCCCGTCGCCTGCCCTGTGTCGACGACGTCGCCGACCCCGAGCTGGTCCTCTGCGACCATGAACAGCCCGTTGAGGACGTCCTTGACGATGTTCTGCGCGCCGAAGCCGAGGCCCGCGCCGAGGGCGGCCGTCAGCAGGGCGAAGGAGCCGATGAGGTCCTTGTCGATCGTCGTCACGATCATGACCAGGGCGATGACGACGATCAGGATCGAGCTCAGGTTGTTGAGGATCGACCCGAGCGTGCGCGTGCGCTGCACCACCCGCACGGCCGCGAGCGGCGACGCGGCGATCGACTGGGTGTCCTCGACGCGCTGGCGGCGCTTCACTCCCGACACGATCTGGTCGACGACGCGGCCGATCACGAAGTGGGCGATGACGCGCACCAGCAGCGCGCCCAGCACGATCCCGAGGATCGCGACCACCTTCCAGAAGGGCTCGGACTCGAAGAAGGAGACGGTGGCGGGGACAGGGTCCGGGGTGGAGGTCTGAAGAAGCAGCATGACCGCTCCAGGCTACGGGACGCCTCCCTCCGAGACGGGTGCACGAGCTCCGCGCGCGTATAGATTCGAGTCGGGTCCGCTCGGACCCGGACACCGCCCTGGGAAGGACGCCCGATGCTCCACTCCACCCGGACTCCCGCCGAGAAGCGCCGCCTCTTCCGCGAGCGCCTCGCCTCGGGCGAGCTGCTGCAGCTGCCCGGCGCGTTCACTCCGCTCTCCGCGCGCCTCATCGAGGCGAAGGGCTTCGACGGGATCTACGTCTCGGGCGCCGTGCTCTCGGCCGAGCTGGGGCTGCCGGACATCGGGCTCACCACGCTCAGCGAGGTGGCCGGCCGCTCGCAGCAGATCGCGCGCCTGACCGACCTGCCGGTCCTCGTCGACGCGGACACCGGCTTCGGCGAGCCGCTGAACGTCGCGCGCACGGTCCAGATGCTCGAGGACGCCGGAGTCGCGGGGCTGCACATCGAGGACCAGGTGAACCCCAAGCGCTGCGGGCACCTCGACGGCAAGGCGGTCGTCGACGAGGCGACCTCGGTGCGGAGGATCGCGGCGGCCGTCGACGCGCGGCGCGACTCCGACCTGGTGATCATGGCCCGCACCGACATCCGCGCCCTCGACGGCCTGCCGGCCGCGATCGACCGCGCCAAGCGCCTCGTCGACGCCGGAGCAGACGCGGTGTTCCCCGAGGCGATGCGCGACCTGTCCGAGTTCGAGGCCGTGCGCGCCGCGATCGACGTGCCGATCCTCGCCAACATGACCGAGTTCGGCAAGAGCGAGCTGTTCACCGCGCAGCAGCTCGCCGACGTCGGCGTGAACGTCGTGATCCACCCGGTCTCGCTGCTCCGGATCGCGATGGGCGCCGCGATGCGGGCACTCGACGCCCTCAAGGCGGAGGGCTCGCTCCGCTCGGAGGTCCCGGCCATGCAGACGCGCGCCGAGCTCTACGAGCTCCTCGACTACGCCTCGTACAACCGCTTCGACGAGGGCGTCTTCGACTTCTCGCTCGCCGACCACTACGGCGCCTGAGCGCGCCGACCCGCACGAACCGGCGGCGCTCCCCGGCGCCGCCGCCCGCCTCTCGCGAAGGAGCGAAGGATGAGCACGACCGATCAGGACATCCGCAAGGGACTCGTGGGGGTCGTCGTCGACACGACGGCCGTCTCGAAGGTCGACCCGGCGTCGAACTCGCTGCTCTACCGCGGCTACCCCGCGCAGGAGCTCGCGGCGGGGACCTCGTTCGAGGACGTGGCCTGGCTGCTCTGGCACGGCGAGCTCCCCACTCCGGAGGAGGCGGCCGGGCTGGCCGCCGCGGAGCGGGCCCACCGCGCCCTGGCCCCCGAGGTGCGCACCGTGATCGACCTGCTGCCGCTGTCGGCGCACCCGATGGACGTTGTGCGGACGGCGGTGAGCGTCCTGGGCGCGCTCGAGGAGGATCCGGACGCCGACGCTCCCGAGGCCGTGCTGGAGCGCTCCGTGCGGCTCTGGGCGGCACTGCCGGCGATCGTCGCCTACGCTCAGCGCCGCCTGCGCGGCCTCGAGCCGATCGATCCGCGCGACGACCTCGACTACTCCGAGAACTTCCTCTGGACGACCTTCGGCGAGGTGCCGGAGCCGGTCGTCGTCGACGCGTTCCGCGTCTCGCTGGTGCTCTACGCCGAGCACTCCTTCAACGCCTCGACCTTCACGGCCCGCGTCGTGACGTCGACGCTGTCGGACGTCCACTCCGCCGTGACCGCCGCCGTGGGAGCGCTCAAGGGACCGCTCCACGGCGGGGCGAACGAGGCCGTGCTGCACGTGCTCGACGAGGTCGGCACCGGACCGGAGGTGGACCGGCGGTCCCGCGAGTGGCTCGCCGAGGCTCTCGGACAGCGCCGGAAGGTCATGGGGTTCGGCCACCGGGTCTACAAGTCGGGCGACTCGCGGGTGCCGACCATGGACGCCGCTCTCCGGCGGCTCGCCGAGCACGAGGGGGCCGGCGAGATGATGGAGCTGTACGACGCCCTGGCCGCGGCGATGGCCGAGCGGACGGGCATCCTGCCGAACCTCGACTACCCGTCCGGCCCCGCCTACCGGCTGATGGGCTTCGACACCGGGATCTTCACTCCGCTGTTCGTCGCCGCGCGGGTGGTGGGCTGGACGGCCCACGTGATCGAGCAGCGGGGCTCGAACGCGCTCATCCGGCCGCTGTCCGCCTATGACGGGCCGGAGCGCCGCTCGGTCCCGCAGCGCTAGGCGCCGGGAGAGGGGAGATCCGCCCGGTCCCGCAGCGCCGAGCGCCGGGGGACCGGGCGGCTCGCTGTCAGCCCCGGGTGTCGCGCTCCTGGGCGCGGAGTGCACGCTCCACGCCCGCCAGGTTCTCGATCACGAGTCGGCGCAGCGCCGGGACCTCCGGGTTCGCGTCGAGCCAGGCGCGGGTGGCGTCGACGATCTCCTGCGAGGGCGTGGCGGCCGGGTAGAAGCCGACGACCAGGTACTCGGCGATCTTGTAGCTCTTCGACTCCCAGAGGGTGCGGAGGGCGTCGAAGTAGACCGGGACCATCGCGTCGAGCAGGCGCGGGTCGGCGGCGCGCTGGAAGCCCAGGCCCGTCGAGCGGACGATCGTGTTCGGTGCCGAGTCGTCGGCCGTGACGGAGTCCCACGCCGCGCGCTTCGCCTCCGCGGTCGGCAGTGCGGCACGGGCGTGCGCGGCCGACTGCTGGCCGGTCGCCGTGTTGTCCGAGGCGAGCGCCGCGTCGATGTCGTCCGCACCGGCCCGCCCGCCGGCGACGAGAGCGATCAGCAGCTCCCAGCCGAGGTCGGTGTCGATGTCGAGGCCGCCGAGGGCGGTGGAGCCGTCGAGCAGCGCCTGCACGGCCTCGAGGTGCGCCGGGGTGGACGCGATCGCGGCGAAGAACTTCACGAACTGGAACTGCGCGTCGCTGCACGGCTCGGCGCTCTGCGCGAGCGTCCACAGCTGATCGCCCGCCTCCTCGACGACCTCGGCCCGGTACTCCGGAGCGACGTACTGGGTGGCGGTGGCGACGAGCTGGTTCAGCACCGTCCGCAGGGTCGTGGACTCGGTCTCGGTCGCGACGTTGCCCAGGACGAGGCGGACGAAGTCGCGCGGCGCCGACTCGGCGTCGCGGGTCGAGTCCCAGACCGAGCCCCAGACCAGCGAGCGGGCCAGGGGGCTGTCGATGCTCGCGAGGTGCTCGACGGCCACGGCGAGCGAGGCGTCGTCGAGGCGGACCTTCGCGTAGGCGAGGTCGTCGTCGTTGAGCAGCACGAGCGCCGGACGGGTGCGGCCGATCAGCTCGGGCACCTCGGTGCGCTCCCCGTCGACGTCCAGCTCGAGGCGGTCGACGCGGACGAGGCGCTCGCCCTCGAAGTCGTACAGGCCGATCGCCAGGCGGTGCGGGCGGATCGTCGGGTACTCCTCGACCGCGGTCTGCAGGATCGCGAAGGACGCGATCGCTCCGCTCTCGTCGACCGCGATCTCGGGGCGGAGCGTGTTCACGCCGGCCGTCTCGAGCCACTGCGCCGACCACTCGGTGAGGTCGCGCCCGCTGGTGGCCTCCAGCTCGACCAGCAGGTCGCGCAGCTCCGTGTTCGAGAAGGCGTGCTTGACGAAGTACTCGTGGACGCCGGCGAGGAACTCCTTCTCGCCGACCCACGCGACGAGCTGCTTGAGCACCGAGGCGCCCTTGGCGTAGGTGATGCCGTCGAAGTTGACCTGGACGTCCTCGAGGTCGTTGATGGTCGCGACGATCGGGTGGGTCGAGGGCAGCTGGTCCTGGCGGTAGGCCCAGCTCTTCTCCATCGCGGCGAAGGTGGTCCACGCCTCGGTCCACTCCGTCGCCTCCGCGGTGGCGAGGGTGGAGGCGTACTCGGCGAACGACTCGTTGAGCCAGAGGTCGTTCCACCACTTCATCGTGACCAGGTCGCCGAACCACATGTGGGCGAGCTCGTGGAGGATCGTGACGACCCGGCGCTCCTTGATCGCGTCCGTCACCTTGGAGCGGAACACGTAGGTCTCGGTGAAGGTCACCGCTCCCGCGTTCTCCATCGCGCCGGCGTTGAACTCGGGGACGAACAGCTGGTCGTACTTCGCGAACGGGTACGGGACGCCGAACTTCTCCTCGTAGAAGGCGAAGCCCTGCTTCGTCTTCTCGAACACGTAGTCGGCGTCGAGGAAGGGCGCGAGCGAGGCCCGGGCGAAGACCCCCAGCGGGATGGTGCGGCCGTCGGAGGAGACGAGCGAGTCGGTCTCGACCACGTAGGGTCCGGCGACGAGGGCCGTGATGTAGGAGGAGATGCGCGGGGTGGGCTCGAAGCTCCAGGTCGCGATCCCCTCGCCCGCCGGGACCGGCTCGGGAGTGGGCTGGTTCGACACGACCTGCCACTGCGCGGGCGCGGTGACGGTGAAGCGGAACTCGGCCTTGAGGTCCGGCTGCTCGAACACCGCGAAGACGCGGCGGGAGTCGGGCACCTCGAACTGCGAGTACAGGTACGCCTCGCCGTCGACGGGGTCGACGAAGCGGTGCAGGCCCTCGCCCGTGTTGGTGTAGAGCATGTCGGCGACGACGGTGAGCTCGTTGTCCGCAGCCAGGGAGTCGAGGCGGATCCGGACGCCGTCGGCGACGTCGGCGGGGTCGAGCTCCGCGCCGTTGAGGGTGACGGAGTGGACCGTGCCCGTGACGGCGTCGATGAAGCTCGAGGCGCCCTCGGTGGCGGAGAAGCGCACCGTGGTCGTGCTGAGGAAGGTCTCGGCTCCCCGGGTCAGGTCGAGGGCGATGTCGTAGTCGTGGACCTGGATCAGCGAGGCGCGCTCCTGCGCCTCGCTCCGGGTGAGGTTGTCTCCTGGCACGGGGGTGCTCCATCCGTTCGTCTCGGGCGCTGCCGCGGGCGCCGGGGTGCGGGCGCCGCCGATCCACCCTAGAGCTGCCGGGACCCGCCGTGGAGCCCCGTGGCGCCGATCCTGCGGAGCCGCCGGGGAGCGCGGACGCGGCCGCCGCGAGCGGCGTAGCGTGTCCCCATGACCTCTGTGGACTTCTGGTTCGACCCCTCCTGCCCGTGGGCCTGGATGACCTCGCGATTCGTGGACGAGGTGACGCCGGCGCGCGACCTCGACGTGCAGTGGCACATCATGAGCCTCGCCGTCCTCAACGAGGACAAGGACGTGGACGACTCGTACCGCGCCTTCCTCCCGCGCGCGCTGCGCTACACGCGCCTGGTCGCCGCCGTCGCCGAGTGCGAGGGCCGCGAGCACGTGAAGCCGCTCTACGACGCGCTCGGCACCCGGATCCACCCGGGGGGGCGCACCGACGTCGACGCGGTGATCGCCGAGTCGCTCGCCGAGCTCGGCCTCCCCGCGGAGCTCGCCGCCCACGCCGACTCGGACGAGTACGACGAGCCGATGCGCGCCTCCCACTTCGACGGGATCGAGCGGGTCGGCCAGGACGTCGGCACCCCGGTCATCGCGATCGGCGACGTCGCCTTCTTCGGCCCCGTCATCTCGCCGATCCCGAGGGGCGAGCAGGCGCTGACCCTCTGGGACGGCATCGTCGCCGCCGCCTCCTTCGACGGCTTCTTCGAGCTCAAGCGCTCGCGGACCCGCGACCCGCAGTTCGACTGAGCCGACCCGCGGTACTCTGGCTCCCGGCCCGGGCACCGCGGGCCCCAGACGGCTCTTCCGGAGGAGTTCTCTCGTGCGCATCCACATCGCCACGGACCACGCAGGGCTGGACTTCAGCCGTCACCTGATCGAGCACCTCGGCGCCGCCGGTCATGACGTGATCGACCACGGCCCCACGTCCTACGACCCGCTGGACGACTACCCGTCCTTCTGCATCAACGCCGCCGCCGCGGTCGTCCGCGATCAGGAGGCGGGGGTCGAGGCTCTCGGCGTCGTCTTCGGCGGCTCGGGCAACGGCGAGCAGATCGCGGCGAACAAGGTCGCGGGCGTGCGCGCGGCGCTCGTGTGGAATCTGAGCACCGCCGTGCTGGCCCGCCAGCACAACGACGCGAACGTCATCTCGATCGGGGCCCGCCAGCACTCCGTCGAGGAGGCCACCGGCTTCATCGACGCGTTCGTCGCCGAGCCCTTCACCTTCGAGGAGCGGCACGTGCGCCGCATCGCGCAGCTCGCCGAGTACGAGGCCACCGGCGACATCGCCGGCCGGGTCGTCGACTCCGCCGCGAAGGAGCGCTGAGTGCCCGAGGGGCACTCCGTCCACCGGATCGCCCTGCAGTTCGAGCGCGACGTCGTCGGGCACCGCGTCGCGACCAGCAGCCCCCAGGGCCGCTTCACCGAGGGAGCCGCGCTCCTCGACGGGCGCGAAGTCCTCGAGTCCACGGCCGTCGGCAAGCACCTGCTGCTGCGCTTCGAGGGCGACCTGACGCTGCACGTCCACCTCGGCCTCTACGGCGCGTGGGACTTCCTCGGGCACGTCTCGCCGCTGTTCCCGGACGGGAAGGCCGGCAGCAGCATCGGCGCTCCCCGGCGCCGCCGCGCCGTGCGCCTCTCCGAGACGGAGCACGAGACCGACTCCGATCTCGACGAGTTCCCGCCGCCGCCCGTGGGCGCGGTGCGCGTGCGCATCATGACGGAGGAGACGGTCGCCGACCTGCGCGGCCCCACCGCCTGCGAGGTGATGGACCCCGCCCAGGTGGAGGCCCTCCTCGCCCGCCTCGGTCCGGATCCGGCCGACGACGACTCCGACGAGGCGCGCGACCGCTTCGTGAACCGGCTCCGCAGGACGGCGACGCCGGTCGGGCTGGTGCTGATGGACCAGTCCGTGGTCAGCGGCATCGGCAACATCTACCGCGCGGAGCTGCTCTACCGCGCCGGCCTCGACCCGCACACTCCCGGCAAGCAGGTGCCGCTGGACCTCGCACAGGAGCTGTGGCGGGACTGGGCGGACCTGCTCGAGGACGGCATCCGGACCGGGATGATGATCACGCGCCGCGGCCTGACGAAGACCGAGCGCTCGAAAGCCGTCCGCAGCCGCGCCGAGCGCAACTACGTCTACAAGCGCGAGGGTCTGCCCTGCCGCGTCTGCGGCACGAACGTGCTGCTCGAGGAGATCGGCGCACGCAAGCTCTACTGGTGCCCGGTGTGCCAGTCGTGAGCGCCGGTGGAGAGACGCCGGCCCGGTCCCGCGCCCGCCGAGCTGTCCGCCCCGCGCTCCGCGAGGCCGCCCGATGACCGGCGGTCTCCTGCTCCGGGGCGCCCGCCTCCTCGGCTCGTCCCGACCCGGTGCCGTGCTCCTGCGCGACGGCCGCGTGGAAGCGGTCGGACCGGACGCCGCCGCCGCCCCGGGCGACGAGGTGCGCGACCTCGACGGGCGCTGGGTGCTCCCCGGCCTCTGGGACGAGCACGTCCACTTCTCCCAGTGGGCGATGACGGCACCGCGCCTGGACGTCTCGTCAGCCGACTCGGCCCGCGGAACGGCGGACGCGGTCCGACGTCGCCTGGCGGAGGAGCCCGGTACCGGCACGCTGATCGGCTTCGGCTTCCGCGACGGCCTCTGGCCGGAGCCGCCCACGACCGCGCTCCTGGACGAGGTCTCTCCGGAACGGCCCGTCGTGCTGATCAGCGGCGACCTGCACTGCGCCTGGCTGAACTCCGCCGCGTACCGGCGCTACGCCGTCGCTCCCGAGCCCGAGCTGCTGCGCGAGGACGCCTGCTTCGAGCTCGTCACCGCACTCGGCGCCCTCGGCGACGACGAGCTCGACGCACTCGCCGACGCGGCGGCGCGGCGGGCTGCGGCTCGCGGGGTGGTCGGCGTCGTCGACCTCGAGATGCGCTGGAATGTGGGGGACTGGCCCCGTCGCGTCGCTGGCGGAGCACGCTCCCTCCGCGTCGACACCGGCGTCTACCGCGACCACCTCGACCGCGCCCTCGCTGAGGGACTGCGCACGGGCGACGAGCTCGACGGCGGTGACGGCCTGCTGCGGATGGGCCCGCTCAAGGTCCTGATCGACGGCTCCCTCAACACGAGGACCGCCTACTGCGCCCACCCCTACGCCGACCACGACGGCAACGGCGTCCTCACCGTGGAGCCCGCCGAGCTGGACGAGCTGCTCGCCCGCGCGGCCGCCGGGGGCATCCGCTCCACCGTGCACGCGATCGGAGACGCCGCGGCGACGCTGGCTCTGGACGCGCTCGGCCGGGTCGGCGGGGGCCGGATCGAGCACGCTCAGCTGCTCGCGGAGACCGACCTTCCGCGGTTCGCCGCGCTCGGCGTGGAGGCCGGAGTGCAGCCCGCGCACGCGCTCGACGACCGCGAGGTGGCGGAGCGGTACTGGCCGGGACGCACCGGCCGGGCGTTCCCGCTGCGCTCGCTGCTCGACTCCGGGGCCCGCGTGGTGCTCGGCTCGGACGCTCCGGTCGCTCCGCTCGACCCGTGGGTCGCGATCTCGGCCGCGGTCGCGCGGGCGCTGCCGGGCGACGAGCCCTGGCATCCGGAGCAGCGGGTGAGCGTCGAGGAGGCGATCGTCGCCTCGACCCGGGTGCGCCGGCTCACGCCCGCGGCCGGCGATCCCGCCGATCTGGTGGTGGTCGACCGCGATCCGCTCGCCGCCGATGCAGGAGCCCTCCGATCCATGCCGGTCGCCGCGACCCTCCTGGCGGGCCGCTTCACGCACGGCGGCTGACCCGCGCCCGTCGCGACACCGGCTGCTCCGGATCGCGCGGACGGGCCCGGGAACGACGACGGCCCGCGGGATCCGAGGATCCGCAGGCCGGTCGAGGCGTGGTGCTCAGCTCTCGCTGACGTGGGCGAAGAGGAACCAGCGGTCCTTCTCGAGGCCGCGGCCGATCTCGATCGCGACGTCCTGGCTGCTCGCGTCGATCTCGGCGAGCTCGGCGATCGCCGTGTTGACGGTCGCGATGGCGACGTCCATCTGGCGGATGATCTCGACGATCGCGTTCTCGGAGCGCTGGAAGCCGGGGGTGAGGGGTTCGGACCGCGTCGCCGAGGCGACGGTCTGGATGCGGGCGTCGACCGGGAGGCCGAGGGCGACGACGCGCTCCGCGGCGATGTCGGCCCACTCGATGGCGCGGCCGACGATCGCGTCGAGCAGCTCGTGGACGCCGATGAAGTTGGCGCCGCGGACGTGCCAGTGCGCCTGCTTGCCGTTGACGGCGAGCGCGGTCATCTCGACGACGACGGGGCTGAGGAACTGGGCGACTCCGGATGCGACATCCGGGTTCGACGAGGTGAGCGACGTGACGGACGTGGTGGACATCGTCTGGTCCTTTCGAGAGGGGGTGACTGATCGTCAACAGTACGCAGATCCCTCGGCGCCGCAAGGAAGCGCAGGCTCGGCTCAGTCCGGTGAAGGACAGGCTCACCTCGGTCGCGGAGGGGCGTCACGGGGGCTTCCCCCCGGGTGCCCGGAGCCGTGCCGCCGGTACGCTCGACCGGGTCGCGGCGGCGGCGGGAGCGGACAGGAGGCGCGGATGAGCGGAGCATCGACGGCCCTCGGCGAGGCCTCGCGCGCCTACCTCCGGCTCTGGCGCGGACTGCCCCGGGAGGTGCTCGCGCTGGTGGCCGCGATCCCGGTCGCCCTCCTCGGTGCCTTCTGCGCCGGCGTCGCGCTGGCCGTCGCGCTCGGGCTCGTCGGAGTCCTGATCGGCCTGGTGTTCCTGCCCGCCGCCCTCTACACGGCGCGCTTCTTCTCGCGGGCCGCCGTCGGCCTCGACGTGCTGGCCGGACGGCCCGCCGTCCCCCGGCCGCAGTGGCGGCGACCGCCCTCCGCCGTCACTCCCTCGACCTTCGCCCTCTACGGTCCGGTGATCGACGGGCACTACTGGCTCGCTCTCCTGCACACGCTCGTCGTGGCTCCGGTGCTCGCGCTGCTGTCCGGACTGCTCCTCGCGCTGTGGACCTGGGCGGGCCCGGGCACGGTGGCCGCCGCGCTCACGGGGGCCCCCGGTCCGGCCCGCCTGCTGGCCGAGAGCGGGGCCGCTCTGCTGGGCGCCCCGCAGCCTCCGGCGGGACTGGTCGCCGCGGCGACGGTCGCCACGACCGTCCTCTTCGTCTCGACCCTGCCGTTCGCCACCCGCGGCCTCTCCCTCCTGCACTGGCTGGTCGACCGTCTCCTGCTCGGCCCGTGGGAGTCGGAGGTGCTCCAGCGAGAGGTCGCCGAGCTGAGCGCCTCCCGCGGCGCAGCCGTCGCCGCCGAGGACCGCGCGCTGCGCCGGCTCGAGCGCGACATCCACGACGGCCCGCAGCAGCGCCTGATCCGGGTGCAGATGGACCTGGCCTCGGCCCGCAACCGACTCGCCGCCGACCCGGAGTCCGCCGCCCGCCTGGTCGACGAGGCTCGCGAGCACGTGCGCGCCGCGCTCGACGAGCTGCGCGCCCTCTCCCGCGGAGTGGCGCCGCCGATCCTGCAGGACCGGGGCTTCGAGGCGGCGGTGCACTCGCTCGCCGAGCTCAGCCCGGTGCCGGTCGAGGTCCTCACCGAGCACCCCGTGGCGGACGTGCCGCCCGAGGTCGAGCGCAGCGTCTACTTCGTCGTCGCCGAGCTGCTCGCCAACGTCTCCAAGCACTCCGGTGCCCGATCGGTGCGGGTGCATCTCGACACCCGCGACTCCGGCACTCCGGGGGAGCGCTGGCTCGACGCCTGGGTGGTCGACGACGGAGTCGGCGGGGCGTCGCCGGTCGCCGGTCACGGTCTCGAGGGGGTGGGCGGGCGCGTCCGGGGCCTGCGCGGGATCCTGAGCGTGGAGTCGCCGGTCGGCGGGCCGACCACGGTCGGGGTGCACGTCCCCTACCTCCCGGCCGTCCTATCCTGAGGGCGTGCCCGTGATCCGAGTCGCCATCGCCGAGGACTCGGTCCTCCTGCGCGAGGGCCTGGTCCGCCTCTTCGAGGACGCGGGGTTCGCCTCCGTCGGCGCCTTCGGGGACGCGGACGCCCTGCTCGCCGATCTGGCGCGGGACCCGGCCGGCGTCGACGTCGCCGTGCTCGACGTCCGGATGCCGCCGACCTTCCGCGACGAGGGCGTCCGCGGGGCGCTGGAGATCCGCCGGCGCTACCCGCAGGTGTCGGTCCTGCTGCTCAGCCAGTACGTCGAGGTCACCTACGCGCAGGAGCTGCTCGGCTCCGGCGACGGCGGACTCGGCTACCTCCTGAAGGACCGGGTCGCCTCCGTGGAGGAGCTGCGCGACGCCGTCGAGCGCGTCGCAGCGGGCGGAACCGTCCTCGACCCGCAGGTCGTCGCCTCGCTCCTGCAGCGCAACCGCGACCCGCTCGCCTCGCTGACCCCGCGGGAGCGGGAGGTGCTGGAGCAGATGGCCCAGGGGCGCACGAACGCGGGCATCGCCTCCGCTCTCTTCGTCGGCGTGGGCGCCGTGGAGAAGAACGTGACCGCGATCTTCCAGAAGCTCGGGCTCGAGGACTCGGGCTCCGACCACCGGCGGGTGCTGGCGGTCCTCGCCTTCCTGCGCGCCGGGCGCTGACCACCGGAGAAGAGGAGAACCCGATGCCGTCGAGTCCTGCGGAGGGCGCCCGCGTCCTCGCCCTGACCGGGGGACGCGCCCCGGAGATCGCCGACACCGCGTGGGTCGCTCCGGGCGCCACCGTGATCGGCTCCGTGCGCCTGGGGGAGCGGGCGAGCGTCTGGTACGGCGCCGTCCTGCGCGCCGAGCACGCGCGGATCGAGCTCGGCGCCGGCAGCAACCTCCAGGACGGCGTCGTCGTCCACGTCGACGCCGACTACGACGCGGTCATCGGCGCCGGAGTCTCGGTCGGGCACAACGCCGTGCTGCACGGCTGCACCCTCGAGGACGACGTGCTGGTCGGCATGAGCGCGACCGTCCTGAACGGGGCCGTCATCGGCACCGGCTCGCTGATCGCCGCGGGCGCCGTCGTCCTCGAGGGGACGGTCGTCCCGCCGGGCTCGCTCGTGGCGGGCGTCCCCGGGAGGGTCCGGCGGGAGCTGACGGAGGAGGAGCGCGAGGGCATCCGCCGGAACGCCGCCTCGTACCTCGCCCTGACGGAGGAGCACCGCGGCGCGGTCGGCTGAGCACGCCCGGAACGCCTCGGAACGACGAAGAGCCCCGGACGTCCGGGGCTCTTCGAGAGGAGAGGGGCTGACGAGAATCGAACTCGCATCATCTGTTTGGAAGACAGAGGCTTTACCACTAAGCTACAGCCCCGGATCGGCGGTCTGACGACCGCGAACCGGTGCGTCCGGATCTCTCAACCAGGCACCAGGACAGCGTAGTACATCGCGCGAGCACCGTGGACACCCCGGTCGTCCTCCGCCGCGCGGTTCCGGTCGCCGCTGCCGCGGTGCAGTACACTTGCGAAGGCCATTTCGGCGTGTCGCGCAAGCGCACGTGCGGGGACGGCTCGACGAGAGTCTCACGCACGGTGCCCAGGCCCGCGCATCCGGGGCGTAGCTCAGCTTGGCTAGAGCGCCCGCTTTGGGAGCGGGAGGTCGCAGGTTCGAATCCTGTCGCCCCGACCACGAGTACTCATCGTGACGACATCGACCCGTGACGACCGTCATCCGGCGCCGACACCAACCAGCACAGGAGATCCCCTCACGTGAAGACCACGGTAGAACAGCTGAGCCCGACCCGCGTGAAGCTCGCGATTTCGGTCACCCCGGACGAGCTCGGCCCCAGCATCACGCACGCCTACGGCCACATCGCCGAGCAGATCAACGTCCCCGGCTTTCGCAAGGGCAAGGTCCCGCCCGCCATCGTCGACCAGCGCGTCGGCAAGGCCGCGGTGCTCGAGCACGCGGTCAACGAGGGCCTCGACGGCTTCTACCGCGCGGCCGTCCGCGAGACCGAGGTCCGCCCCCTGGGCCGCCCGCAGGCCGACATCGTCGCCTGGCCGAGCGACAAGGACTTCACCGGCGACCTCGAGCTCGCCATCGAGGTCGACGTGCGCCCCGAGATCACCGTCCCGGACTACGACGGCATCGAGCTCACCGTCGAGGCGGCCGAGGTCACCGACGCCGACGTCGACGCCGAGCTGGACAAGCTCCGCAGCCGCTTCGGCACCCTGGTCACCGTGGACCGCCCGGCGAAGACCGGCGACTTCGCGCAGATCGACCTGGTCGCCTCCATCGACGGCGTCGAGGTCGACACCGCCAACGCCATCTCGTACGAGCTCGGCTCGGGCGAGCTGATCGAGGGCATCGACGAGGCGCTCGACTCGCTCACCGCGGGCGAGAGCACCACGTTCACCGCTCCGCTGCTCGGCGGCGACCACGCCGGCGAGCAGGCCGAGATCGCCGTCGCGCTCACCGCCGTCAAGGAGCGCGAGCTCCCCGAGGCCGACGACGACTTCGCGCAGATCGCCAGCGAGTTCGACACCATCGCCGAGCTGCGCGAGTCGCTCAAGGAGCAGGCCGCTCAGCAGAAGACCTTCGGCCAGGGCGGCGAGGCCCGCGAGAAGCTCGTCGAGGCGCTGCTCGCCCTCGTCGAGGTCCCCGTACCCGCCGGTCTCGTCGAGGACGAGGTGCACCGCCACCTCGAGGGCGAGAACCGCCTCGAGGACGACGAGCACCGCGCCGAGGTCAAGGAGGCCAGCGAGAAGACCTTCAAGACGCAGATCCTCCTCGACCACGTCGTCGAGCAGGAGAAGGTCCAGGTCAGCCAGGACGAGCTCACGCAGTACCTCATCCAGGGTGCGGCGCAGTACGGCATGGAGCCGAACGAGTTCATCAAGATCCTGTCCGAGAACAACCAGATCGGCCAGATGGTCGGCGAGGTCGCCCGCAACAAGGCGCTCGCGATCGTCCTCGGCAAGGCGAAGGTCACCGACACCGAGGGCAACGCCGTCGACCTGACCGCGTTCACCGCGGTCCCCGGTGACGACGAGGCCGTCGCCTCGGACGAGACCGAGGTCGCGGAGGAGGCTCAGGCCGCCGCCGACGCCGAGGTCCCCGCCGAGCCCGTCGCCGAGGAGCCCGCCGCCGAGGAGGAGCCCGCCCCGGCCCCCAAGAAGAAGCGCGCGCCGGCCAAGAAGAAGGCCGCCGCTCCCGCCGAGGAGACCCCGGCCGCGGAGTAGTCCCCGCGAGCACGTCAGGAGCCGCCCCCCGATCCGTCGGAGGGCGGCTCCTCTCGTTGCGGGGCTCCGGTCCGCCCCGGGCGAACACGGGTGACTCCCGCTCCGCCCCGGGCGAACACGGCCGGATCGGCCTGGCGGCGTCCGATAGATTCGCCTCCGAAGCGACAACTGAAACGGAGCAATACATGGCCGACATGGTTATGCCCAACAGTGTTTTCGACCGCCTGCTCAAGGACCGGATCATCTGGCTCGGTTCCGAGGTGCGCGACGAGAACGCGAACGAGATCGCCGCGAAGCTCCTGCTCCTGGCAGCCGAGGACTCCGAGCGGGACATCTACCTCTACATCAACTCGCCCGGCGGCTCCATCACCGCGGGCATGGCGATCTACGACACGATGCAGTTCGTCCCGAACGACATCGTGACCGTGGGCATCGGGATGGCGGCCTCCATGGGCCAGCTGCTCCTCACCGCCGGAACCCAGGGCAAGCGCTACATCACCCCGAACGCGCGGGTGCTCCTCCACCAGCCGCACGGCGGCTTCGGCGGCACGGCCTCCGACATCCAGACCCAGGCGCAGCTCATCCTCGACATGAAGAAGCGCCTCGCCGAGATCACCGCCAAGGCGACCGGCAAGACCGTCGAGCAGGTCAACGAGGACGGCGACCGCGACCGCTGGTTCAGCGCCGAGGAGGCCCTCGCCTACGGCTTCGTCGACCACATCCGCTCGTCGGCGACCGACGTGGCCGGCGGTGGCGGAACCGCCATCGACGAGTAGTCCAGCGAACGCGCCGAGAGATCAGGAACAGACAATGACCACACCCACCTTCGGCGGAACGGCGTTCGGCTCCGGAGCCGCACCGTCCTCGCGCTACATCCTCCCCACGTTCGAGGAGCGCACGGCCTACGGCTACAAGCGCCAGGACCCGTACGCCAAGCTCTTCGAGGACCGCATCATCTTCCTCGGCGTCCAGGTCGACGACGCCTCCGCGGACGACATCATGGCCCAGCTCCTCGTGCTCGAGAGCCAGGACCCGGACCGCGACATCGTCATGTACATCAACTCGCCCGGTGGATCCTTCACCGCGATGACGGCGATCTACGACACGATGCAGTACATCCGCCCGCACATCCAGACGGTCGTGCTCGGCCAGGCCGCCTCGGCCGCCGCCGTGCTCACCGCCGCGGGAACGCCGGGCAAGCGCCTCGCGCTGCCGAACGCGCGCATCCTCATCCACCAGCCCGCCGTGCAGCAGGGCGGGGGCCAGGCCTCGGACATCGAGATCCAGGCCGCCGAGATCATGCGCATGCGCGAGTGGCTCGAGGAGACGCTGTCGCACCACTCGAACCGCTCGATCGAGCAGGTCAAGAAGGACATCGACCGCGACAAGATCCTCGGCGCGAGCGACGCGCTCGAGTACGGGCTGATCGACCAGGTGCTCACCAGCCGCAAGAGCCTCCCGGCTCTCACGGCGTAGGGCGTCCAGGAGGGGCCGGGTGGCGGAGCGATCCGCCGCCCGGCCCCTCCTGCGTCCTCCGTCGCCGTAGCAAAGCGCCACACGAGGCGCAAGGCACGGCGAATCCGGCCCGCCTGCCGAGCCCTCGCGGCTCAGCGGCTAGGCTCGGAGCAGTGTCAGGGGGCTCGTCCCGCTCGCACCGGCCGGAGCTCCGGGCTCCGTTGCACGACCGACCGACGCACGACAGACGCACGACAAGGAAGTGGGGCATCCCCGTGGCACGTATTGGCGAAAGCGCCGACCTGCTGAAGTGCTCCTTCTGCGGCAAGAGCCAGAAGCAGGTCCAGCAGCTCATCGCGGGACCGGGCGTCTACATCTGCGACGAGTGCGTCGAGCTCTGCAACGAGATCATCGAGGAGCGCCTCTCCGAGTCGAGCGAGGAGACGAGCCACGAGTTCGACCTCCCGAAGCCGAAGGAGATCTTCGGCTTCCTCGAGGAGTACGTGATCGGGCAGGAGCAGGCCAAGAAGGCCCTCGCCGTCGCCGTGTACAACCACTACAAGCGCGTGCGGGCCCGCAACACCATCACCGCCGCCGACGCGATCCACGACGAGGTCGAGATCGCCAAGAGCAACATCCTGCTCATCGGCCCCACGGGCTGCGGGAAGACCTACCTCGCCCAGACCCTCGCGAAGCGCCTCAACGTGCCCTTCGCCGTCGCGGACGCCACGGCCCTCACCGAGGCGGGCTACGTCGGCGAGGACGTCGAGAACATCCTCCTCAAGCTCATCCAGGCCGCCGACTACGACGTCAAGCGTGCCGAGACCGGCATCATCTACATCGACGAGGTCGACAAGATCGCGCGGAAGGCCGAGAACCCCTCGATCACGCGCGACGTCTCGGGCGAGGGAGTGCAGCAGGCGCTGCTCAAGATCCTCGAGGGCACCGTCGCCTCCGTGCCTCCGCAGGGCGGGCGGAAGCACCCGCACCAGGAGTTCATCCAGATCGACACGACGAACGTCCTCTTCATCGTCGCCGGCGCCTTCGCCGGACTCGAGGACATCATCTCGTCGCGGGCGGGCAAGCGCGGCATCGGCTTCGGCGCCCCGCTGCACAACAAGGAAGACGAGATCAACATCTTCAGCGAGGTCCTCCCGGAGGACCTGCACAAGTTCGGGCTGATCCCCGAGTTCATCGGGCGCCTCCCCGTCGTCACGACGGTCACGCAGCTCGACCAGGACGCGCTCATGCAGATCCTCACCGAGCCGCGCAACGCGCTCGTGAAGCAGTACCAGCGGATGTTCGAGATCGACGGCGTCGAGCTCGAGTTCGACCGGGGCGCTCTCGAGGCCATCGCGGACCTGGCGGTCCTCCGCCAGACCGGAGCTCGCGGACTGCGCGCCATCCTCGAGGAGGTGCTCGGCCCGATCATGTTCGAGGTGCCCTCCTCGGACGAGGTGGCGCGCGTCGTCGTCACCCGCGCCGCGGTGCTCGACAACGCGGCCCCGACGATCGTGCCCCACGCTCCCCGTCGCCAGGAGAAGAGCGCCTAGTCGCTCCCCGCCCCGCTCTGCCAGTTCACCGCGATTGGCCCGGCGGATCGTCGGGCGAGGCGCTCCCGCTTCCCTAACCTGGCGGAGCGCGCCGACGGCGCGTCCGGTCGCCTCGGTGCCGGTCGATCCTCCGGGAGGCTCCGCCATCGTCCAGCCGCTGCTCGCCGGGATCGTCGCCGCCCTGACCGGCTTCTCGAGCTCGTTCGCGATCGTGCTCGCCGGGGTGGTCGCGGTGGGCGCCACCGACGTGCAGGCCGCGTCGGGCCTCCTCGCCGTCTGCGTGCTGCAGGGGGTCCTCTGCATCGTGCTGAGCATCCGCTACCGCGTGCCGATGACCTTCGCCTGGAGCACGCCGGGCGCCGCCCTGCTGGCCGCGACCGCGACGCTCCCCGGCGGCTTCGACCGCGCGGTCGGGGCGTTCCTGGTCGCCTCCGCTCTGCTGGTGGTCACCGGGCTGTGGCCGGCGCTCGGGAGGCTCGTCGCGCGCATCCCGCGGCCGCTCGCGAACGCCATGCTCGCGGGCATCCTGTTCCCGCTTGTCCTGGCGCCGGTGCGCGCGGCGGTCGAGATCCCCGCGCTCGCGCTGCCGGTGATCCTGCTCTGGCTGCTGCTCCTGCGGCTCCTGCCCCGCTGGGCGGTGCCGGCCGCGATCGCCCTGGCGATCGTGCTGCTGATCGTGACGGACGGCGCGGCACTCGCCGGTGCGCCGCTGCTCCCCGTGCCGCAGTTCGTCGCTCCGGTGTTCGAGATGGGAGCGATGGTCGGGATCGGCCTGCCGCTCTACGTGGTCACCATGGCCGGGCAGAACATCCCGGGCATCGCGGTGCTGACGAGC
Source organism: Rathayibacter sp. AY2B9 (assembly GCF_002931595.1). Lineage (NCBI taxonomy): Bacteria > Bacillati > Actinomycetota > Actinomycetes > Micrococcales > Microbacteriaceae > Rathayibacter > Rathayibacter sp. AY2B9. The sequence continues at coordinate 115,293 of NZ_PSUB01000009.1, forward strand.
TTCGGCTTCGCGGCCCACTCGCGTCCCGGGATCGTCTCGACCGGCGCTCTCTCCGGGGTCTCGGCGGTCTTCGGCGGAGTGCCGATCAACTACGCCGCGCTCAGCGCCGCGCTGACCGCGGGTCCCGAGGCCTCGCCGCGGCCGGAGCAGCGCTGGGTCGCCTCGGTCTCGGCGGGCGCCTCCTACCTCGTGCTGGGCGTGTTCGCCGGAGCGGCCGCCGCGCTGGTGTCCTCCGCGAGCCCGCTGCTGATCGAGGCGGTCGCCGGTCTGGCGCTGCTGGGGGTGTTCGTGTCGGCGGTGCAGGCCGCTGTGGAGGACGCGCGGCTGCGGCTGCCGGCGGCGGCGACGCTCCTGGTCACCGCCTCCGGCACGACCATCGCGGGGATCGGATCGGCGTTCTGGGGCCTGGTCGTGGGACTCGTCCTCCTCGCCTGGCTCGTCCCCCGGCGCCGCTAGAGGAGGCCGCGGCGCGCGAGCAGCGGCTCGGTCCGCGCCTCCCGCCCGCGGAACGCGCGGTACGCGTCGAGCGGATCGCGGGAGCCGCCGAGCTCGAGCACCCCGCGGCGGAAGCGCTCGCCCGCCGAGCGGTCGAGGCCGCCGTTCTCCTCGAACCACTCGACGGTGTCCGCGTCGAGGATCTCGCTCCAGACGTAGGAGTAGTAGCCCGCGGAGTAGCCGCCGGAGAAGACGTGCGCGAAGTACGTGCTGCGGTAGCGGGGCGGCACGGCGGGGAGGAGGAGGCCCGCGCCGTCGAGCACCTCGCGCTCGAAGGCGGCCGCGTCGCGCGGCTCGACCGGGGCCGGCAGGGAGTGCCAGGCGAGGTCGAGCAGGGCGGACGCCAGGTACTCGCTCGTCGCGAAGCCCTCGCCCCACAGCGCGGACGCCTCGAGGCGCTCGACGGTCCCCGCGGGCAGGGCCTCGCCGGTCTCGACGTGGCGGGCGTACTCGGCGAGGAGCCCGGGGCGGCGCACCCACGTCTCGTTCACCTGGCTCGGGAACTCGACGAAGTCCCGGAACACCGCGGTACCGGCGAAGCGCGGGTACCGCGTGCTCGCGAACAGGCCGTGCAGGGCGTGCCCGAACTCGTGGAACAGCGTCTCCACCTCGTCGAGGCTGAGAAGGGCGGGCTCGCCCGGGCCCGGAGCCGACAGGTTCAGGTTGTTCACGACGACGGCGGAGTCACCGAGCAGCGACGTGCGGCTGGAGAGGGAGTTCATCCACGCCCCGCCGCGCTTCGAGTCGCGGGTGAAGGGATCGAGCAGGAACAGGCCCAGCGGCGTCCCGTCCTCCTCGTGCACCTCGAACACGCGGACGTGCTCGCTGTAGCCGGCCAGGTCGCTCCGCTCCGAGAAGCGGACGCCGTAGAGACCGGTGGCGGCGGCGAACACGCCGTGCCGGAGCACCCGCTCCAGCTCGAAGAAGGGACGCAGTGCGCTGGAGTCGACGGAGTAGCTCTCCGACCGCACGCGCTCCTCGTAGTAGGCGCGATCCCACGCCTCGATCGTGAAGCGCGGCGCTCCGGCGGCGTCCTGCTCGGCGTCGGCGGAGGCCTGCATCCGCTCGAGCTCGATCCTCGCGTTCCGGGCGGCGGGAGCGGCGAGCTCGCGCAGCAGCGACAGGACGCGCTCCGGCGAGCCCGCGGTCTGGCCCGAGATCACGAACTCGGCATGCGAGGCCGCGCCCAGCAGAGCTGCGCGCTCGGCCCGCAGCGCGACGATCTGCTGCAGGGTCGCGGTGGTGTCGTGCGGCCCGCCTTCCGCACCGCGGCCGACAGAGGCGCGCAGGACGCGCTCGCGGACGCCGCGGTCGCGCAGACGCGCGAGCCAGGGGTGGCCGGAGTAGAGGGGCAGGGTGATCAGCCAGCCGTCGACGCCGCGGTCGGCGGCGGCGCGCGCGGCGGCGGAGACGTCGGACTCGTCGAGCCCGTCGAGGCCGGCGACGTCCTCGAGGAGGACCGCCCGGTCGTTCGACTCGGCGAGCAGGTCCTTCTCGAAACGCGTGGTCAGGGTCGAGAGCTGCTCGTTCAGCTCGCCGAGCCGTGCCTTCCCCACGTCGTCGAGGAGCGCACCGGAGCGCTCGAACCCGGTGATCCTCCGCTCGAGGAGGTAGGCCGTCTCGGCGTCGAGGTCGAGCTCCGTCGACTGCTCGGCGAGAGCGCGGAGCCGGGCGAACAGGCGCGGGTCGAGGCTGATCGCATCGCTGTGGGCCGAGAGCAGCGGAGCGAGCTCGGCCTCCAGAGCGTCGGTGAGCGGAGTGCGGTCGGAGGCGGCGACGGTGAAGAAGACGGCGCTCACCCGGCGCAGCTCGCGGCCCGCCCGCTCAAGGGCGACGAGGGTGTTCTCGACGGTCGGCGGCTCGGAGGCGCCGGCGATCGCGTCGATCTCGGCGCGGTGCCGGCGGAGGGCCTCGAGGAACGCCGGGCGGTAGGCCTCGGGGTCGACGGCGGCGAAGTCGGGGAGCCCGTGGGGGAGTCCGCTCGGCTCGAGCAGGACGGCGACGGGATCGGGTGCGCTCATCCTGCGAGCCTAGAGCGCGAGCGGGGGAAAGGGCTCCGACTCAGGATCGCAGGACGCGCGCGCTCACCGGGATTGGCGACCGCGCCGCGAAGGGGCGTCAGCCCCAGTCGTCGTCGTCCTCGCCCTCCACGCGGCCCTGCGGCTGAGTGATGTAGGCAGCGTCCTCGTCGGGGCGGTAGGTGATCGTCGTGCCGTCGTCGAGTTCGAGGACGGGCCTGCCCTCGAGCCAGGTGAGCGTCCAGCGCCAGTCGGCGGTCGCCGTGCCGGCCGCGGCGAGCTCGCCCTCGACGTCGCCGATGGCGGTGACGACGATCTCGGGGAGGGTCTGCGGCGGCACTTGGCCGACCGACCAGCGGGTTCCGAGCTGCATGGGAGGGGTCCTCTCGACGGTGGGGAGGGAGGCGGGACGGTTCCCGCCTCCCGGGAGCGGCGCTACGCCTCGGTCTCGAGCTCGATGCCGACTGCGAGGGCGTCGCCCTCGGCGAAGTCGAGCGCCGCGATCCTGCCGACGGCCGCGAGGTCTCCCGCGGCGAGCCGGAGGGACGCGACGAGCTCGGCGGGCGCCGTCACCAGGGCGGAGCGGGCCGGCGTCTTCTGCGAGGCCTTCGCATCGGTCTTCGCGCGCCGGATGGCCGTGAGGACCGAGCTCGCCGCGGCCAGGACGGCGGGGTCGCCGCCCAGGCCCTCGACGGTCGGCCAGGGGCGCAGGTGCACCGAGTCGTCGTGCGACCACGACCAGGTCTCCTCCGTCGCGAACGGCAGGAACGGCGCGAACAGGCGCTGGAGGACGTCGAGCGCCCGGTGCAGGGCGGCCGCGGCGGACGCGCCGTCCTCGCTGTACGCGCGCTCCTTCACCAGCTCCAGGTAGTCGTCGCAGAACGTCCAGAAGAACGCCTCCGTCGTCTCGAGGGCGCGGGCGTGGTCGTAGTTCTCGAGCGCCGTCGTCGCGTCGGCGACCACGGTGTCGAGGGTGGCCAGCATGCTGAGGTCGAGCGGGTCGGTGACCTCGGCGCCCTCGGCGAGAGGGAAGCCGTGGATGAACTTCGCCGCGTTGAGGATCTTGATCGCCAGTCGGCGGCCGATCTTGATCTGCGTCGGGTTCTGCGGGTCGAAGGCCGCGTCGGTGCCCAGGCGCGAGGAGGCGGCCCAGTAGCGGACCGCGTCCGAGCCGTGCTGCTCGAGCATCGCGGCGGGAGTGACCACGTTGCCCTTCGACTTCGACATCTTCTTGCGGTCGGGGTCGACGATGAAGCCGGAGACGGTCGCCGTGCTCCACGGGGCGCGGCCGTCCTCGAGCTGCGAGCGCAGGAGGGTAGAGAAGAGCCAGGTGCGGATGATGTCCTGGCCCTGCGGGCGCAGGTCGTAGGGAGCGACCAGCTGCCAGAGCTCGTCGTCGCGCTCCCAGCCGCCCGCGAGCTGCGGGGTCAGCGAGGAGGTCGCCCAGGTGTCCATCACGTCGAGCTCGCCCTGGAAGCCGCCCGCCGCTCCGCGCTGGTCCTCCGAGTATCCGGGGGCCGGGTCGCTGGAGGGATCCACCGGCAGCGCCGCCTCGTCCGGCACGATCGGGGAGTCGAAGACGGGGTTGCCGTCGCCGTCGAGCGGGTACCACACCGGGATCGGCACGCCGAAGAAGCGCTGGCGCGAGATCAGCCAGTCGCCGGAGAGGCCGTTCACCCAGTTCTCGTAGCGGACGCGCATGAACTCCGGTACGAAGCGCACGTCGCGGCCGAGCTCCAGCAGGCGCTCCTTGAGCACCGCGTCGCGAGCGCCGTTGCCGATGTACCACTGGCGGGTCGACACGATCTCGAGCGGCTTGTCGCCCTTCTCGAAGAACTTGACCTGGTGCGTGATGGGGCGCGGGTCGCCGACCATCTCGCCGGACTCCTTCAGCAGCGCCACGACGGCCTGCTTCGCGGAGAAGACGGTCTTGCCGGCGAGCTGCTCATAGGCGGCGCGGCCCGCGTCGCTCGTGATCGCGGCGGGAGCCTCCGAGATCAGGCGGCCGTCGAAGCCGATGATCGCACGGTTGGGCAGGTCGAGCTCGCGCCACCAGACCACGTCCGTGATGTCGCCGAAGGTGCAGATCATCGCGATGCCCGAGCCCTTGTCCTTCTGCGCGAGGTGGTGCGCGAGCACCGGGACCTCGACGTCGAAGAGCGGCGTGCGGACGGTGGTGCCGAACAGCGCCTGGTAGCGCTCGTCGTCGGGGTGCGCGACGAGGGCGACGCAGGCGGGCAGCAGCTCGGGACGGGTCGTCTCGATGAAGACGTCCTCGCCGCCCTCGCGGTGGAAGCCGAGGCGGTGGTAGGCGCCGGGCTGGTCCTTGTCCTCGAGCTCCGCCTGGGCGACGGCGGTCCGGAAGGTGATGTCCCAGAGCGTCGGGGCCTGCGCCTGGTAGGCCTCGCCTCGGGCGAGGTTGCGGAGGAAGGCGCGCTGCGAGGCGGCCTGCGACTCGTCGCCGATGGTCCGGTAGCTCTGCGACCAGTCGACGGACAGGCCGAGGGCCCGCCAGACGTCCTCGAACTGCTTCTCGTCCTCGACGGTGAGGCGCTCGCACAGCTCGACGAAGTTGCGGCGCGAGATCGGCTTCTGGTCGGCGGCCTTGCTGCTCTTGTTGTCGCCGCCCTCGAACGGAGGCGTGAAGCCGGGCTCGTAGGGGAGCGTCGGGTCGCAGCGCACACCGTAGTAGTTCTGCACGCGGCGCTCGGTGGGCAGGCCGTTGTCGTCCCAGCCCATCGGGTAGAAGACGCTCTTGCCGCGCATCCGCTGGAACCGCGCGACGACGTCGGTGTGCGTGTAGGAGAAGACGTGCCCGATGTGCAGCGACCCGGACGCGGTGGGCGGCGGGGTGTCGATCGAGTAGACGTCGGCGCGGGTGAGGCCGGTGCGGTCGAACCGGTAGGTCCCGTCGGTCTGCCAGCGGAGGCCCCACGTGCCCTCCAGGCCCTCGAGGGCGGGCTTCGCGGGGAGGCGGTCGGCGAGGGTCATGATGCTCCGGTTCGCTATGGGCGGCACCGTGTCGGTGGTGATGGTGCCTGGATGGGGGCTCCGGGGCGAGTCGCCCGCCGGCCGCGACGATTCTACCGGAGCGGCGGGAGCCGGGTCAGTCGACGACGGGGGTGAAGCCGGCGCGGACGGGCGCGAGCGCCTCGTCGAGATAGGGCACGAGCTCGCCGCGGGTGGGGCCCGCCGCGGCCCACGCCTGCACGGCCGCCACCGCGGCTCCGACGCTCGCGTAGGCGATGGCGCGCGAGAGGTGCGAGGGCAGCGGGCGCGCGCTCCGCTCCTCCACGAAGCGGGCGATGACGGCCGCCTGCCGGGCGAGGCGGCCGAGGGCCGACGCCTGCAGCTCGTGGACGCTGCCGATCATCTCGGACTGGGTGAGCACCCACGGCACCGTCGCGGGTCCGAAGCCGGAGCCGATCGCGAGCAGCGCGTCGCCGAGCGCGTCCATCACCGGCGCCTCTGCCGCCGTCTCGGCCAGCGCTTCCGGGAGCTCGGCCAGCCGGTCGTCGACCAGCACCCAGAAGACGTCGCTCTTGGACTCGAAGTAGTTGAAGAAGGTGTTGCGCGAGACCCCCGCCCGCTGGGCGATCTGCTCGATCGTCGTGCCCGCGTAGCTCTGCTCGACGAAGAGGTCCAGTGCGGCGTCCTCGAGCATGGAGCGCGACGACGCGCGGGGCCGTCCGCGCTGCACTCCTCGCACCATGAACCGCTCCTGCTCCGCTTCCCCCGACGCGCTAGGATAGCGCCGGACGACTTCGACCCGGCCATCACCGGTGAGTCTCCGGAAGAACGGCGCCGGCTCCGGCCTGCGCCCAGTAGACCCGGACGGGTGCGGCCCGTGACAGCCGATCGAGTGGGAACGCGTCAGCGGGCACTCCTCCGGGAGCGACCGGCCGACCGGTCCAAGCGAGGTGGTACCGCGACCCGGCCCGGGGTCTGAGATCCGGGCGGGCCGTCCTCGTGCAGACCAGCAGCACTGCCAGGAGACCGCACGTGACCTACCCCCTGACCCCGCCCACCCCGCACGGAGCCGAGCCCGCCGAGGGCTCCGCGTTCGGCCGGGGCGTGTCCCCGTCGCCGCGCTTCCCCGAGATCGAGGAGCGCGTGCTCGCGTACTGGAAGGCGGACGACACCTTCCAGGAGTCGATCCGGCAGCGCGAGGGAGCGCCGGAGTGGGTCTTCTACGACGGCCCGCCCTTCGCCAACGGCCTGCCGCACTACGGGCACCTCCTCACCGGCTACGCCAAGGACGTCTTCCCCCGCTTCGAGACCATGCGCGGACGGCAGGTGCACCGCCGCTTCGGCTGGGACACCCACGGCCTGCCCGCCGAGCTCGAGGCGGAGCGGCAGCTCGGCATCACCGACAAGTCCCAGATCGAGGAGATGGGCGTCGCGGCCTTCAACGCCGCCGCGAAGGAGTCGGTGCTGCGCTACACCGGGGAGTGGCAGGACTACGTCACCCGCCAGGCGCGCTGGGTCGACTTCGACGACGACTACAAGACGCTCGACCCCACCTTCATGGAGTCGGTGATCTGGGCGTTCAAGCAGCTCTACGACAAGGGCCTCGCCTACGAGGGCCACCGCGTGCTGCCGTACTGCTGGCGCGACCAGACGCCGCTCTCGAACCACGAGCTGCGGATGGACGACGACGTCTACAAGATGCGCCAGGACCAGACGGTCACCGTCACCTTCCCGCTGGTCGGCGAGACGGCGGAGGCGCTCCAGCTGACGGCGGTCCGCGCTCTCGCGTGGACGACGACGCCGTGGACGCTGCCGACGAACCTCGCGCTCGCCGTCGGGCCCGACATCGAGTACGCGGTCGTCCCCGCCGGCCCGAACGGCGCGGCCGACGGCAGGGGCGAGCCCGAGGAGCGCGAGCTCTCGGCCGAGTACCTGCTCGCCATAGACCAGGTCGGCGCCTACGCGAAGGACCTCGGCTATCCGGACGCGGAGTCGGCCCTGGCCGCCGTCTCGCGCACCCACCGCGGCTCCGAGCTCGAGGGGATCAGCTACGACCGCCTCTGGGACCACTACGCGGACACCGAGGCCTGGGGCACGCAGAACGCGTGGCGCATCCTCGTCGCCGACTACGTGACCACCAGCGAGGGCACCGGCATCGTGCACCAGGCGCCCGCCTACGGCGAGGACGACCAGAAGGTCTGCGAGGCGGCGGGCATCCCCGTCATCATCTCGGTCGACGACGGCGGCCGCTTCCTGCCGCAGATCAGCGAGGTCGCCGGCCTCCAGGTCTTCGACGCGAACAAGCCCCTCACGCAGCTCCTGCGCGCGGACCACCGGCTGCTCCGCCAGGCGAGCTACGAGCACTCGTACCCGCACTGCTGGCGCTGCCGCAATCCGCTGATCTACAAGGCGGTCTCGAGCTGGTTCGTCCGCGTCACCGCGATCCGCGACCGCATGGAGGAGCTCAACCAGGAGATCACCTGGGTCCCCGAGAACGTCAAGGACGGCCAGTTCGGCAAGTGGCTCTCGGGCGCGCGCGACTGGTCCATCAGCCGCAACCGCTACTTCGGCTCGCCGATCCCGGTGTGGAAGAGCGACGACCCGGAGTACCCGCGGATCGACGTCTACGGCTCGCTGGACGAGCTGGAGCGCGACTTCGGCGTGCGCCCGGACGACCTGCACCGGCCGTTCATCGACGAGCTGACCCGCCCGAACCCCGACGACCCGACCGGGCGCTCGACGATGCGCCGGATCAGCGACGTCCTCGACGTCTGGTTCGACTCCGGATCGATGCCCTTCGCCCAGGTGCACTACCCGTTCGAGAACGCGGACTGGTTCGACACCCACAACCCGGCGGACTTCATCGTCGAGTACATCGGGCAGACGCGCGGCTGGTTCTACACGCTGCACGTGCTCTCCACCGCGCTCTTCGACCGCCCGGCGTTCCGCAACGTGGTCAGCCACGGCATCGTGCTGGGCAACGACGGGCAGAAGATGTCCAAGTCGCTGCGCAACTACCCGGACGTGGCCGAGGTCTTCGACCGCGACGGCTCCGACGCCATGCGCTGGTTCCTGATGTCGAGCCCGGTCCTCCGGGGCGGCAACCTCGTCGTGACGGAGGAGGGCATCCGCGAGGGCGTCCGCCAGGTACTGCTGCCGCTGTGGAGCACCTGGTACTTCTTCTCCCTCTACGCGAACGCCTCGGCGGGCGGCGGCTACGAGGCGACCAGGCGCACCGGCTCCGAGGACGTCCTCGACCGCTACCTGCTGGCCAAGACCCGCGATCTGGTCGAGACCGTGACCGGCCGGCTCGAGGCGCTGGACTCCACGCTCGCGGCCGCCGCGCTCCGCGACTTCAGCGACGTGCTCACGAACTGGTACGTGCGCCGCTCCCGCGACCGCTTCTGGCAGGGCGTCGACGAGGACGGCCGCGGATCGGAGGCGTTCGACACGCTCTACACGGTCCTCGAGACCGTGTGCCGCGTCGCCGCCCCGCTCCTGCCTCTCGTCACGGAGCAGATCTGGCAGGGCCTGACCGGCGGCCGCAGCGTCCACCTCACCGACTGGCCGGAGGCGGACGAGTTCCCCGCCGACCCGGCGCTCGTGCACGCGATGGACGCGGTCCGCGGCATCTCGTCCACCGCGCTCTCCCTCCGCAAGCAGGCCGGGCTCCGCGTCCGCCTGCCGCTCGCGCGCCTGACCGTGGTGGTCGCGGACGCCGCCGTGCTCGCGCCGTTCGAGGCGATCCTCCGCGACGAGCTGAACGTGAAGGAGGTGTCGCTGGTGCCGCTGGTCGACTCCAGCGCCGCCGACTACGGCGTCACCTCCCGTCTCGCGGTCAACGCGCGCGCCGCCGGGCCCCGGCTCGGCAAGGGCGTGCAGACCGTGATCAGGGCCGCCAAGGCCGGCGACTGGAGCGAGACGGACGGTGTCGTCACCGCCGGCGGCGTCGAGCTGGTCGAGGGCGAGTACGAGCTCACGCTCGAGGTCGGCGGCTCGGCCGGCGACGACCGCGCCATCGCCCTGCTCCCGCGCGGGGGCTTCGTGCTCCTCGACACGGCGACCACCCCCGAGCTCGAAGCGGAGGGGCTCGCCCGCGACCTCATCCGCGCGGTGCAGGACGCCCGCAAGGCGGCCGGGTTCGAGGTCAGCGACCGGATCGTCCTGGAGGTCGTGCTCGACGAGCCGAGCCTGCAGGCGCTCGAGCCGCACGCGCTCTGGATCGCGGAGGAGACCCTCGCGACCGGATGCGCGTTCACTCCGCTCACCACGGCTCTCGAGGGCGGCGAGGGCGCGATCGCCTTCGGCCCCGCGGGCACCGCCATCATCCGCGTCGAGAAGGTCGAGGCCGCCGATGTCTGATCCGTTCGAGCCGGACGACGCCGACCGCGCGGCCGCCGACGCCGTCTACGCCGCGCTGCTGGAGCGCCTGGGCGAGGCGAGCGTCCGCCCGCGCCTCGCTCCGACCCGGCGCGCCGTCGAGATCCTCGGCGACCCGCAGCGCGCCTACCCGGTGATCCAGATCGCCGGGACCAACGGCAAGACCTCGACCAGCCGGATGATCGAGAGCCTGCTGCGCGCCCACGGGCTGCGGGTGGGCCTGTTCACCAGTCCGCACCTCGAGCGCTTCAACGAGCGCATCATCATCGACGGAGAGCCGATCTCGGACCGGAGCCTCGCCGACAACTGGCAGGACGTCGAGCCGTACCTGCGGATGACCGACGCCGAGCTGGCCGAGCAGGGCGAGGCGCCGCTGTCCTTCTTCGAGGCGATCACCGTCCTGGCCTACGCGGCCTTCGCCGACGCGCCGGTCGATGTGGCCGTCGTCGAGGTGGGGATGGGCGGCGAGTGGGACTCGACGAACGTCGCCGACGCGCAGGTCGCCGTCTTCACGCCGATCGCCCTCGACCACACCGACCGCCTCGGCTCGACGATCGAGGAGATCGCGCGAACCAAGTCGGGCATCGTCAAGCCGCTCGCCTCGGTGGTCTCCGCGAGGCAGGTCCCGGAGGCGGAGGCGGTGCTGCGGCACGCGGCCGAGGCCACCGAGTCGACGATCGTCGTCGAGGGGGCGGAGTTCGACGTCGAGTCGACGACCGTCGCCGTCGGCGGCCAGGTCGTCACCGTCCGGGGACTCGTCACCACGTACGAGCAGCTGCTGCTGCCGTTCTTCGGCGACCACCAGGCCGAGAACGCCGCCGTGGCCGTCGCCGCGGTCGAGACCTTCCTGGGAGGCGGGACGCAGGAGCTCACCGGCGACGTCCTCGACGAGGGCTTCGCCGCCGCGACCTCCCCGGGCCGCCTGCAGCTCGTCGGACTCGCTCCGCGCACCGTCGTCGACGCGGCGCACAACCCGCACGGTGCCGCGTCCCTCGCCGCCGCTCTCGGCCGCTACTTCGACTTCGACCGCGTGACGGCCGTCCTCGGCGTGCTGGCCGAGAAGGACGCCGAGGGGATCCTCCGGGAGCTCCGCCCCGTGGTGGACGAGCTGATCGTGACCACGGCGCCGAGCGATCGGGCGATGCCCGCCGAGGAGCTCGCCGCGCTCGCCCGCACCGTGTTCCCGGAGGAGGCGGTCCGCGTCGCCGACGACCCGCTGGGTGCTCTCACGGCCGGTCGCGTCCTCGCGGCGCGCACCGACAAGGGCGCCCTGCTGGTCACGGGCTCGATCACCCTCGTCGGCCGCACGATCACCGCGGCCCGCGACGAGAACTGGCTGGGCGCGTGAGGGCCGGGCGCCCGCGGCGCTCGCGGACCGTCCGGGAGAGCCTCGGCTCGATCGTGCTCGGCTTCGAGGCGGTCATCGTCTTCCTCGCCACCCTGGTGGCCTTCGGGCTGAAGGCGGCCGATCCCGTGATCGTGCTGGTCGGGGGAGCGGTGGTCTGCCTCGCGCTCGTCGCCACTCTGGGCCTGCTGAACCGGCCGGTCGGCTTCCGCATCGGCTGGGTGCTGCAGTTCGTTATCGTGGCCTCGGGCCTGCTGGTCCCGATCATGTACGTGATCGGCGCCGCCTTCGTGGCGCTGTGGACGTACTGCATGGTGACCGGCACCCGCCTCGACGCTCAGACGCGCCGGGCGGCGGAGCCCACCGACCCCACCGAAGGAGACCGCTGAACCATGGCCACTCAGGAGACCCTCGTCCTCGTCAAGCCCGACGGCGTCGCCCGCAACCTCACCGGCGAGATCCTCCGCCGCATCGAGGCGAAGGGCTACTCCCTCGTCGACGTGAAGCTCGTCGAGGCCGACCGCGAGCTGCTCGCCGCCCACTACGCCGAGCACGAGGGCAAGCCCTTCTACGAGCCGCTCGTCGAGTTCATGGAGAGCGGCCCGATCGTCGCCCTGCGCATCGCGGGCGACCGTGTGATCGAGGGCTTCCGCGCCCTCGCCGGCACCACCGACCCGACCACGGCCGCTCCCGGCACCATCCGCGGCGACCTCGGCCGCGACTGGGGCCTCAAGGTCCAGCAGAACCTCGTGCACGGGTCCGACTCCGAGGAGTCGGCCGCGCGCGAGCTCGGCCTCTGGTTCGCCTGAGCCGCTCGGCCGCCTGCCTCTGACGACGTCCGTCAGAGGTAGGCGAGCACGTTCAGCCTCACCTGCGCGACCACCGCGATCAGCAGGTAGCAGAGCAGCGTGATGAACGGGACCCAGCCGTAGGCGGCACCGGCGAAGCGGCGCACCCCGGCGGGGACGGGGAACACGCCCTCACGGAGGTTGCGGAGTGTCACCAGCCAGAAGCCCGGGATGACGACGGCCCAGGTGAGCATGCACCAGGGGCAGAGGGTTCCGAGCGCGAAGACGCTCGTCGCGATGAGCCAGCCCACGAACACCAGGGCCAGCAGGAAGCCGACGTTGAAGGCCGCCCAGAACCACCGGTCGAACCGGGCGCCCGCGAGCAGGCCCAGCCCCACCACGATCGGCGCGATCCAGGCCGCCAGGCCGATGAGAGGGTTCGGGAAGCCGAAGACCGCGCCCTGCGCCGAGTTCAGGTTCGCACTGCACTGCACCAGCAGGCTGAAGTCGCAGCCGAGGCCCGCATCGGGGTTCTCGAGAGCGGCGAACTTGTCGTTCGTGAGGGCGAAGGCGGCGGTCCAGCCGATCACGCCGAGGACGATCAGCAGGACGGCGAAGACGACGGGGCGCTGCTGGGTGGGGGCGTCGCGCACCCCGGGATCGCTGGACACCGGGGGATTATGGCACGCGCCGGATCGGCGCCTCTGGGAATGCGTGCGATAATCGGAGCCGTCGGTCCGGGGGACCCCGCATCGACGCGAAGAAGGTTTACCGGGCGAGTACCGGGCCACAGGAGATCGACAGCGTTCCGCGAATGGACGCGCCGGATCTCCGCTCCGCCGGGAGTCGACCGCAGGTCGCACCGCGGAGGAGCGCGTGTCGGATAGTCAGTTCCGAGAGTGCAGCTGCAACCGGAGTCCCGCGCCACGAGCGCGACGGGACCGGGGGAGCGGAAGGATTCGCGGCGGGCCGAGGCCCCTCGCACGAGAGAAGCATCCGGGAAGACGACGCGGCGGACGACCCGGCCGAGGAGTGCACCAGGAATGGTGGAAGACAACAGTACGAGCGGATCCGATCCGGACCGCGACGAGCCCCGCAGCGGGGCCAGGAAGATCAGCCGCCTCTTCGGTGGCCGCCGGGCGACCCGGCGGACCGAGTCGAGCGCGCCAGCGACAGGGGAGACGATCATCGACAGCAACGAGACCGACCAGACCGGAGCCGAGGGCACCGAGCTGCCCGAGACCGGGAGCGCCGCGGAGGCGGCCGAGCCGTCGACGTCGACGGGCGCGGTGTTCTTCAACGCCCTCCCGCAGACCCCGGGCGCCGAGCAGGAGGAGCCGCGACGGCCCGCACTGCCGAGCCCGTCGCTGCTGTTCCAGGCGCCGGTCCTGCCCGATTACGTCGAGCTGGCTCCGCTGCCTCCCCGCGGTGCGCCGCTGGGCGTCCAGGAGGAGCGCGAGAGCCCGGCCGAGGAGCAGGGCTCCGTCCGCCGCCGCTCGCGCCGCCGCAGCGGCGAGAGCGAGAGGTCCGGCTCCGACGACCCCGAGAACACCGTCGTCCGGGTCCGCCAGCCGCGCGAGCAGCGCGAGGCCCGCGAGCCCGAGCTCATCACCGAGCCGCAGCGCATCAAGGGCTCGACCCGCCTCGAGGCCAAGAAGCAGCGCCGCCGCGACGGCCGCGACGCCGGCCGGCGCCGCACGGTCGTCACCGAGTCCGAGTTCCTCGCCCGCCGGGAGGCCGTCGACCGCGTCATGGTCGTCCGCTCGAAGGAGGACAGCATCCGCATCGGCGTGCTCGAGGACGGCGTCCTCGCCGAGCACTACGTCGCCCGCTCGCAGGAGGCGTCGCTCATCGGCAACGTCTACCTCGGCCGCGTGCAGAACGTCCTCCCGAGCATGGAGGCCGCCTTCGTCGACATCGGACGCGGGCGCAACGCCGTGCTCTACTCCGGCGAGGTCGACTGGGACGCCGCGAACAACGCCGGCGGCCCCCGCCGGATCGAGCTCGCGCTCAAGCCCGGCGACCGGGTCCTCGTCCAGGTCACGAAGGACCCCGTCGGCCACAAGGGCGCCCGTCTCACGAGCCAGATCTCGCTCCCCGGCCGCTACCTCGTCTACGTGCCCAACGGCTCGATGAACGGCATCTCGCGGAAGCTCCCGGACACCGAGCGCGCCCGCCTGAAGAAGATCCTCAAGGAGGTGCTGCCCGAGAACGTGGGCGTCATCGTCCGGACCGCGGCCGAGGGCGCCACGGAGGAGCAGCTGACCGTCGACGTCGAGCGCCTGACCGCGCAGTGGACGGCTCTCAGCGCGAAGGCCGCGACCGGGCAGGCTCCCGCTCTCCTGCACAGCGAGCCGGACCTGCTGATCAAGATCGTCCGCGACGTCTTCAACGAGGACTTCGAGAAGATGGTCATCGCCGGCGACGACGCCCGCGAGACCATCGAGCTCTACCTCAGCCAGGTCGCACCCGATCTGCTCGAGCGCGTCGAGGTCTACACGGGTGAGAAGGACGCGTTCGACGAGTTCCGCATCACGGAGCAGATCGAGAAGGCGCTGGAGCGCAAGGTGTGGCTGCCCAGCGGCGGCTCGCTCGTGATCGACCGCACCGAGGCGATGACGGTGGTCGACGTCAACACCGGCAAGTTCGTCGGCTCGGGCGGGAACCTCGAGGAGACGGTCACGAAGAACAACCTGGAGGCGGCCGAGGAGATCGTCCGCCAGCTGCGCCTGCGCGACATCGGCGGCATCATCGTCGTCGACTTCATCGACATGGTGCTCGAGTCCAACCGCGACCTCGTGCTCCGCCGCCTGGTCGAGTGCCTGAGCCGCGACCGGACGAAGCACCAGGTCGCCGAGGTCACCTCGCTCGGCCTCGTGCAGATGACCCGCAAGAAGCTGGGCCTGGGCCTGCTCGAGACCTTCAGCGAGAACTGCGAGATCTGCGCCGGACGCGGCGTCATCGTCCACCACGACCCCGTGCTCAAGCACCGGTCGACCGCCGCTCCGCAGCAGGAGCAGCGCCGCCGGGGCAAGGGCGGCGAGCAGCAGCCCGCCGCCTCCGGGCGCTCGAACGGCGGGCAGAACGGGCAGGGCGCGCCGGCGACCAAGCCGGTCAGCACCCACGCCATCACGGACGACGCGAAGAACGCGCTCGCGCAGATCGCCGCCAGCACCATCCACCCCCAGGCCGTGCGCCAGGCGGCGGAGGAGGCGGCCGCGCTGGTCGAGGACGCCGCCGAGACCGTCGAGGCCATGGCGCCGGAGGAGTCCGCCACGGCACCCGAGGAGCAGCCGTCCGAGCCGAGCCGTCGCGGCGAGCGTCCCGCCCGGGGCGAGCGCCGTCGTCGCAGCCGCGACCGCGAGCCGCGCCAGGAGGTCGCCGAGACGGCGGCCGTCGAGTCGGCTCCCGTCGAGACCCCGGTCGAGAAGGAGATCGAGCCGGCCGCTGCCGCGCCGATCCTCGACATCCCGATCGCGCCGGTCACGCCTCCGCGCCGCGTCCGCAGCGAGGTCGCCGAGCACCTGCTCGACTCCGTGCTCGACGCTCTGCCGGCCCCGAAGCAGCCCGGCCAGGGCCGTGCGAAGAGCCGGCGCGTCACGACGGCCGCGCTCACCGGAGTCGCGGTCATCCCCGAGCAGACCCCGCGCCGCGCCGACCAGTAGCGCGACCCGGTGTCAGGAGGGCCCGGTGCCCGGCGAGAGCCGGCGCCGGGCCCTCTCGGCGTCCCGGTCGCGCCCGCGGACGCGGAGCCCGCTCCGCCTCAGCCGCTCGACCAGCTCCCGCGCGCCGACGGGGACCGCGCCCGCGGCGACGAGCTCGTCGATCCGCTCCTCGGGCACGTCGTAGTGGTCCAGGTCGAAGCCGCGCTCGGGCACGCCGAGACGGCGCGCGAAGTCGTGGAGCTCCTCGAGCGAGACGTCGCTCACGAGGTGCGCCCACAGCCGGCCGTGCGCCGGCCAGCGCGCGGCGTCGACGAGGATGGCCATTCCCCGATCGTAGGCGGCGCGCCGTCCGTCCACGCGCCTCCTCCTCGACTATCGTGACGGGGTCGCCGGTCGGGTGGACACGGCTTCGCAGTCGTGTGCGTTTGACCGTGGAGCGCGGATCCCGTACTCTTGACCGTTGGTGTGGCGCGATCCATGTGCTCACGCAGATTTCCGTTGTCGCTCCGCCCCTCACGGGGCGCGGGCCGCGGTGCCGGTTCCCTCGTGTCGTGAGGAGACGGGTACGAACCGGAAGACCGGGGCTCAGCCCCGTCCCTACAAGCCCCGGACGAGGCCTCCGCTCCGTCCAGACGAGAAACAGGTACGAGAAGTGGTTTACGCAGTTGTGCGCGCCGGCGGTCGGCAGGAGAAGGTCGAGGTCGGCACCATCGTGACGATGGACCGCGTCAAGGCCGACGAGAACGGCACCGTGCAGCTTCCTGCCGTGCTGCTCGTCGACGGTGAGTCGATCACCTCGGACGCGGCGACCCTCGCGGGCGTCACCGTCACCGCCGAGGTGCTCGAGGACCTCCGTGGTCCGAAGATCATCATCCAGAAGTTCAAGAACAAGACCGGTTACAAGAAGCGCCAGGGGCACCGTCAGGACCTCACGCGCGTCAAGGTCACTGGCATCAAGTAGTCCTGCAAAGGAATTGAGCTGACCTGCGGAGCGAGCCATCGCCCTGCAGGGCAACAGCACGGGGCTGCGGCCCCCCGGTCTCGAGGAGATGAGAAATGGCACACAAGAAGGGCGCGAGCTCCACTCGCAACGGTCGCGACTCGAACGCGCAGCGTCTCGGCGTCAAGCGCTTCGGCGGCCAGGTCGTGAACGCGGGCGAGATCATCGTCCGCCAGCGCGGCACCCACTTCCACCCCGGCGCGAACGTCGGACGCGGTGGCGACGACACCCTGTTCGCCCTCTCGGCGGGCGCTGTCGAGTTCGGCAGCAAGGGCGGCCGCAAGGTCGTCAACATCGTGGCGGCCGCCCAGTAGGGTCGACCTCCTCGGCCGCACAGGCACAGGACGCAAGGGGCGGGCTTCGGCTCGCCCCTTGCGCGTTTACCGGGGCACAGCCCCCCGGCGCCGGCATCCCGGCGCCGCACGCACTCACGGACGGATTCACACCATGGTCACCTTCGTCGACAACGTCACGCTGCATCTGCGTGCCGGCCACGGCGGCAACGGCTGCGTCTCCGTCCGTCGCGAGAAGTTCAAGCCGCTCGCCGGCCCCGACGGCGGCAACGGCGGGCACGGGGGCGACATCGTCCTCGTCGCCGACCCGCAGACGACGACGCTGCTCGCCTACCACCGCCACCCGCACCGCAGCTCCGAGAACGGCGGTCCCGGCATGGGCGACCACCGCGCGGGCGGGAACGGCGAGCTCATGGAGCTCCCCGTCCCGGTCGGCACGGTCGTCAAGTCGCCGGACGGCGACCAGCTGATCGACATGGACGAGCCCGGCCTCCGGTTCGTCATCGCTCCGGGCGGGCAGGGCGGGCTCGGCAACGCCTCGCTCGCCACCACGAAGCGCAAGGCGCCCGGCTTCGCGCTGCTCGGCACGCCGGGCTGGGAGGGCGACGTCGTCCTCGAGCTGAAGACCGTCGCGGACGTCGCGCTCGTCGGATTCCCCTCGGCGGGCAAGTCGAGCCTCGTCGCGGCGATCTCGGCGGCCAAGCCGAAGATCGCGGACTACCCGTTCACGACCCTCGCGCCCAACCTCGGCGTCGTGCAGGCGGGGGAGTCGCGCTTCACCGTCGCCGACGTGCCCGGTCTCATCGAGGGCGCGAGCGAGGGCAAGGGCCTGGGTCTGGAGTTCCTCCGCCACGTCGAGCGCTGCACCGCGCTCGTCCACGTGCTCGACTGCGCCACGCTCGAGCCCGGCCGCGACCCGCTGACCGACCTCGACATCATCCTCGGGGAGCTGGCGGCGTACCCCGTCGGCGACGGACAGGTGCCGCTGATCGAGCGGCCGCAGCTGATCGCGCTCAACAAGGTCGACGTGCCCGAGGCCCAGGAACTGGCCGACTTCGTCCGGGCCGACCTCGAGGGCCGCGGCTACCGCGTGTTCGAGATCTCGACGGTCAGCCACTCGGGACTCCGCCAGCTGACGTTCGCCCTCGCCGAGATCGTCGAGAAGCACCGCCTCGAGCTCGCCGCCGTGCCGCGGGTGGAGCGCATCACCATCCGCCCCCGCGCCGTGGACGAGAAGGACTTCGAGATCCGGGTCGAGGGCGGCTCGTACGGCAACGTGTACCGGGTCCTGGGCACCAAGCCCGTGCGCTGGGTCGCGCAGACCGACTTCACGAACGACGAGGCCGTCGGCTTCCTCGCCGACCGCCTGGCCAAACTCGGAGTCGAGAACGGCCTGTTCTCGGCTGGAGCGGTCGCCGGCTCCACCGTCGTCATCGGCCCCGGCGACGGCGTCGTCTTCGACTGGGAGCCGACCCTCACCTCGACGGCCGAGCTCATCACCGCGCCCCGCGGAACGGACCTCCGCCTCGAGGACAACCGGCGCAAGACCCGCAACGAGCGTCGCGAGGACTACTTCGAGCGGATGGACGCCAAGGCCGAGGCCCGCGCGGAGCTCGAGCGCGAGCGCCAGGGCGGCGTCTGGCGCGTCGCCGACGAGGGCGACGGCACGGAGGCCGGCGAGGAGAGCTGACTCCCGCCGCCGGGGTCGTCTGCCTCTACACTGGCCGGATGCCGCAGACGACCCCCGACAGCAGTGCGCTGACCGAGCGGTTCGCCGCTTCCCGCGTCGCGTCGCGCTCCCTCCGCAGTGCGACCACCGACCTCAAGAACCGGGCTCTGCTCGCCATCGCAGACGCGGTGCGCTCGAGCGCCGAGCGCGTCGTCCCGGCGAACGAGCTCGACCTCCAGCGGGGTCGCGAGAGCGGCATGAGCGCGGGCCTGCAGGACCGCCTCCGCCTCGATGCGGCGCGCCTGGGGTCCCTCGCCGACGCCGTCGTCGCGGTCGTCGGGCTCACCGATCCGGTCGGGCAGACGGTGCGGGGATCGAACCTGCCCAACGGCGCCTCCCTCACCCAGGTGCGGGTCCCGTTCGGCGTGGTCGGAGCGATCTACGAGGCGCGCCCGAACGTCACCATCGACATCGCGGCGCTCGCCCTCAAGAGCGGGAACGCCGTGATCCTGCGTGGAGGCACGGCCGCGGAGAACACGAACCGCGTCCTGGTGGAGCTGCTGCAGGAGGCCGTCGCCGCCGTGGGCCTGCCCGCCGAGCTGGTGCAGACGGTCGACGACCACGGCCGCGAGGGCGCGAAGGCCCTCATGCGAGCGCGCGGCTACGTCGACGTCCTGGTGCCGCGAGGGAGCGCCGGCCTCATCGAGTCAGTCGTGACGGAGTCGACGGTCCCCGTGATCGAGACGGGCGCCGGAGTCGTCCACGTCTTCCTCGACGCCAGTGCCGACGAGCAGTGGGCCGTGGACATCGTCCACAACGCCAAGGTGCAGCGTCCGAGCACCTGCAACGCCCTCGAGACCCTCCTCGTCCACCGCGACGCCGCCGAGCGCCTCCTCCCGCCCGTCCTCGGCCGGCTCGCGGAAGCGGGAGTGACCGTGCACGGCGACGAGCGCGTCGCGGCGCTCTGGCCCGACGCGGTGCCCGCCACCGACGAGGACTGGTCCGCGGAGTACTACTCGCTCGACGTCGCCGTCGCGATCGTCGACGACCTCGACGCCGCGATGGCCCACATCGACCGGTACTCCACCCACCACACCGAGTCGATCGTGACGAACGACCTCCGGAGCGCCGAGCGCTTCCTCGCCGAGGTCGACTCCGCGGTCGTGATGGTCAACGCCTCCACCCGCTTCACCGACGGCGGGGAGTTCGGGTTCGGCGCCGAGGTCGGCATCTCGACGCAGAAGCTGCACGCTCGGGGGCCCATGGGTCTTCCCG
This sequence comes from Rathayibacter sp. AY2B9, assembly GCF_002931595.1. Taxonomy (NCBI): domain Bacteria; kingdom Bacillati; phylum Actinomycetota; class Actinomycetes; order Micrococcales; family Microbacteriaceae; genus Rathayibacter; species Rathayibacter sp. AY2B9. Next base: position 135,191 of record NZ_PSUB01000009.1, read on the forward strand.
AGCTGACCAGCACGAAGTGGCTGCTGCGCGGCGCGGGACAGGTCCGCGCCTAGCGCCCGGACCGGCGATCCGGCGTCGAGCGGCGTCCGGGTAGACTCGTCGGAGCCCCGCCGGGGCGACCACGACCTCCAAGGAGCACTGCATGTCCCTCGCGACGACCGTCCTCGCCGAAGCAGCGGCCCACACGGAGCTGCCGTTCCCCCCGATCGTCTTCGGCCTGATCGCCGCCGTCGCCTTCACGGCCCTCGGCTTCGTCACCTGGAGCTACCGGGACGTGGCGAACCGCCACTCGCACAAGACCGGTGCCGGCTCCCACGACCAGCACGGTCACGGACACTAGGCGGGGAGCCCAGCGATCGTGACGTCCGCCGCGAGCGGAGGCCCGCGGCGTCCGCGCATCGGCGTGATGGGCGGCACCTTCGACCCGATCCACCACGGTCACCTGGTCGCCGCCTCCGAGGTGGCCCAGTCGTTCGACCTGGACGAGGTCGTCTTCGTGCCCACCGGCCAGCCGTGGCACAAGAAGACGGTGACCTCCGCCGAGCACCGGTACCTGATGACGGTGATCGCGACGGCGTCGAACCCGCGCTTCACCGTCAGCCGCGTCGACGTGGACCGGATCGGCACGACCTACACGATCGACACCCTGCGGGACATCCACGCCGCGCACCCCGACGCCGAGCTGTTCTTCATCACCGGCGCGGACGCGGTCGCTCAGATCCTGAGCTGGAAGGACTACGACGAGCTGTGGGAGCTGGCCCACTTCGTCGCCGTCAGCCGGCCGGGGCACGTCCTCAACGTTTCGGGATTGCCGGCCCAGGACGTATCCTTGTTGGAGATTCCGGCACTGGCGATCTCCTCGACCGACTGTCGGAGCCGCGTCAACCGGGGTCATCCGGTCTGGTACCTGGTTCCCGACGGTGTCGTCCAGTACATCTCGAAGCACCACCTGTATCGGAGCACGTCATGACAGTTCAGCCCGAGGAGAAGCCGCTCACCCGGCGCGAGATCCGCGAGCGCGAGAGGCGCGAGGCCGGTGCGGCCACGACCGCCGCCGTTCCGACGACGTCCCGCCGGGCTGCCACTGCGACCGCCACCACCGCCGGCGATATGCCGGTGCTGACCCCCACCCAGGCCCTGCGGATCACCCCCGTCGAGCCGAGCCCCGCGAGCGAGCCCGACCTGCGCACCTCCTCGATGGAGATCGTCGCCACCGAGAACGCCACGGGCCGCCAGCTGACCCGTCGGGAGCTGCGCGCACTGCTGGCGCAGCAGCAGGCGGAGAAGGTCGCCGCCGCACCGGAGGCGGAGCCGCCCGCCGACGAGGAGCGGTCGGACGACGAGCGCTCCGACTACGTCGAGGGCGCCCTCGAGCGCGCCTCGGCGCTCCCGCCGACCGGGGCGGTCCCCGTGATCGAGGCGGCCGACGAGTCCCGTGATGCGGAGCCGGTGCCCGAGGGCGCAGCGGAGCAGGAGCCGGAGGGCGACGAGGACGTCGTCACCGAGGACGCCCCCGAGGCGTCCGAGGAGGAGGCGGACGAGTCCGCCACCGATGCGACCGCGGACGCCGACGCGGCCGAGGTGCACGAGGCCGAGATCGAGAGCTCCTCCTCCGACGACGAGACGCCGTCCGCGGACGCCTCCGACGAGCGGGACGCGGACGACGAGCAGCCGACGGCCGGCGAGCAGCCCGAGCAGCCGCACCTGAACACCGCGCTCTTCGCGTCGGTGGGCGGATCCCTCGACATCGCCGACGAGAAGGCCACCGAGATCACCGGGAGCTTCGAGCCGCCGATCGAGCACCTCGCCATCACCGAGGAACTCGACAGCAAGTCGAAGGAGGAGGTGGACGCCTCGTTCGACTCCCTCATCGCGAGCGGAGTCGCCGCCACCGGTGCCGTCACCACCACCAACGCGCTGATCCTGCCGACCACGGGCCCCGGCGCGACAGTCGGCACGGACACGGGGGAGATCCTCGTCACCGGCTCGTTCGACCTCCCGCGCAGCCTCGGCTCCACGGGCCAGCACCCGAACCTCTACGACTCGCCCGATGTGGACCGCTACGTCGACCGCATCGACCGCGAGCAGCCCGTCGGCGAGTCCGAGCCGGTCCGGGCGTCCAGCGCCGTCTCCACGCACGCCGCCGGCACCTCGATGATCGCGCCGCAGAAGCGCGCCGGCGTGAGCGTCCCGGTGGTCCTCGCGATCACCGCGGCCGTCCTGCTGGTCGGCGCGATCGCGCTGTTCATCGGCGGCTTCGTGCTCAACATCTTCTGATCTCCACCACCGACACTGAAGGCTTCATGACTGCGACCGATTCCGCCCGCGCCCTGCTCCAGCTCGCGGCCACCGCCGCCGACTCCAAGGGCGGTGAGGACCTCGTCGCCCTCGACGTCTCGGGGCCGCTGCCGCTGGTCGACATCTTCCTCCTCGCCACCGGCCGCTCCGAGCGCAACGTGGTCGCGATCGCGAACGAGGTGGAGGACCGCCTGAACGACTCCGGCGCCAAGCTGCTGCGCCGCGAGGGCCGTGCGGAGGGCCGCTGGATCCTCCTCGACTTCGGCGACCTCGTCGTGCACGTCTTCCACGAGGAGGACCGCATGTACTACTCGCTCGAGCGCCTCTGGAAGGACTGCCCGACGGTGCCGTTCACCCTCGAGCAGCCTGTCGCCGTCGACTCGTCAACGTCCTCGAATTGACGAACACGCCCGGCGACAGCGCTCGATTTCACTTCACGCGAATCGTGTTGTAGTTTGTTCGAGTTGCTTCCGCCGGGCGGAGACAGCGCAGGACAGTACGAAGCAAGACAAAACACAACATGGGTCCGTGGCGCAGCTGGTAGCGCACCTGCATGGCATGCAGGGGGTCAGGGGTTCGAATCCCCTCGGATCCACCGAACAGGTCCGCACTCCTCCGGGAGTGCGGACCTTCGTCGTTCCCGGCGTTACAGGGTCTGGCGTCGTCCTGTCCGGCTCAGGCCGGTCAGGCCAGCCAGGACCGTGCCCGTCCGGCCACCGGGTCCCCCTGCTGGTCACGCACGGGTCGGCCCGACCGGCTCCACATGGCCGCCGCATCCGGCGAGGAATCCGGAGAGCTCGCCCCAGGCGTCCTCCCCGATCGTGGTGCCCGGGCGCCGTGCGAGATCGGCCAGAGCGTCCGTCAGCTCGTCGACTCCCGTCAGGATCCTCGTCCGTGCCGCTCCCGTGCCCTGCCATCCGGGCGCGTACGTCCTGACGTCGGGGTGGCTGTAGAGCACGGCCGTCTCGAACCACGGCGTGGGCAGACCGTTCAGGGCCAGGTGCTCCTTGAGCCTCGCGGCCTGGATCCGGACCTGCCGGGCGGGGACGTGCTGCTCGACATGCGTGCGCACCGTCCACCGCGACACCGTCCCCGGTGCGATCTGAACCGCGAAGGCCTCGGGCAGGGCGTCCTCGTCGAGGAGGACGCCGTAGGAGGGGTGGACGGTACCGGGTCGCACGCCGTCGAAGACGACCCCCTGCCAGTACTTGGCCTCGATGATGAGCGCGCCGTGCCGGGTGAGCAGCAGATGGTCGATCTGCGCGAGGAAGCGGCGCGTCGTGCGCGCCTCGACCGGTACGAAGACGACGTTCGTGGCGAGAACGCCGGACAGCCCCGCCGAGGCGCACGCCTCCCGGATCAGGGTGTGCGAGACGGCCTCGCTGCTCCAGGTCCTGGCGAGGGCGTCACGGGTCTGCTCGGCCTCCTCCTGCGCGGTCTCGAGCTCGGTCCGACTGAGGTCGCGCTCGGCGTCGCGCGCGCGCGTCAATGCCTTGAGCGCCGCCTCGTGGCTCCGGTCGCGCTCGGCAATCGTGCGCTGGTGCTCCTCCGAGGCCTCCTCCGCGGCCTGCTCCGCCGCCGCTCTCGCCGCAGTGCGCCGTCGGCGGCCGGCGACGACCGTGATGAGAAGGGCCAGGAGCAGGGCGGCCGCGACGGCCCAGGGCAGGTACTCGTTCATGGTCCCCAGGCAAGCACGGACCACCGACCGTGCGCCGCCACGGCTCCTGATCGCGCCGTTCGGCGGACCGGCCGCGGTGCGCTCGCTCGTGCCCTGTCCGGACGTCTTCGTCGGCGTCCGCCTGCGCGCGCGGCGGAGACGCCGACCCTGCGCCGGCCGATCGAGCAGGCGGAGCCCTACCGCCGCCTGGCGGACGCGATGCACGACCAGCACGAGGTCCGGCTGACCGGCGTCGAGGGCACGCTGCTGGGCCTCGTCGGCCCGCAGCCGTTCCAGGGGATCAGCGTCGCCGGCCTGCACACGCACGTCGTCGACACCACCGGCGGGATCGGCGGCCACGTGCTCGCCGCCTCCGGAGTCGCGGGCCTGCTCGAGATCGAGCAGTACGGCGGCATCACCGTCCTCCTGCCGGAGTCGGACGACCACCCGCGAGCCGACCTGGACGCGGCGGCCGACGCCGGGATCCGCGCCGTGGAGACCGACCACCCGCCCTGAGCGGCCCTACCCTGGACGCATGCCCTCACTGCGCGACGTCCACGCCGTCATCGACCGTCTCTGGCCCGAGGCGGCCGCCGAGAGCTGGGACGCGCCCGGCCTGGTCACCGGCGACCCCGACGCCGCGGTGGAGCGGATCCTGCTCACGGTCGACGCGGTCTCCGACACCGTCGCGGAGGCCGTCGACGGCGGATACCAGCTCCTGGTCGCGCACCACCCGCTGCTGCTGCGCGGCGTCACCTCGATCGCCGAGGACGGCTACAAGGGCCGCCTGCTCGCGGACCTCGTCCGGGGCGGCTGCGCACTGATCTCGGCCCACACAAACGCCGACATCGTCGCGGACGGCGTCTCGGACGTGATCGCGACCCGCCTCGGCCTGACCGGCACGACTCCGATCGTCCCGGGCGCCGACCCGTCGGTCGGGCTCGGCCGGGTGGGCGATCTGCCCGAGGAGGTGACGCTCGGACGCCTGGCCGGAGCCGTGGCCGAGCTCCTGCCGGCCACCGCAGGGGGAGTGCGGGCCGCGGGCGCCTACGAGACACCCGTGCGCCGCGTGTCGCTCTGCGGTGGAGCGGGGGACTCCCTCCTGGAGGCCCCCGCCGTCCGCACGAGCGACGTCTTCATCACCGCCGACCTCCGGCACCACCCGGCCTCCGAGGCGCGCGAGAAGGCCCTGCACGGCACCGGGCCCGCCCTCATCGACGTCTCGCACTGGGCGAGCGAGTGGCTGTGGCTCGACGTCGCCGCGACCGCGCTGCGGGAGGCCCTGCCCACGGTCACCGTCGAGGTGAGCGAGACCCGCACCGACCCGTGGGATTTCGCGATCGTGCACTGACCCGCCGCGGGCACGGGAGAATGGACGCGGCGCGCCCGTACTGCGCGCCGGGAACGAGGACCGCCACGTGAAAGCCAGCCCCGCACACCAGCGCGAACTCCTGACTCTGGCGAGTCTGGACACGAGGGGCGCGCAGCTGCGCCACGCCCTCGCGACGCTCCCGCAGATCGCGCGGATCCAGGCGATGCAGGCCCGCGACAACGAGACCCGCCGCTCCCTCGCCGAGCGCACAGGGCGCCTCGAGGACGTGCGCACCGAGCTCGGGCGCATCGAGTCCGACGTCAGCGTGGTCGAGAAGCGGCTCACCCGCGATCGCGACCGCCTGCAGACCGCATCCGGGGCCAAGGACATCGCCGCGCTCGAGAGCGAGATCACCTCCCTCGTGAAGCGACGGGGAGACCTCGAGGACATCGAGCTGACCCTGATGGAGCGGATCGAGGGCATCGAGTCCGAGGTCGCCGCGGCTCAGGCCGAGCGCGACGAGGTCGTCGCCTCGCTCGGGACCCTCGCCGAGGAGCGCGACGCGCAGGCCGAGAAGCTCCGCGACAAGCAGGAGGCGCTCGCCCGGGACCGGGCGGACCTGGTGACGACCCTTCCGGAGGACCTGGTCGAGCTGTACGAGAAGCAGCGCGCCCGCTACGGAGTCGGCGCGGCCCTCCTCCGCGGGAAGGTGTCGGAGGGGAGCGGCGTGGCCCTCACCGAGTCGGACCTCTCCTGGATCCGCGCCTCCGCTCCCGACGAGGTCGTCCTCTGCCCCGACAGCGGCTGCATCCTGGTGCGCGGCGAGGAGTCCACCCTCGCCTGAGCCGTACACTGGACGGGCGAACGGGCCGGCAAGACGGTCGCGTCACCGCGGCGAGAGCCGTGGTGCCGAGGAACGTCCGGGCTCCGCAGAGCAGGGCGGTGGGCAACACCCACCCGGGGCGACCCGCGAGACAGTGCCACAGAGAACAGACCGCCGTCGGCTCCGGCCGGCGGTAAGGGTGAAACGGTGGTGTAAGAGACCACCAGGGGCCGGAGTGATCCGGTCAGCTCGGTAAACCTCGCCCGGAGCAAGGTCAGACAGAGGACGATGCGGCTGCTCGTCGGGTCCTCGGGTAGACCGCTGGAGGGTCACGGCGACGTGGCTCCGAGAGAGATGGCCGTCCAGCGCCCGCCGAGAGGCGCGGCGTGAACAGAACCCGGCGTATCAGCCGACCCCTTCGCCACGAGATGCCCCGCCCCGGCGGGGCATCTCGCGTCTCCACCGGTCGCCGAGCTCGCGCTCCCGCCCGCAGGCGGCGCGACGGCCTGCCGTGGCGGTTCCCGGGTCTCGATACATCCTTGCGCCGCCACTCGACAGGACTGGCGCGGTCCAGCTCTCGCGCTGCCTCCTGCGGACGAAGCGGTGCAGCACGGCGTCCGGCAGGCGACGGTCCCGGAGGACGGTCCTGGGACGCCGCTGCGGATCGACCGCCGAGGACCAGGTGCCCCGCCCCGTCGTGGCTCACCGCGACGACTGGACCCCGAAGGTCCGATCACGCCCGTGCGCCACGGCGCCACGCACGAGGCGAACCGGCGAAACGCGTGCCAGCGTTTCGCCGTAGCCGTCCGCACCCCGCTCGCCGGATCGCGTCACCTCCCGAGGCCGACCGCGCCTCGGCGGGCGGGGACCGCCGAGGAGAAAGACTCAGCCCCGCCCTGCGAGCGCGGCCGCGCCGAGGATGCCGGCGTTGTTGCGGAGCGCCGCCGGGATGATCGGGGTGCGCAGGTCGAGCAGCGGGAGGAACTCGTCGTGGTGCTTGGAGATGCCGCCGCCGACGATGAAGAGATCGGGCCAGAGCAGCGCCTCGAGGTGGGAGTAGTAGCGCTGCAGGCGCTTCGCCCAGTGCTTGTAGTCGAGGTCGTCGCGCTCCTTGGCGGCGAACGAGGCCTTCTTCTCGTAGTCGCCGCCGTGGATCTCGAGGTGGCCGAGCTCGGCGTTGGGGATGAGGATCCCGTCGTGGATCTGCGCCGTCCCGATGCCGGTGCCGAGGGTGGTCATGATGACCAGGCCCTTCTTGTCCTTCGCCGCTCCGAAGCGCGACTCGGCGTAGCCCGCCGCGTCGGCGTCGTTGACGAAGAAGATGTTCCTGCCGATCGCGTCCTCGAAGAGCTTCTCGGCCTCGAGGCCGATCCACTCGTCCGACACGTTCGCCGCCGACATCGTCCGTCCGTGGACGACGACGGCGGGGAAGCAGATGCCGACCGGGGTGTCCGAGGGCAGGTCCGGGATCTTCTCGAGGATCTGCTGGACGGTGGCGACGATGTCCTTCGGCGTGCCTCCCGGGGGAGTGGCGAGCTTCATCCGGTCGCTGAGCAGGGTGCCCGCGGCCAGGTCCACCGAGGCCCCCTTGATGCCCGTTCCCCCGATGTCGATCCCGATGGCGGTCGCCGCAGCAGTCATAGCGGCCATGCTAGCGAAGGGCGGGGGTGCGGACCGACGCGGGCTGCGGCGTAGGATCGCGGCATGGCTGACGGCGACACGAACTCCTGGTGGTACAACCTCAAGGCCGGCACGGTGGAGCAGGGATTCGTGTCCCCCTCCGTCGACCGGGTGGGACCCTTCTCCTCTCGCGAGGAGGCGGAGCACGCCCTCGAGCGGCTGCACGAGAACAGCCGCAAGTGGGCCGAGGAGGACGCCGCCGAGGACCGCTGACCGCGGCTAGTCGTAGCTGTGCTCGGCGCCGGGGTAGGCGCCGGACTCCACGTCGTCCCGGTACGCGGTGACCGCTCCGGTGAGCACGCCGCGCAGATCCGCGTACTGCTTCACGAAGCGGGGGATGCGGCCGGTGGTGAATCCGGCGAAGTCCGTCCACACGAGCAGCTGTCCGTCGACGTGCGGTCCCGCTCCGACTCCGATCGTCGGGATGCGCAGCTCCTCCGTCACCTGACGTGCCGCGTCCGCGGGCACCATCTCGAGGACGACGGCGAACGCCCCGGCCTCCTGGACGGCTCGTGCGTCGGCGAGCAGCTGCTCGATGCCCTCGCCGCGCCCCTGGACCATGTGGCCGCCGAGCCCGTGCTCGCTCTGGGGCGTGAAGCCGATGTGCGCCATCACGGGGATGCCCGCCTCGACGATGCGCCGGATCTGCTCGGCGGAGCGGACCCCGCCCTCGAGCTTCACCGCGTGCGCGTGCGTCTCCTTCATGAAGCGGAACGCCGTGTGCAGCGCGTCGTCGGCACCCGACTCGTAGGAGCCGAAGGGCATGTCGGCGACGACGAAGGCGCGCTCGACGGCTCCGGCGACGGCACGCGCCAGCGGGATGAGCTCGTCGACGGTGACGGGCAGAGTGGTGTCGTAGCCGAGCACCGTGTTGCCGGCGGAGTCGCCCACGAGAAGGAAGTCGATCCCGGCGTCGTCGAAGATCTTCGCCGTGAGCTGGTCGTAGCTGGTCAGCCCGGTGATGCGGACACCGGAGTCCTTCGCGTTCTGGAAGTGGCGGGTTCGAACGCGTTTCACGGGCTGCGCTGACATGGGCGCCAGTCTACGGCGCGCCTCGGGCGCCCCGCGGGCCCCGGTCGGAGGCAGTAGCCTGAGGGTCGAAACAGGAGGGGTCTGGATGGACAAGCAACGGGACTTCGTTCTTCGCACCATTGAAGAGCGAGGGATCAAATTCGTTCGCCTCTGGTTCACCGACGTCGTCGGCACGCTGAAGTCGGTCGCGATCGCGCCGGCCGAGGTGGAGGGCGCGTTCGCGGAGGGGCTCGGCTTCGACGGCTCCGCCATCGAGGGCCTCACCCGCTCCTTCGAGGCCGACGTCCTCGCGCATCCGGACCCGTCGACCTTCCAGATCCTCCCGTGGCGCGGAGAGATCGACCCGACGGCGCGGATGTTCTGCGACATCACGACGCCCGACGGCCAGCCCGCCGTCGCCGACCCGCGCAACGTGCTCAAGCGCACGCTGGCGAAGGCGGCCGAGCGCGGGTTCACCTTCTACACGCACCCCGAGATCGAGTTCTACCTCCTCAAGTCGTCGTCCTTCGGCGCCGAGGGTCCGGAGCCGGTCGACTCCGCCGGGTACTTCGACAACGTCCCCGGAGGCACGGCGCACGACTTCCGCCGCCGCTCCGTGCGCATGCTGGAGGATCTGGGCATCTCGGTCGAGTTCAGCCACCACGAGGCGGGCCCCGGCCAGAACGAGATCGACCTCCGCTACGCGGACGCGCTCACCACGGCCGACAACATCATGACCTTCCGCACCGTGATCAAGGAGGTGGCGATCGAGCAGGGCGTCTACGCGACGTTCATGCCGAAGCCGCTCTCCGGGCACCCCGGCTCGGGCATGCACACGCATCTCTCGCTCTTCGAGGGCGACGTGAACGTGTTCTACGAGCAGGGCGCCCAGTACCAGCTCTCGAAGCTCGGCCGTCAGTTCATCGCGGGCCTGCTCAAGCACGCCCCCGAGATCACCGCCGTGACGAACCAGTTCGTCAACTCCTACAAGCGGCTCTGGGGCGGCGACGAGGCGCCCAGCTACGTCTCGTGGGGCCACAACAACCGGTCCGCCCTCGTGCGCGTTCCGCTCTACAAGCCCAACAAGGGGCAGTCGTCGCGCATCGAGTACCGGGCGCTGGACTCCGCGGCGAACCCCTACCTGGCGTACTCGCTGCTCCTGGCGGCCGGGCTCAAGGGCATCGAGGAGGGCTACGAGCTCCCGGCCGAGGCCGAGGACAACGTGTGGGCCCTCTCGGACGCGGAGCGCCGGGCGCTCGGCTACGGCGCTCTGCCCGCCAGCCTCGACCGCGCCATCTCGCTGATGGAGGAGTCCGAGCTCGTGGCCGAGACGCTGGGCGAGCAGGTGTTCAACTTCGTGCTGCTCAACAAGCGGAAGGATTGGGCCGAGTACCGCGCCCAGGTCACGCCGTACGAGCTGCGCAGCAATCTCGAGATGCTCTGACGCCTCGGCCATGCCCCGTGAACGCTCCCTCCGCGATGTCGCACGCCTCGGCTTCGCCGCGCTCGGCGAGACCGGGGCGCGGCTGGCCGAGGCGGAGGAGCTCGCCGGGCGGCAGCTCGAGTCGGTGCTGCCCTCCTTCGCCCGGGTGGCGGACCCGGACGAGGCGCTGCTCGCTCTGATCGACCTGCTGCGGCGGCACCGCGACCGCATGGACGCGGTCCTCGCCGACGACGAGGCACTGACCCGGCTGCTTCTGGTGGTGGGGGCCTCCTCCGGCCTCGCCGACTTCCTCCAGCGCCGGCCCGACGAGCTGGCCAGCGTGCTCGAGCCGGTGCGCACGCTCACCGGGCGCGCCGAGATGAAGGCCGAGCTGCTCGAGTCGGTCGGCGCCGTCGACGGCTTCTCGTCGCTCCGGGAGGAGGCGGGCTGGACGGCGCTGCGCGTCCGGTACCGCCGCCTCCTCACCAGGATCGTCGTCCACGATCTGAGCCAAGCCGACCCCGCCGCGGCGATCGACCGGGTGACGAGGGCGCTGGCCGACCTCGCCGGAGCCGCGCTGGAGGCGTCCCTCGCCGTGGCGCGGACCGAGCTGGTCGAGGGCACGGGCCCAGGCCGCTTCGGCCGGGACGAGGTCGCCGCCACCCGCTTCGCCGTCATCGGCATGGGCAAGGCGGGAGCGTCCGAGCTCAATTACGTCAGCGACGTCGACGTGATCTTCGTCGCCGAGGGCGACCCGGAGAAGGAGCTGACGAACGCCCGTGCGATCGACGTCGCCACCCGGCTCGCCGTGCTCCTCATGCGCGGGACCTCTGCGCTGGCGATGGAGCCGGAGCTCTGGGAGGTCGACCCGAACCTGCGCCCGGAGGGCAAGCAGGGCGCGCTCGTGCGCACCCTCGAGTCGCACATCACCTACTACGACCGGTGGGCGAAGAGCTGGGAGTTCCAGGCGCTGCTCAAGGCGCGTCCGCTCGCCGGCGACCAGGAGCTGGGGCGGGCGTACGTCGACGCGGTCGCGCCCAAGGTCTGGTCGAGCGCCTCCCGCGAGAACTTCGTCGAGTCGGTGCAGCGGATGCGGGAGCGGGTCACCGAGAACATCCCGCAGAACGACGTCCACTACCAGATCAAGCTCGGGCCCGGCGGCCTGCGCGACATCGAGTTCACGGTGCAGCTGCTCCAGCTCGTCCACGGGCAGACCGATGACGAGATCCGCATGCCCGGGACTCTCCTCGCCCTGGGCGCCCTCGCCGACCACGGGTACATCGGCCGCTCCGCCGCCGAGGAGTTCGCGCAGGACTACCGGGCACTCCGGCTGCTCGAGCACCGCCTCCAGCTGCGGCGCCTTCGGCGTACGCACCTGATGCCGCGGGACGAGCACGAGCTGCGGACCCTCGCCCGCTCCAGCGGGCTCGCCCGCACGGCGGAGGAGCTGCTGAGCGTCTGGAACGGGATCAAGCACCGCGTCCGGGGCCTGCACGAGCGCCTGTTCTACCGTCCGCTGCTCTCCGCGGTCGCCGCGCTCTCCGACGGCGGTGCCGAGCTGTCCACCGGCCAGGCGGAGGCGCGCCTCGCCGCCATCGGCTTCGCGGACGCCCGCGGGGCGCTCGGTCACATCGCCGCGATGACCTCGGGCGTCTCGCGCCGCGCGAGCATCCAGCGCCACCTCGTGCCGGTGATGCTGCAGTGGTTCGCCGACGGACCGGACCCCGACTACGGCCTGCTCGCGTTCCGGCGCCTCAGCGACGCACTGGGCGGGACGCCCTGGTTCCTCCGGATGCTGCGCGACTCGTCCGGAGCCGCCAAGCGGCTCACCACGGTGCTCTCCGGATCGCGCTTCGTCGGCGAGCTGCTCGACCGCATCCCGGAGTCGGCGGCCTGGCTCGAGGACGACGACGCCCTCCGCCCCCGCAGCGCCGCCCAGCTCGCCGAGGAGGTGCGCGCCGTGCTCGCCCGGCACGAGACGCCCGACGCAGTCGCCTCGGTCCTCCGCTCGATGCGCCGGCGCGAGGTGCTGCGGACCGCCATGGGGGGCGTGCTCGGTCTCAGCTCGATCGAGGAGATCGCGACCAGCCTCACCGACATCATCAGCGCACTGCTGGGCGGCGTGCTCGCCGCCATCCGGCGCGGCAGTGCGACCCGGCCCGGCGCCGACGCGGAGTTCGCGATCATCGGCATGGGCCGGTACGGAGGGGCGGAGCTGGGCTTCGGCTCCGACGCCGACGTGATGTACGTCCAGCGACCCGGCACCGCCGAGCCGCACCAGGCCCAGCTCTACTCGCAGTTCGTCGTCGCCGAGCTGGTCCGGCTCACGGAGGACTCCCGCCTGCCGCTCGACCTCGACGCCGACCTGCGGCCCGAGGGCAAGAACGGGCCCCTCGTGCGCTCCCTCGACTCCTACCGCGCCTACTACGCCCGCTGGTCGCTGACCTGGGAGGCGCAGGCGCTGCTCCGGGCGCGGGGAGTGGCGGGGGACCAGGCGCTCATCGAGGACTTCGAGGAGCTGGCTGACGGGGTCCGCTACCCGGGAGCGGTCTCCGACCGCGACATCCGCGAGGTGAAGCGGATCAAGGCACGGGTCGAGAGCGAGCGTCTGCCGCAGGGCGCCGACCCCCGCCGTCACCTCAAGCTCGGCCGCGGATCGCTGAGCGACGTCGAGTGGCTGGTGCAGCTCCTCCAGCTGCAGCACGCGCGGCGGACCCCGGCGCTGCGGACCACCTCGACCCTCACCGCCCTCGCGGTCGCGGAGGAGGAGGGCATGGTCGGCCCGCAGGACGCGGAGCGGCTGCGTGCCGCGTGGATCCTCGCGTCCCGTGTCCGCTCGGGCACCACGCTCTGGGGCAACCGCACCAGCGACGTCCTCCCGACCGACCGTCGGCAGCTCGAGGGCGTCGCGCGCCTGCTCGAGTATCCGGCCGGGTCCGCGACGGCGCTCGAGGACGACTACCTCGGCGTGACCCGCCGCTCCCGCGCGGTCTTCGAGCGCCTGTTCTACGGGCCGGCCGCGGGAGACGCTCCCTCCTACCGCTGACGCCCGCGCGCCGGGGACGGCGAAGGGCCGCCCCTCCGAGGAGGAACGGCCCTTCGGCAGTGCTGCGGGATCAGACCCCGTAGTACAGCTCGAACTCGAACGGGTGAGGACGCTGCGCGAGGGGCTTGATCTCCTTCTCGCGCTTGTACTCGATCCAGGTGTCGATGAGCTCCTGAGTGAACACGCCACCCTGGAGGAGGAAGTCGTGGTCGGCCTCGAGGGCGTCGAGCGCCTCGCCCAGGGTCGCGGGGACCTGCGGGATGAGCTTCGCCTCCTCGGGGGGCAGCTCGTAGAGGTCCTTGTCGACCGGCTCGTGCGGCTCGATGCGGTTCTTGATGCCGTCGAGGCCCGCCATCAACTGGGCGGCGAACGCGAGGTACGGGTTGCCGGAGGCGTCGGGCGCACGGAACTCGATGCGCTTGGCCTTCGGGTTCGTGCCCGTGATCGGGATGCGGATGGACGCGGAGCGGTTGCCGGCCGAGTAGACCAGGTTGACCGGCGCCTCGAAGCCCGGGATCAGGCGGTGGTACGAGTTGACCGTCGGGTTCGTGAACGCGAGGACGGCGGGGGCGTGCTTGAGCAGGCCGCCGATGTACCAGCGCGCGAGGTCCGAGAGACCGCCGTAGCCGTTCTCGTCGTAGAAGAGCGGCGTGCCGTCGTTCCACAGCGACTGGTGGGTGTGCATGCCCGAGCCGTTGTCGCCGAAGAGCGGCTTCGGCATGAACGTGGCGGTCTTGCCCCACTGCTCGGCCGTGTTCTTGACGATGTACTTGAACTTCAGGATGTCGTCCGCCGCGTGGACCATCGTGTCGAAGCGGTAGTTGATCTCGGCCTGGCCGCCGGTGCCCACCTCGTGGTGCGAGCGCTCGAGGATGAGGCCGGCGTCGATCAGCTTGAGGCAGATGTCGTCGCGGAGGTCGGCCTGCTTGTCGACGGGGCTCACCGGGAAGTAGCCGCCCTTGTAGGGCGTCTTGTTGCCGAGGTTGCCGCCCTCCTCGACGCGTCCCGAGTTCCAGGCGCCCTCGACCGAGTCGACGGAGTGGAACGCGGAGTTCTGCGTGATCTCGTAGCGGACGTCGTCGAAGATGTAGAACTCCGCCTCGGGGGCGAAGAACGCGGTGTCGGCGATGCCGGTCGACGCGAGGTACTTCTCGGCCTTCTTCGCGACCTGACGCGGGTCCTTGGAGTAGATCTCGCCGTTGCGCGGGTTGTAGATGTCGAAGACGAGGATCAGCGTGCGCTCGACGCGGAACGGGTCCACGTAGGCGGTGGTCACGTCAGGGATCAGCTGCATGTCCGATTCGTGGATGTTCGCGAATCCGCGGATCGAGGACCCGTCGAAGAGCTGACCGACGGAGAAGAACTCCTCATCGACAGTCGAGGCGGGGATGTTGAAGTGCTGCTGGACACCGGGGAGATCGGTGAACCGGATGTCGAGGAACTTGACGTCCGTGTCCTTGATGAACGAGAGCACCTCGGAAGAATCTTTAAACATGCAAAGGTCTCCAATGGCGTGACGGGGTGCTGCAGAGCGCAGCCGTTCCAGGGTAGTGACGGGGGGTTTCCCCACCGTGTCCCTGTTGTTTCCGACATGTTACGGGGCCGGTCCGGGGTCGGGCTCCACGTCGTCTGCCGGACCACCCGCTCCTCGGTCCGCTCCGAGACGCCGCGGATAGGATCGGAGGATGCCAGCCGCCGACCGCAGGACCTTCGCCGACGCCGCCCCGAGCTCGTACCCGGGGGAGCGTCTCGGCCTCCCCCGAGAGGGCCGCCTCTCGGTCGGACGGTCCGGCCGCCGCATCGCCGCCCTGGCCGTCGACTTCGCCGTCGCCGCTCTGCTGTCGCTCGCGTTCTTCGACTACGACCGCTGGGCGAGCCTGCTGCTGTTCGTCCTGCTGCAGGTCGTCTTCATCCCCACCATCGGCGGCAGCATCGGGCACCGCCTGCTCGGGATGCGCGTCATCCGTCTCGGCGGGGGCTGGGTCGGCGTGTGGCGCCCGATCGTGCGCTCTGTGCTGCTGGCCGTGCTGGTGCCGGCGCTCGTCTGGGACTCGGACCAGCGCGGCTTCCACGACAAGGTGGCCGGCACGGTTCTCGTCCGCTACTGACTCGCGCCGCAGACGCGACAGGCCGGCCGGGAGAGATCCCGACCGGCCTGTCGCGTCTGCGTCAGCGCGATCGCTGAGGGCGCACCTTGAAGGGGTCGACGCCCTTCGGGATGGGCAGCGACGTGTTGAGCGAGGAGAGCCGGTTCTTCACCGCGAGGACCTCGGCCTTGGTGAGGACCTTCTTCGTCTTCGAGAGGCGGCTCGGCACCTTGTGCAGCGGAGTCGCATCGGCGTCGGAGCCGACGTGCACGAAGGTGACGGGGACGTTCGGCAGGATCCGCGACACCTTGCGCCGCTCGTCCTCGAGCATGCGCTTGGTCCGGGAGGCGGGGCCCTCCGCGATCAGCACGACGCCTCCGCGGCCGACGGCGCGGTAGACGGCGTCCTGGGTCTTGCCGTTGACGGCAACGGGCATCTCGCCGCCGGTCCAGGTGCCGCGCAGTCCGCTGCGCAGGACGGCGCCGACCGCGCCGGGCTGCCCGGCGATCTGCCCGTAGGCGGCGCGCTCGGCGCGGCGCGAGAGCACGGCGAGTCCGGCGACCAGGCCGGCCATCACGCCCACGATGATCCACAGCGCGATCACGAAGCCGTTGCCGTTGCCGAGCAGGATGCCGAGGAGCACGCCGAGCAGGATCGGGAGCAGGAGCGCGAGGAGGATGATCCAGACGGCGCTGCTGTCGTAGCGGCGGGTCATCTGGAACACCTGCCACATCTGCTTGAGACGTCCGGGTTCCTTGACCGCCTTCGTCGACGGTTCCGTGCTGCGTGCCATGACGTCAAGGATACCGAGCGGGAGCGCGGCGGCGGACCCCGGACGCGGATCCGACTCCTCCACAGAGGGCACGTGCGCCGATCCCTCCACCGATCGGGATCGGCGGGCGTCCTCCGCCTCGGCCTGCGGTCAGGCTCGCCTCATGACGAGCAGCGGGACGGTCCAGGGCCGGAGGATCGGCGGAGCGCGGACGGGGAGGCGGTGGACGCCTGCGCCGGACGCCGCACCGTCGGCCGAGCGGACGATGCGGCCGCGGGAGGCCGAGGCGCTGCAGGCGTCGGCGGTGGCTCGGCTCGCCGAGCACCGCCACCGCGAGAGCATCGTCCGGGTGGAGTCGTCTCCGAGGAGGTGCATCGTGTCGACCGCCCCTCCCGTCGTCGCCACGCTCGAGAGGTTCCTGCGGGTCGAGCGGGGGATCGGACTCGGCGCCGCGGTCACCCTCCTCGCCCCCGTGGTGGGCGCGGTCCGCTCGGCCGCGCTCGAGGGAGCATGGCTGGCTCCGACGACGGACGACATCGGCCTGACGGAGGAGGGTCGGCCGCTGCTGCTGCTGACGACGCCCGCCGTCGACACCCCGCGTGCGGCGCGCGACGCGCTGCAGCGGGTCCTGGAGCGCCTCGGAATGCTCTGCCCGGAGCTGCCGGTCGCCGCCCTGGCGCGGCACCGCGACCTGCTGGCGCTGGAGGGCAACCTCTACGGACTCGCTGATCCGCAGGGGATAGGCGAGGCGGTGCGGGCGCTGCCGACGTCCGGCGCGGATGCACGGGGTCGGGAGGCGGTGCCCGCTCCGGCTGCCCGGCACAGGCGGGTCCATCCGCTCGACGGCTGGCAGGACCGCCTCCGGGCGTTCGTCGTCCGGCGTCGGGGACCGCTCTCCGTCGGGACGGCGATCGTGCTGGGAGCGGTGCTCGCCGGTTCGCTCGCGGGCGGGCCCGATCGGCAGGTGCAGGATGCGGAGGCGTCGACCGCAGCCGCGCCCGTTCCGGCTCGGTCGGCTCCGCCGGCGGTGGCGACCGCGGCACCGCCGGCTCCGGTCGCGGCGACCTCACTCGACGCCGAGCAGGCGGCGGAGGTGCTGATCGACGCGGTGCGCGCGTGCGGGGACCGGGAGTGCGCCCGCGGTCTGGTCACGGCGGACTCGCCGCTCGGCGACGCAGCGGACGGCCCCGCCTCCGCTGTCCCGGCGACGGGGGAGGCGTCGGCCGTCCTCGTCGACGTGAACGGGGCATCGGCGGTCGTGCACCTCCGGACGGCCCCGGGGACGACAGCGGCCTCCGTCCTGATCATCAGGACGGAGGCCGGCTGGCTCATCCGCGACGTCTACACCGGAGCGGCCTCGTGAGAGGCGCGCTCAGGGGGAGCGTGTCAGATGCCGAGGTCGTTCTCGAACGAGCCCTCCTCGAGGCGCTCCTTGATCGCGACCAGGAAGCGCGCCGCGTCGGCTCCGTCGACCGTGCGGTGGTCGTACGAGAGCGCGAGGAAGACGGTCGAGCGGATCGCGATGGCGTCAGCACCGTCCACCTGCACGACGGCCGGCTTCTTGGTGACGATGCCGGTGCCGAGGATCGCGGTCTGCGGCAGGAACACGACGGGAGTGTCGAACAGGGCCCCGCGCGAACCGGTGTTGGTCAGCGTGAAGGTGCCGCCGGCGAGCTCGTCGGGCTTCAGCTTGTTGTTGCGGGTGCGCTCGGCCAGGTCTCCGATGGTGGAGGCGATCTGCGCGAGGTTCAGCTCGGACGCGTTCTTGAGGACCGGGGTCAGCAGGCCGCGCTCGGTGTCGACGGCGATGCTGATGTTCTCGTGGTCCGGGTAGACGATCGACTCGCCGTCGAGGGTCGAGTTGATCACCGGGTAGGCCTTGAGCGCCTCGGCCGCCGCGAGGGCGAAGAACGGGAGGAAGGACAGCTTGGCGCCGGTCTTCTCCTGGAAGCTCTTCTTGACCGAGTCGCGGAAGCGGGCGACCGCCGTGACGTCGACCTCGATGACCGAGGTGAGCTGGGCGCTCGTCTGCATCGACTCGACGGCGCGCTGCGCGAGGACCTTGCGCAGGCGCGACATCGGCTGCGTGGTGCCGCGGAGGGGCGACGTCTCGAGCGGGGTGCGCGCGGCCTTGGCGGCTGCGGCGGCGGGCGCCGAGACCGGGGCGGCCGGAGCCGACTTGGCGGCCTCGACCGCGTCGAGGACGTCCTGCTTGCGGATGCGGCCGCCGACTCCGGTTCCCGTGAGGGTGGAGAGGTCGATGCCGTTCTCGCCGGCGAGCTTGCGCACGAGCGGGGTGACGTAGCCGGGGTTGGAGTCGGTGGGCTCCGGGGAGGCGGCGGGCGCGGCGGCAGCGGGGGCCGGCGCGCCCGCC